>JBPCOB010000126.1:0-25205 GCA_051000715.1 Mycobacteriales bacterium
GTCCGTGCTGGTCGACCCCTTCGCGGGCGGCCGGTTGCTGCCGCCTGCCGGAGTCGCGGAGCTGGCGCGTTCCGCCGGCGTCGAGCCCGAACCGGCGCACCTGGCCCCGTGGCCGCCCACCGAGATCCTGCTGCGGATGTTGAACAACATCCGGCAGCTCGCCGCGGCCGTCGAGCACGCTCGGACTCGGCTGTGGGCGGTGGAGCTGGCGCTGCTGCTTCCCCGGCATCCGCTGGCGCTGCGGCGCGAGCACGGGGAGCTCCTGGCTGGGCTAGGGGACCTCCTCGGCGGCGCAGCGGAGCTCACGGCGTACGCCGAGGCGGTCGCCCCGGTCGACCCGAATGCGGCTGAGGCGGCGCTGCACGAGGCGCGGCTGGCCCGGGCCCGCCTCAACTCGCGCCCCTGGCCGGAACCGTGGCGGATTTTCCGCCGGATCCGGTGGCAGTTAGTCTCTGCCGAACCGGGGGTCAGGCAATCCCACCACCTCGGGCGGGACGGACCGGGCACGTCGGGAGGTGCCCGGCGCCGAGAGCAAAATCGGGGGATCTGCAGATGCTGAGAGTTGCCCGCGGACTGGTGGCCACTGCCGTGGTGCTGGCGGTGACTGGGGGCGGTGCTTCGGCCCTGGCAAAGCCCGGGTCGCCCGCGCCGGCGTGGTGTAAGGCCGGCGGGACGCTCGCCGCCGCCGCACTGCCGACCGGGTATCCGGCCAGCATCTGCGACCGCGACGGCATCGTCGTCACCGACGGCGCAGCCGGGGTGCGCGTACCCGCGCGCGGTCTGACGGTGTCGGCGGCCGTCCTCACCGTCGAGGGCGACCAGCTGCTGACCGTCGCACGCTCGGCGGACGGCTCCGTGACCATTCGCCGCGGCCTGCCGGCCCCGACCGCGCCGGACGCACCTGTCGCGTCCGGCGCCTGCTCGAGCTCTGCGTTCGTCGATTTCGGCTACCAGGTCGGGGGCACGTATGGCTGGCACTACAACGGCAAGAGCGCTCCGGGCAACGTCGCCGGCAGCGCACTGGCCAACCTCAAGACGGCGACCTCGAACATCACCAGCGGCAAGGACGACTGCGGCATCGCCGGAAAGCCGAAGACCGCCCAGTCCTTCGCGGGCACGACCTCCAAGGCTCCCGGCATCACCTCCGACGCCCGCTGCGGCAGCGGTCCGGACCAGGTCAACGTCACCGGGTGGAAATCCCTCACCGCCTCCGGCGTCCTGGCGGTCACCTGCACGTACTACAACGGCAGTCACAACGTGATCGACTCCGACGCCGCGATCAACACCAAGTTCAAGTGGGTCACGGGGACCGGCGGGTGCAGCGGGGCCTATGACCTGCAGGGAGTAATGACCCACGAGCGAGGCCACACCTTCGGGCTCGGCCACCCAGCCGCGATCACCGCGAACAAGGGTCTGACCATGTACCCGAGCGTGGCCTCCTGCGACTTCAGCAAGCGCACACTCGGACGGGGTGACCTGCTCGGCCTGTTCAAGATCTACGGCAAGAGCTGACGCGGGGGCGTCCGGCGCTCGCGCTGATAGTCCACCGGGAGCGGCGCCGCCAGGGCCGGCGACCTACGCTGGACAACGTGCTGCGGCTGATGGACACCCGCACCCGCCGGGTCGAGGAGATCGTCCCCACCACCGCGGGCGTTCTGCGCATGTACGCCTGCGGCCCGACCGTCTACAAGTTCGGGCATCTGGGCAACCTGCGCAGTTACCTGCTCGCCGACCTCGTCCGCAGGGTGGCCGAGCGGCACCACCTGCGGGTGGAGCTGGTGCAGAACATCACCGACGTCGGCCACCTGCAGGACGACACGACGGACACCGGTGAGGACAAGGTGCTCACCGCGGCCCGGGCCGAGGGCCGGTCGGCCTCCGAGCTGGCCAGGTTCTACGAGGCGGCATTCCATCGGGACCTGGCCGCGCTCAACATCCGTCCCGCGGCGGCGTACCCGAGGGCCTCGGACTGCATCGAGCTGATGCAGGAGATGATCGGCCGGCTGATCGAGGCGGGGCACGCGTACGCCGCCGCCGGCTCGGTGTTCTTCGACGCCCGGTCGTTCCCGTCGTACGGCGCGCTGTCGGGCAACCGGCTCGACGAGCTGCGGCCGGGCCACCGCACGCCGGTCGGCGAGGTTGCACCCGGCAAGCGGTTCCATGCCGACTGGGGACTGTGGAAGGCGGCCGGCGCCAACCGGGCCATGGTGTGGAAGTCGCCTTGGGGCCTTGGCTTCCCGGGCTGGCACATCGAGTGCTCGGCGATGTCGCTTCGCTACCTCGGCGAGTCGATCGACGTCCACACCGGCGGCATCGACCTGCGCTTCCCGCACCACGAGGACGAGCGGGCCCAGTCGGACTCCTCGGTGGGGCACGAGGTAGTCCGGCACTGGGTGCACGGGGAGCACCTGCTGGCGGACGGGCGCAAGATGGCCAAGTCGACCGGCAACGTCGTCCTGCTCACCGACGTGGTGGAGCGCGGGCTGGACCCGCTGGCGGTGCGGCTGTTCTTCCTCTCCGGCCGCTACCGCCAGCAGCTCAACCTCACCTGGGATGCCCTGACCGCCGCCGATCGGACCCTGGCCCGCTGGCGCGCCCGAGTGGCCGAGTGGGCCGAGTTCCCGTCGAAGCCCATGTGCGCCGGCTACGTCCCGGAGGTCTACGACGCCTTCGACAACGACCTGGACACCCCGGCCGCCCTGCAGGTCCTGCGCCGGATCGAGCGCGACGAGGAGATCCCGGCCGGGTCGAAGTTCGAGATGTTCGCGCACCTCGACGCGCTGTTCAGCCTGGACGTCGTGCGCGACGTCGGCCGCCGGTCGGACCCCCTGCCAGCGGACGCCGCCCAGCTGCTCGCGGCTAGAGCAGCGGCCCGGGCGGCGCACGACTGGGCCGCCGCCGACCGGCTGCGGGAGGAGCTTTCGGCGCTCGGCGTACGGGTCACCGACACCCCGGCCGGCCAGACGTACGCCGTGCGCTGAATTCGGGCCAGTTGGCCGCGGCCGGTCAGTGAGTGGGCGTCGCGCTGGGTGCGGGCGTCGGCGAAGGGCTGACGGGCGATGGGGACGGCGACGGCGGGCTCGGAGTCGGCGCCGGAGAGCCGCCACAGATCACGTGCGGCTCCGGGAGGTACCGGGTGTGGAACGTCTCCCGCTTCACCTCCCGGCCGGCCGAAAGGAAGATCCGCGTCACGTTGATCGAGAAGCCGGTGCTGCCGCCGGAGGCCTCGCAGTCCGGCCGCGGGTTGTACGTCACGCCGGTCAGCACGGTCGGTGCGTAGCGGGGGCCGGAGACCGACTCGATCTCGTAGCGCTTGGTGCCCCAGAAGGTGACCGTCAACGAGGTCCCGGTGTACGCCGTCTGGATCAGTACGCCGTACGGCGAGTCGTTGGTGAACCGGAAGTCCGGCTGCGGATAGGAGATCGTCGACTCGCGGCCTGCCGGGTAGCGGCTGATGTAGTAGCTGTGCGGCGTGTGCTGCACGTCCTTGAGGCCGGCGAAGAACACCGCGTTGAAGATCGTGGTGGCGAACTGGCTCACGCCGCCACCGACGGCGTCGACGAACGAGCCCTGGTCGATCATCGGCGCCGAGACGAACCCGCGCGCGGTGTCGCGCTCGCCGACGTATCCGTTCAGGCTGAAAGTCTGCCCCGGCAGCACCAGCGCCCCGTTGACGATGTCGGCCATCCGGTGGATGTTGGTCACCCGCGGCCGGCAGCACGGGTGGTGGGTCGTGAAGGAGCCGATCACCTCCCGCACACCGAGGGCATGGACGGCGGCGGTGGACAGCCGCGGCGGCGTCGGCCGTAACGCCACGGTGGCCGCCCGCGGCGCCGGCCGTGGTAACACCCGAACCATAGCGAGCGAGAGGTCCTCCGGGTACACGGTCCGCCCGGTGACGGCGGCCACGATGACCGGCCGGCCGGCGACGAACCGGAAGTACGCGTCGTGCGGCGGCACCTGTACGGCGGCCAGCCGGCTAGCCAGCCGTCGGTTCAGCGCCGCCCCGTCCACGTGCGGCACCAGCAGACCCGCTGGCGTGGGGACGAACGTCAGGGTGGCGGCGATGTCGGCGGGCGCAACCACCACCGTCCGCGACCCCGCGGTCAGCGCCACCGGTGCGGCCACCGCGGGCTGGGCGACCTCCCGCAGCACCCGCAGGATCTCCGCAGCGCTCACCTTCGGCGCCGTCGAGGTCATCGACAGCCGGACCGCCCCGGTGGAGCGCAGGTACGCCGAACGCAGCGCCTCTGCCGCGGCCGGCCGGTCCAGCCGCTGGCCGGCCCTCGGCTCCACGGTTACCGGCGTGATGCCGTCGAACCGGATAGCGCCGTCGCCGCCGGCGGTGTCTAGCGCGCCGGCCAGGCGATCTACGGCCGCGTCGAGCATCGACCGGTCGACGGCGACCGCGGGCTGCACCCGGCGGGTCAGCCCGAAGAGCCGGCGCAGCACCGACAACGGGTCCATCGGCCGGGCGGCCGCATCCGCGACGGTGGCCGCCGGGTCCAACTGCAAACCGGCACCCCTCGGGTCCAGCGGGAGTCGCCGGTCACCGCCCTGGACCTCCATCGGACGGGCGGCGCGGTCGCCGTACGCCGCCTGGACCAGCCGGAGCGCCTCCGGACGGCTCTTGCCGCCGAGGTCGACCGTCCCGACCCGGACACCTGCGGGGATATCGGAACCCCCCCGCAGCGCCCCCGCCAGGTAGAGCAGCAGCAGGAGAACGACCACCCCTGCGCCAGCCAGCGCCGCCGGCCGCCATCGCACGCCGGACCGGCCGATGGCCGGCACGGGATCGGGAGGGGCGGTCACGGTACGCCTTTCCACGGTCGGAGGCCTCATCATCGTAGGTCGGCAAAGGTCGGCCGGTACTTACTGCGAGGTGCGTTCCGCAGAACCGGCGACCACTGTTCGGCCCAGGGCCTACCGGGCGGTTTGCCGCCGCCTCGGCAGCAGCCCGAGGCAGGCCGCCACCCCGCCGAGAATGATGAAGGCGACGCCGTGGCCGTTCCCGGTCACGATGAGGTCGCCCTCCGGCCGCAAGGAGCCGAACAGCAGCACGACGGTGAACCAGCCGATGCCGGGCAGCGCGCCCCCAAGCCGGCTCCCGGTTCCCCGGGTACCGAGCAGACCGGCCAGGCCGTTGCCGACCACCGCCAGCACCACTCCCACCGGTACGGCGACACCGAGCAGCTGCGGCACCGTGCCGTTCAGAAAGGAGCCGACCACGCCGAGCACCGCGCCCAGCAGCACCAGGGCCAGTCCGGTCCCGATGAGCAGGAGGAGCGGGCGGAGCCGGCGGCCCCCGCGATGATCCAGGGAGCCGTGAGTCGGCTCCGGCCGGTCGCCCGCTTCGTGGATCAACGCATGGGCGGCGCTTCGACGCCGGCGAAGAGGTCGTCCTCCCAGGCACGCTCGCCGCTGCCCGGCCCGCGCTCGCCGTGGACCAGGACATAGTGCTCGATCCCGAACGCCGTCCGGGCCGCGCCGTCGGCGAGGGCGAAGAACGGCCCGTCCACCGCGATCTGGCTCCGGTGCGCGCGCATCGCGGCCACCTTGGCCGGCAGCTGCTCCCGCGCGTCGATCTGCGTGGTGATCTGCTCGTCCGGTACGCCGAAGGGCAGGTCGTCGGCCGAGGTCACCTCCGGGCTGAAGAAGTCGTTCTCGATCCCGGCCTCACGGAAGTAGTCGATGCCGGCCTGCAGGAACGACTTGGCGATGACGGAGTGATAGAGCTTGGCCGGGGCCCACGGCTCGCCCGCCTCGGGGTAGCGGCCGGGATCGCCGGCCGCCTCGAACGCCGCCACGGTGACGCGATGAGCCTGGATGTGGTCCGGATGGCCGTAGCCGCCGTTCTCGTCGTAGGTCACGACGACCTGCGGCCGCACCTCGCGGATCACGGCAACCAGAAGTCCGGTCGCCTCGTCCAGGTCTGCGTTCCAGAAGGCCTCGGGCCGGCCGTTGCTCGCCGTATCGATCATCCCGGAGTCCCGGTAGCGGCCGGGGCCGCCCAGGAAGCGGTGGTCGGTTACGCCGAGCGCCTCGCAGGCCGCGGCGAGCTCGCCGATCCGGTGCTGGCCAAGGCCGTCGGTGCGGTCGGCGGCCAGCTCGGCAAGCTCGTCGACGAGGATCTCGCCCTCCTCACCCAGCGTGCAGGTGACCAGGGTGACCAGCGCGTTCTCGGCGGCGTACTTCGCCATCGTGGCGCCGGTCCCGATCGACTCGTCGTCGGGATGCGCGTGGACCAACAGCAGCCGGCGTGGTCGGTCCAGCGGCTCCATGTCGATGACCGCCTCCAGCGGCTCGACGGCGGCGGCGGCAGCAGCGAGTACGGCATCCTCCGGGTCGGCGGCGAGCCGTTCACCCGGCTCGGGCCCCGCCGGCTCGGGCTCCATGGTCGTCACCGGGGCACCCTAACGCGACGGGGGACCTGCACCCGTCCACTCTCAGTAGTAGTATGCTACTGCATATGCTGACGGTTCAGGAGGTGGCGCAGCGGCTGCACCGTGACCCGGAGACAATTCGCCGGTGGATCCGGTCGGGCAAGCTGCCGGCCCGGAAGCTCGGCTTGCAGCACGTGATCGAGGAGGCCGACCTTCCGGTTGCCGATGACGGCGATGTGCCGACCGGGTGGGGCCCGACGGCAACAGGAGAGCCCATGCCGGACGTGGTCGCGGCGCTGCGGCGGAGCCGGGCGAGCCGGTAAGCGTGCAGCTCGTCATTGACGCGAGCCTCGGCGTGCGGCTCGCGATGGAGTCCGACGGCTTTGCACTCCTCGGCGATGCCCACGAGCTGTCAGCACCTCCGCTGCTGTGGTCGGAGTCCATGTCGGCCCTGCACGAGCTGAGATGGCGCAAGGAGATCAGCCCGCAGCTCGGCGAGTTGGCCATTGAGCGTCTACTCGGCGCGCCGGTCGAACCGGCGACTCCTGCCCGGCTGCTCGCGGAGGCGTGGCTAATCGCGGACGCGGCCGGCTGGGCGAAGACCTACGACGCCGAGTACGTCGCCGCCGCACGGCTCACCGATCGGATCCTCGTCACGCTGGACTCCCGCCTGCGCAGAGGCGCCGCGCGCTTGGTTGACGTGCGGACCCCGATGGAGCTGTCCTGAGCCGCATCTGCTGACGGTTGCGGTCGGACGGCGTCACAATAGGACGCATGAACGTCTTGTTCGTCTCCAGTGTCTCCGTCATAACCGCCGCACCGGCCGAGGACCAGGCGCTGTTCACCGGCGCGCTCGGGCTGCCCCTCGCCGGCCAGGACGACTACGTCTTCACCGAGGGGTTGTCGGGCGTCAAGCACTTCGGCGTCTGGCCCCTGACCCAAGCGGCGCAGGCCTGCTTCGGTGTAGACCAGTGGCCGGCTGACCACCCGGTGCCGCAGGCCAGCATCGAGTTCGACGTCGACGATGTCGCCACGGCCGCCAACGAGTTGCAGGACCAGGGTCACCGCCTCCTGCACCCGCCGCGTACAGAGCCCTGGGGGCAGACGGTGGCCCGACTGCAGAGCCCGGGAGGCTTGATCGTCGGGGTGAGCCATACACCCTGGATGCGGGAGACGACAGACACCTCGAGCTCATAAGAACCCACGCACCGTTCAGCACGACGCAGAAGTTGCGGTGGCGCGCGATCCTGCTATTGCGGCCTGCTTCTGACGCCGACTTGGCTGATGTGCGGCAGCGCAACGCCGAGGTCGCGGGCATCTCCGTTGTAGGCATCAACGACAAGCAGTCTCCCGCCCGCGGCGGCCACGAACAGCCGTCGGCTGTCGGGGGACCAGACCAGGGTTCCGTCGTTGAACGATCCTCGATCGGTGGTCACCGCGAGCGGGTGATCAGCGCCGGACCCGAGATCGACCAGGTGCAGGGTGGCCGTACCGGCAGGACTGATGGGAAGCACGACGGCCATTGATCCGTCCGGCGAGATCACGCCAGCCGCGGAGTTCACGGCCGCGGGCACCCCGGCAAGCACGCGTCGAGCACCGCTGACCCGGTCGATGACCACGGTCGCGCAGCGGTGCTGATCATCACATTCCACCGTCAGCCAGCGAGTCGGGCCGACCGCAAGCACGACCCCGGTGGTGACCCGGCGCAGGCCATCGGGCCGGGCGTCGTAGACACCGCCGGTGGAGGTGACGAGCAGATAGCCGGCACCGTCCGAGGCCACGTAGCCGGCACTGTCCCCAGGAATTCGGATGGACACGTGGGTCGGGCGGCCATCCATGCCGACCAGCACCATCGTCTTGTGGTCGCCGACGTCAGTCTCTACCCACACATGGCCCGCGTCCGGACCTGCAAAAACAGGTCCGTGCCGGCTCAGCGCACCCCGCAGCTCGCGGGCGGGTTGCCCGTCTGGCACCGCGTAGCCGGCCACCAGGTCCAACGGGCGGATGATCACACCGTCGGCGCCGACGACGAACGACACCGGACCGCTGCTCTGCAGCCCAGGAACCTCGGTGCGGGTGATCCGGCCGAGGGCAGGCTGAATGCGTACCACCGCGCCCGGGCCGCGACCGAACAGCTCCCAGCCGGCCGTCACTCCCAAAAGCCGATGGCCGACTTCGGTGACTGTCACCGGCTGCGATGCCACCGCAGGCCCGGGATACCCGCCGGCCGGCGAAGACCGCCCCGCTGTCGGCGCGGTGGGGGCGGGTGCTGCGGAAGGCGTGCCTGCGTGCCGCAGCGTCGGGTAAAGGAGTGCCGCGATGAGCCCTGCGACGACGAGCAGCAGCACGACGGACCACCGACGCCCCGGCCGCCCCATGCTGTCCAGCACGTCGACGTGCCCAGGGTCGAGCCACTCCGCGTCCCTCGAGCGCGAATCGTCCTCACGGCCCACACAACCATCATCGACCCGCAAAGCGAGCAGCCGTCACCTGGTCCAAGGACAAAGGGAAATGGAAGGACCAGACGCCAGCAGCTCTGGTACGGCTTGCGAATGGGTAGCGTGCCGCCGTGCGCGTGCTGGTGGCTTCCACAGGCGGCGCCGGGCACTTCAATCCGCTGCTGCCGTTTGTCGAGGCGCTCGTGCGGCGCGGGGATGAGGTGCTCCTCGTGGTTCCGCCTGCGCTCGCGGCGACGGTCGAGGCGAGCGGCTATCAGTTCCGGGTCGGAGCCGATCCGCCAGCGGACGAACTCGCGGCGATCTGGGAGCGCTTCCCGACAGTTCGGCCCGACGAGGCCGCCGTTCTTGCCAACCGCGAGATCTTCGGGCGGCTCAACACCGCCGCCATGCTGCCGACGTTGGAGTCCTCCTGCGGCGACTGGCGGCCCGACCTGGTGCTCCGCGAGCCGGCCGAGTACGCCTCTGCCGTGGCCGCCGACCGGCGCGGCATCCCGCACGCGCAGGTCGCGATCTCGTCGGCGACAGTGGAGTCAGCGTCACTCGCTCTCGCGGCCCCCGTACTGGAGGCGTACGGCAGCGGCCTTGTCGAGCGAATCCTTGCGTCGCCGTACCTGACGCGCTTCCCAGCCTCGCTTGACCCGTCGCCGTTTCCTGCGACGCGTCGTTTCCATGAGGCTCTCAACGCCCATGCTGTCCCGCTACCGAGCTGGTGGGACAGAGACGACGCGCCGCTGATCTACGTCACCTTCGGCAGCGTCACGGGGACGCTGTCGACGGGCATTGCGGCGTACCGCGCGGCGCTCGAAGCCGTGGCAGGGCTTCCGGCCCGCGTGCTGCTCACGATCGGTCGCACCACGGACCGGGCGCCGCTCGGCCCAGTGCCGACGAACGTCCACGTGGAGACGTGGGTGCCTCAAGATGACGTGCTGAGCCACGCCGCCCTCGTTCTGTGTCACGGCGGCTCCGGAACGACCTTCGGTGCGCTAGCGGCCGGCGTGCCGCTCGTGATCATGCCGCTGTTCGCCGACCAGCCTGCCAACGGTCGGCTCGTGACGGCTGCGGGGGCTGGGCTCGTCGTCGAACCTGAGGGTTCCGAGAACGCCGCCGGCGCGGTCGGGCCCTCTGTCGCTCCGCGCCTCCGCGCCGCTATCGAGACGGTGCTAGCCGACACGTCGTACCGGCAGGCCGCGACGAGCATCGCCAACGAGATGCGTGCCCTGCCGGCGGTCGGGGAGGTGCTCGACTTCCTCGGCGCTGCGTAACCCTTGCGTTGAGCCGGCGGACCTGAACAACCGCGCAGGATCACTACATCGGGCGGCTCCACATCCGGACACTTCAGGGTGTGACCCGCCGGTGCACGGAGACGGCGTAGTCGCCGCCTTCCACGTAGCTCTGACGGTCCCAAGTCGCCCACCGGTCCACCAGCTCGAGTCCGGCCGCGGCGGCAGCTTCGTCGTACGCCGGCAGGCTCAGCTGGTCGGGCAACAGCGAAAAGCCGGCGACCAACAGACCGCTCGGACCCAGCGTGGCGGCGACCCGGGAGAGAACGGCGGACTCGGTGCCGGGCATGAGAAAGATCATGACGTTGCCCGCCAGCAGCGCCAGGTCGAACGGTCCGGTCTCGGGATCGAGCGTGGCCAGGTCGACTTGCAGCCAGCGCAGATCCGGGGCGCGTTGGCGGGCGACGTCCAGCATCGAGGCGTCCAGGTCTACGCCGACGACGTCGTAGCCCCGGCGGGCCAGCTCGATCGCCACCCGGCCGGTGCCACAGCCGGCGTCGAGCACTCGCGAGCCGGGTGGCACCAGCGACGCACAGAGGTCGGCCTCGCCGTGCACGTCGGCGCCCGAGGCGGCCAGCTTGGCAAAGCGCTCGTCGTACGACCGGCCGCGATTCCCGCCGGTCTCTGCCAACCAGCGGTTGTTTGACACGCGCTACTGCGCCGCGCGGGACCGCCGGCCGCGAGCCCGCTCCCGCTCGGCAGCCGGCAGCACGACCTTGCGCATCCGTACCGTCTTCGGCGTCACCTCGGCACACTCGTCCTCGCGACAGAACTCCAGCGCCTGCTCAAGTGACAACTGGCGGTGCGGGATCAGCCGGACCAGCTCGTCGCCGGTGGAGGAACGCATGTTGGTGAGCTTCTTCTCCTTGGTCGGGTTGACGTCCATGTCGTCGGAGCGGGAGTTCTCCCCGACGATCATCCCCTCGTACACCTCGGTGCCCGGCGGGACGAACAGCGTCCCGCGCTCCTGCAGGTTGAACAGCGCGTACGCCGTCACTGGCCCGCGCCGGTCGGCGACCAGCGAGCCGGTGGCCCGGGTCCGCAGCTCGCCGTGCCACGGCTCGTACCGCTCGAAGACGTGATGCAGCAGCCCGGTCCCCCGGGTCTCGGTCAGGAACTCGGTGCGAAAGCCGATCAGCCCTCGGGCCGGTACGACGTACTCCATCCGCACCCAGCCGGTGCCGTGGTTGACCATCGACTCCAGCCGGCCCTTGCGCAGCGCGAGCAGCTGGGTCAGCACGCCCAGGTAGTCCTCCGGCGCGTCGATCGCCACCCGCTCCATCGGCTCGTGCACCTTGCCGTCGATGATGCGCGGCACGACCTGAGGCTTGCCGACGGTGAGCTCGAACCCCTCACGCCGCATCATCTCGACCAGAATGGCCAGCTGCAGCTCGCCGCGGCCCTGCACCTCCCAGGTGTCCGGCCGCTCGGTCGGCAACACCCGGATCGAGACGTTGCCGACCAGCTCGGCGTCCAGCCGGTTCCTGACCAGCCGGGCGGTGAGCTTGCGGCCGTCCGAGCCGGCCAGCGGGGCGGTGTTGATGCCCACCGTCATCGACAGGCTCGGCTCGTCCACCACCAGCGCCGGCAGCGCAACCGGGAAGTCGGGGTCGGCCAGCGTCTCCCCGATCGTGATGCCGGGGATGCCGGCGATCGCCAGGATGTCGCCCGGCCCGGCCGTCTCGGCGGGCACCCGGTCCAGCGCCTCGGTGCGGAACATCTCTGTCAGCCGCACCCGCTCGATGCTGCCGTCCAGGCGGCACCAGGCCACCGGCTGACCCTTGCGGAGCTCGCCGTTCTGGATCCGCACCAGCGCCAGCCGGCCGAGGTAGGGCGAGGCGTCCAGGTTGGTCACCAGAGCCTGCAGCGGCGCGCCGTCGTCGTACGCCGGTGCCGGAACGGAGTCGAGCAGCACCTCGAACAGCGGCTTGAGCGAGTCGCTGTCGAGCTCGCCGCCCGGTTCCGGACGGGTGGTGGAGGCGCGCCCGGCCCGGGCGTTGCAGTAGACGATCGGGAACTCGATCTGGCCATCATCGGCGTCCAGGTCGAGGAAGAGCTCGTAGGTCTCGTCGACGACCTCGGCGATCCGGGCGTCCGCGCGGTCGACCTTGTTGACCACCAGTACGACGGGAAGCCGCGCCTCGAGCGCCTTTCGCAGCACGAACCGGGTCTGGGGCAGCGGCCCCTCGCTGGCGTCGACCAGCAGGACGACGCCGTCCACCATGGCCAGCCCGCGCTCGACCTCGCCGCCGAAGTCGGCGTGGCCGGGGGTGTCCACGATGTTGATCGTCGTGTCGCCGTACCGGACCGCGGTGTTCTTGGCAAGGATCGTGATGCCCTTCTCGCGCTCGAGGTCCATCGAGTCCATGACCCGCTCGCGGACGGAGTCGTTGTCGGCCTGGTGCTGGGAGAAGGCGCCGGACTGCCAGAGCATGGCGTCGACCAGCGTGGTCTTGCCGTGGTCGACGTGGGCGACGATGGCGACGTTGCGCAGGTCGGCGCGGACGGCGCGGGGGACGGGCACGAGCGGTACTCCGAGCGGCAGGGGAAGCCGTGCGGACGCGCTACGGCTCCTTGATCCTACGCTGGCCCGGCCCGGAATCGATCGGCGCACGGCGGTCGAAGGGCCGATGAGGGGTAGGACGGTGCCATGTTCGCTATCTGGATGCGCCGATGGATCGTGACCGCGCTGCTCGTGCCGATCGCCGGCCGGGTCGCCCAGCGGGTGGCCGGCCGGATCGAGGCGCGCCGCGGCCCGACGCCGATGTCCCGACGGCTGCGCGACGGTGGCGCGGCCCTGCACGGTCGGCGACGCCGGCGCCGTCGCTTCTAGCCCGCGCACCGGCGGCGGCACCGGAATTTCGCGGCTGCCCGTCGGAGAAGCGCCCGCCGAAGCGACTATTAGCCCGTGAGCGAGCAGTCGAGGCAGACCAGCGACGTTCACGCCGCCCTGCGGGGGCTCTACGACACCGCCCTGCCGCACGTTTACGGCTACCTGCTCTCGCGTTGCGGACAACCTGACGTCGCCGAAGACCTCACCGCCGAGACGTTCCTCGCCGGCGTCGACGCCGTCCGGAAGGAGCAGCCGACGATTCCGAGTACGCCCTGGCTGCTCGGAGTGGCCCGGCACAAACTTGCCGACCACTGGCGACGGCAGGCTCGCGAGCAACGTCACCTGCAGACCGTCGCCGATTCGCCGCAGGCCGACGACGACCCGTGGGACGAGCGTCTGGACGCGCTCCGGGCTCACCAGGTCCTCCACCAGCTGGCACCCCAGCACCGCGCCGCGCTGACGCTGCGCTACGTCGACGACCTGCCGGTGGCGGAGGTCGCCTCCCTGCTCGGCCGGTCGCCGCACGCCACCGAGGCGCTGCTGGTCCGGGCCCGAGCGGCGTTCCGTCGTACCTACACCGCCAAGGAGGGCTCCGGTGACTGACCCCTTCGGCGCGCTCCGCAGCCCCATCCAGCCCGTCGACCCGGACCCCGCGTTCGCCGCGGGGCTGCGCGCGCGGGTCGAGCGGGCGCTGTCCCTACCGAGAGGAGTTCGCGTGTCCACGACCGCAACAGACTCGCCGAGGGTGTCAGGCGTTCGGGCGACCACCCGGCTCACGCCGTACCTGGCGGTTGCCGATGCCCGCCACGCACTGGAGTGGTACGCCGAGGTCTTCGACGGCGTCGTTCGCGGCGAGCCCATCGTCATGCCCGACGGGCGGATCGGGCACGCCGAGATCGACATCGGCGGCGCCACCGTCTACCTGTCCGACGAACACCCCGCGCTCGGCGTCGTCGCCCCGCAACCGGGCCGCGGCGCCACGGTGAGCCTGCACGCCGACGTTCCCGACGTGGACACCCTGACCGATCGGGCAGTGGCCGCCGGCGCGACGCTCGAGCGACCCCCGAGCGACAACCCGTACGGGCGCATCTCGGTCATCCGCGACCCGTTCGGTCACCGCTGGATGCTCAACACCGTGCCGGAGCCGGCCGTGCCGGAGCCGGCCGTGCCGGAGCCAGCCGCGGCCGAGCCGATGCGAGAGGGCGATATCGCCTATGTCTCCCTCTCGGTGCCCGACGCCGACCGGGCCGCCGACTTCTTCGCCGACGTCCTCGGCTGGAGCTACGACCCGCGCGCCGGGCGCAGGCAGGTGCTCGGAGCGGTGCCGGCCCACGGTCTGGTCGGAGACCCGCAACGCAGCACGCTGTTCCTGTGCTTCGCCGTCCGCGACGTCCGAGCCGCCGTCGAGCGGGTCCGCGATGCGGGCGGGCAGGCGGGGGGAGCCGTTCGGCGGCCGCACGGGTTCGTCGCGGACTGCGTCGACGACCAGGGCGTGCCGTTCGCCCTTTACCAGCTGTCCGGGAACGAGCCGCGGCCCGCGCTCAACGGCACGGGTCCCGGCGACCTCGCCTACGTGACGATGCATGTCACGGACTCGACCAGGGCCCGGGCGTTCTACGGGGAGGTTCTGGGCTGGCGGGCCACTCCGGGACGCGCATCCGACGGCTGGGGCTTCGAGGACGTGTCGCCGATGGTGGGCATGAGCGGAGGCCACGCCGAGATGACCGTCGTGCCGATGTACCGGGTCGACGACATCGGGGCCGCCGTACAGCGGGTGCGAGCGGCCGGCGGGACCGCCCCCGACCCGCAGGCGCAGCCCTATGGCATCACCAGCGAGTGCACCGACGACCAGGGCACCCGCTTCTACCTGGGTCAGCTGTAGGGCTGATGGCCCGCATGGTGACGCTGGAGCAACGGCCGCAGGAGGTCGATCAGCGGGAGGTCGGCGGCCAGCCAGTCGACGTCGTACAGCTCCTCCGCGGTGAGCCAGCGGGTCGCAGCATGCTCGACCGGCCGCGGCTGGCCGCGCCGGACCGTGGCCGTCCACACCCGCAGCACGGCGCCGCCGTCGCCGATCGGGAGGTCTCCCCCGAGCCGGTCGGCGACCGTGATCTCGACGCCGAGCTCTTCGCGGCACTCCCGGACCAGCGCGTCCCGCTCCGTCTCGCCGGGCTCCACCTTGCCGCCCGGGAACTCCCACCAGCCCGCCAGATCCGAAGGATGCGCCCGCTGGGCAGCGAGCACCCGCGGCGTACCGCCGGCGACGTCGAGGATGGCCGCGCCCACGACGACCACCGGTTCGCCGGACATCGGCGCAGCCTGCCACGGCGACGACGGTTGACCGCTCGGGCATAGTGGCGGCGTACCGATCGGTGATCCCGCGTTTGCGACAGGACCGGAGGAGTCGTGCCGACCTTGCTGGACGACGACCTCGTCGCCGAGTCGCTCACCGCACTGACGGACTGGTCGGGGGACGGGTCGGCCATCCGGCGTACCGTGTCGCTGCCCGCGGCGCAGCTGGAGGCACTGCTCCGCGAGGTGTCAGCCGCCGCCGACTCCATGAACCACCACCCAAAGATCGAACGGTCGGGGAACGCCGCGACCTTCCTGCTGTGGACCCACAGCGAAGGCGGGGTCACCGAGCTCGACATGCACCTGGCTGCACGGGTCGACGAGCTGGTGCGCGACGCCGGCGGCGAATCCTCCCGGCTCGACCCGGCGTGACCACCCGGCCCACCGGCGCGGACGGCCGGGCATGAAGTCGGTCGGCATCGTCGGTGCGCCGTACAGCGGCAAGACGACCTTCTTCACCGCGCTGACCGCCGCGGACACGACCTCCGGTGGCGCGCGCGCCAACGTCGCCGTCGTACCGGTGCCGGATCCACGCGTGGACGAGCTGACCCGGCTGCACCGGTCGAAGCAGTCGGTGTACGCCCAGCTGAAGTTCGTCGACGTCGCCGGCCTGGCCAAGGGGTCCGGCGCCGGCGGGGGGCTGTCCGGGCAGACGCTGGGGCTCCTGCGGGAGGCCGACGCGCTGGCCGTCGTGGTACGCGGGTACGGCGAGGACGCCGACCCGGCGGCGGAGCTCGCCGACCTGCTGCTGGAGCTGGCCCTCGCCGACCTGACCTCGATCGCGGGGGCGGCGGACAAGGCGGCCAAGAAGGCCCGCGTAGGTGACCGGGCCGCCGCCGCCGAGGCCGACCTGCTCACTCGCGCCAAGGTGGTCCTCGACGACGGCAGACCGCTGCGCTCGAGTAGCTGGGACGCCGACGAGCTCGCCGCCTTCCGCAACTTCGCGCCGCTGACCCTCAAGCCCGCGGTCCTGGTGCTCAACACCGACGACGAGGGAGCGAAGGACGGAGCGGCGCTCGCGGCCGAGCTGGCTCCCGCCCTCGGTCCGGACGCCGAGGGCATCGCGGTGCCGGCCCGGCTCGAGGCGGAGGTCGGCGGAATGCCGCCGGCCGAGGCGGCGGAGCTGCTCGCGGAGTTCGGCGTGTCCGTCGGCGCGTTGCCCGCGGTGATCGCGTCGGCGTACCGGTTGTTGGGCCTGCTCACGTTCCTCACCACCGGGGAGGACGAATCGCGGGCCTGGGAGGTACGCCGGGGAGCGACCGCGCCGGAGGCCGCCGGGACCATCCACTCGGACCTGCAGCGCGGGTTCATCCGGGCCGAGGTGGTGGGCTACGACGTGCTGGTCAACGCGGGTTCGTGGGACGCCGCCAAGGCGACCGGCAAGCTCCGCGTGGAGGGCAAGGACTACGTGGTGGCGGAGGGCGACGTGGTCAACATCCGCTTCGCCGTGTGAGACGCGTGGTAGTCCTGGTCACCGGCGTACCGGGGGCCGGCAAGACGACGCTGGCCCGTCAGCTGGCACCGGCGCTGGGGCTGCCGCTGGTGTCCAAGGATGTCGTTAAGGAGACACTCTTCGACGCCCTCGGTACCGGCGACCGGGCATGGTCCCGGCAGCTCGGCTCGGCGGCGAACGAGGTGCTCTGGTCGCTGTTGCCCGACTTCCCGGCCGGGGCCGTCGTGGACCTGTGGCTGGACCCGGGCCGCGATGCCGGTTGCGCCGAGCGCGGGCTCGCGCGCGCAGGTGTCGGCACGGCGTGCGAGGTGCGCTGCGACTGTCCCGGGGAGGTGGCCGTCGAGCGATACGCCGCCCGGCTGCGGCACCCGGGCCATCTGGCCGCCAACGAGGAGACGCTCCGGCGCATCCGGGAGGCCGCGACGATGCCCGAGCTGGGCATCGGACCCGTCCTGCGCGTGGACGCAACCCGCCCGATCGACATCGTCGAGGCCGCATCCTGGGTGCGCCGGATGGCGTCGGAATGCGCCTGATACGCGCACCCAGGTTGCGGCTGCCGCGGTCCGAGCGCCTGCGGGACGAGCTCGGCGTACCGCGCCGGGTGGTCCCATTGCCCAGCAGCCCCCGGTCGCGCGTGTGGCGGGTCGAGCTCGGAAGTGCTCCTGCGGTGATCAAACAGGTCGTCGGCGGGACGGACGCCCCGATGCGGTACCAGCGGGAAGTGACGGCGCTGGCGATCGCCGGCCAGGTCAGCCCACCCGTGGCCCGGGGGTGCTGGGGCTTGACGCCGGCGCTTGCTTGATGGTGCTGGAGTACCTACCGCACCAGAGACCGGGTCCCAGGTGGGTCCTCGACTGGGCTCGCGCCCTGGCCCGACTGCACACGGCCACCGGGCTCCGGGGCAGGCAGTCTCCCCGCCCGGTCGGCCCCCTCCTGGCATGACGCCGACTGCCAGCAGCTCAGCCCCGATGGTCGTCACACACCAACAGGTCGGGAAAGCCGATCCGCAGGTGGGCCAGCTCCGTTGCTCCGCTGCCCAGGCAGCGGAGGCCGAGGCCGCCTACCGCGAGCAGTGGGGGACAGGCGGCGCGGGACAAGCCGCTCCGGCCGACGTGGCCGACGCGTGCGCTGGCTGGCTGATATGCGGGGATGCACTCGTCGAATCCGCCGAGCGCGGCAGGGGGAACCTCTTCAGCCGGCTTGCGGCTTGGGACTGGCGCTGGGGCACGGTCACCGCCCGGGAGCGGGTCGCCCACCGGCTGGGTGTCATCGCGGGCCTCGGCGGCGAGCACGACTCGTTGGCTGAACTGGCAGAGCTCGCCACCGCCCTGCGCACCCGGATGCTGGACCGCTGGCCGGCCCCTCGGCCATCCGCCGACGCCCGACCGGACTGACGAACCGGGTCCCGACGGCCCGGCGCGGCTGCGGAAAATGTCCGAGCTCCCTGCCAACGTGACCGGCATGGACGTTCCCACACTGTTGCTTGTGCTCCTGGCCCTGACCGTTGGCGGGCTCGCGGGTTACCTGTTCCGCGCCGCCCTCGGGCGGGCGCGCTCGGCCGCAGTAGCCGGCGCCCGCGATCTGGCCGCGGCCGAGACCGAGCGGCTGCGGGCGGAGCGGGACGAGCTAGCGGACCGGCTGGTGGGGGCGAGGGAAGAAACGGCGCGGCTGACCGCCGTTGTGGAGTACGAGCGGTGCCGGTCGGCCGAGAAGCTGGCGTTCCTCGAGGCGAGCGCAGTTGCGCTCTCGACCGAGTTCAAGGCGCTGGCCGCGCAGGCGCTCGCCGCCAACAGCGAGCAGTTCCTGCTGCTGGCCGACGCCCGACTGCGGGAGGCCGGTACGCAGGCTGCTGGCGAGCTCGAGTCGCGGAAGCTGGCGGTCGAGCACCTCGTTGCGCCACTGCAGGAGACGCTGGCCAAGGTGGAAGGGCAGCTGCAGGCCGCGGAGTCGGCCCGCGTCTCCGCCCAGGCGGCTCTCACCCGCGAGGTGGAGCTGGTCCGCGCGTCCTCCGAGCAGCTACGTGACCAGACCTCCGCACTGGTGACCGCCCTGCGCAAGCCGCAGACCCGTGGCCAGTGGGGTGAGATGCAGCTGCGCCGGGTCGTGGAGGTGGCTGGCATGGTCGGCCGCTGCGACTTCGACACACAGGCCTCTTCGAGCCGTGACGACGGCGTGCTGCGGCCGGACATGGTCGTCCGGCTGGCCGGCGGCAAGAACGTCGTGGTCGACGCCAAGGTGCCGCTGATGGCCTTCCTCGACGCCGCCGAGGCGATCGACGAGGCGGTCCGCGACGAGAGACTAAAGGCGCACGCCCGGCACCTGCGCACGCACGTCGACTCGCTGGCAGCCAAGAGCTACTGGGAACGGCACTCCCCCACCCCGGAGTTCGTAGTCCTGTTCGTCCCCGGCGAGGCTTTTCTGGCCCCGGCGCTCGACGCCGATCCGTCCTTGCAGGAGTACGCCGCCAGCAAGGGCGTCCTCCTCGCGACCCCCACCATCCTGATCGGCCTGCTGCGCACGGTGGCCTATGCCTGGACCCAGGCGGCGCTGGCCGACAACGCCAAGGAGGTGTTCGAGGTGGGCCGCGATCTATACACGCGCCTGTGCACTCTGGGTCACCACGTGGACAAGCTCGGGCGCTCGATCAATGCCGCGGTCTTCGACTACAACAAGATGGTTGGCTCGCTGGAGACCCGCGTGCTGGTACAGGCCCGCCGGCTGGCCGACCTCGAGGTCGTCGAGAAGCCGCTGGACCGCCCGCGGATCCTCGATGCCGCCGCCCGTCCGGTGACCGCGCCGGAGCTGCTCGACAGCGATGCACCACCGACCTCGCTGGTGATCCTTCCCGGCCCGGGCGCGGTCGAGGAGGCAGCCATGAGCGGGTGACGAACCGGTCGACGGCGTGGGAGCTCGCCGGCATGGAAGTCAGCGGCTAGCCTCTGCGGCCGTGCCGGCACAAAGCCATGTCAACAACACCGGGCCGCAGGCCCGGCCCGGCCCGCGACTCCGGCCGGGACCGGACGGGCGAGTCCCCGGATCCGCACCGGTGCGTCCGCCCACCAGCGGAGCGCTGGCTGACGCTCGCGGCCTGACGTCGTTCGGGGCGGTGCTCTGCGCGTTCGGCCTGGGGCTTGTCGGCGCGGTCTTCGATGTCGCCACCGGCACCGGGCTGCGTACGGCGTTCGCGGTCTGTTTCGTGCTCGGCTGTGTGGCGGCGGCGGCCGTGGTGCACCACGAGAACCTGATGTCGGTCGTGGTGATGCCGCCACTGCTGTTCGTCGCGATCGCCGCCGTGGCGTCGGTGCTGGACAGCGGCGAGGGCGCCAGCTCCTGGGTGACCCGCCGCGCCTTCGACGTCGTCTCCACAATGGTGACCGGCGCGCCCGTGTTGTGCTGGTCGGTTGCGGCGACGATCGCGGTGGCCACCCTGCGGTTCGCGCTCTACCGCGTCGCGAGACGTCGCCCGCGCAGCGGGCCGAGCCGGCGGCATCGCGGTTCCCGGCCGCCGGGTTCCCGGTCGGCGTCAGCCTGAGACAGCCGACCGCAGGTCGCGACGGAGCTCCTGCGGCAGCGCGAAGAGCAAGTGCTCCCGCGCCGACTCGACTTCCTCAACCGTGGTCCAGCCTCGTCCGGCGAGCCAGTCGAGCACCTGTGCAACGAGTTCCTCCGGCACCGAGGCGCCGCTGGTCAGACCCACGGTGGTCACTCCGTCCAGCCAGCGCTCGTCGATGCCGCCGGCGTCGTCCACCAGGTGGGCCGCGCGCGCTCCGGCCTCCTTCGCCACCTCGACCAGCCGGACCGAGTTAGAGGAGTTCGCAGACCCGACGACCAGCAGCAGCTGCGAGGCCGCGGCGATCGCCTTGACCGCCAGCTGCCGGTTCTGGGTGGCGTAGCAGATGTCGTCGCTCGGGGGGCCCTGGAGCAGCGGGAAGCGCCGACGCAGCGCCGCCACGGTGGCGTTGGTCTCGTCCACCGAAAGCGTCGTCTGGGACAGGTAGGACACTCGGGCCGGGTCGCGGACGACCACTGTCGCCGCCTCGGCCGGACCGTCGACAAGGTGGACGTGGTCGGGCGCCTCTCCCATCGTCCCGACGACCTCCTCGTGGCCTTGGTGCCCGATGAGGAGGATGTCGTGGTCCGCTGCCGCGAACCGGCGCGCCTCGACATGGACCTTGGTGACCAGCGGGCAGGTCGCGTCGATGGTGCGCAGTCGGCGCTGCCGCGCCTCGTCGTGCACCACCGGGGCCACCCCGTGAGCGGAGAAGACGACCAGCTCACCCTCGGGCACGTCCCGGGTCTCCTCGACGAAGATCGCGCCCTTTGCCTCCAGCGACCGGACGACGTGGGCGTTGTGCACGATCTGCTTGCGCACGTAGATCGGCGGCCCGTACAGCTCCAGCGCCCTCTCGACGGTGAGCACCGCCCGATCCACCCCCGCGCAGTAGCCACGCGGCCGCGCCAGCAGCACCCGGCGGGTCGCCGGGGCAGGGGTGCTCATGACCTCATGGTAGGTGCCGCGAGGCTGGGGCCGACCGTTACCCTCGGGGCAGGCGGCGGCAGGCAACCTGCAAACCGCACCCGTCCGTGGAAAGGATTGACCCCCATGGCTCTGCGACCGCCGCTGCCTCCGGCCGCTGGCGCCATCGCCACGACAGCGGTCGGTCTGCTCGCCGCCAGCGTGCGCCGCGCCTCCCGGCTTCCGGCGCGGGCAGCGCGGTTGCCGGTGCGGGCGGCCCGGCGAGTGGGTTCGGCACTGCCCGTCCCGGAGGGGGTGCGCCGGGAGTACGACGCACTGGCCGAGCGAGGCGCCGCGGTGGTCTCCCGTTTGCACCGTCCGCCATCCCCGGAGGAGCTAGCAGCCGCCGTGGACGCCGGCGCGCCCGGCACCGCCAGCGACGTCGTCGAGCGAGCCCAGGAGCAGGTGCAGGCCGACGGCGTGCCGTCCGGTGCCGGGCTCCAGCACGGCGAGCTGCCGCTCCCCGACTTCGACCACCTCACCCTCGGGTCGCTGCGGGGACGGCTACGACGGCTGTCGCTCGACGAGCTCGTGCAGCTCCGGGGGTACGAGGTCGCGCACGGCAACCGGCTCCCCATCGTGACGATGCTCGACAACCGGATCGCCAAGCTGACCGCCGAGCCGCAGGGCGGCGTCCAGGCATAGCCCCGGCCGGCCGGTGCGGCTCGACGGCGTACCGCTCGTCGGCAGAGGTAGCCGCATAGGCTGCCCCGATGGCGCTGTCTTCGACGCCGGAGTCGCCTTTACCGGTGCGCACGGTGGCCAAGGCCATCAGCGACTGGGTCGGCCGGCTCGGCCGGGTCTGGGTCGAGGGCCAGGTCACCGAGCTGACCCGTCGGCCGGGTGTGAGCTCGGTCTTCTTCACGCTGCGGGATCCCGTGGCCGACGTCTCGGTCCAGGTTCGCTGTGGCCGCGACGTCTACAACACCGTCGTGCCGCCGCTGGCCAGCGGTGCCCGGGTGGTCCTCAGCGCCCGACCGGAGTTCTTCCTGACCCGCGGAACGCTGTCGCTGACGGCGTACGAGATCCGTCCGCTCGGACTGGGCGCCCTGCTGGCACGACTGGAGGCGCTGCGCGCGGTGCTCGCCGCCGAGGGGCTGTTCGCGGCGGAACGGAAGCGGCCGCTGCCGTTCCTGCCCCGGGTCGTCGGGCTGGTGACCGGCCGGGCCAGCGCGGCCGAGCGCGATGTCCTGGACAACGCCCGCCGGCGCTGGCCGGCCGTGCGCTTCCGGGTCGAGGCGGTCGCGGTGCAGGGGCCGTTCGCGGTGGAGTCGATAATCGGGGCGCTCACCGCGCTGGATGCCGACCCCGAGGTGGAGGTGATCGTGCTGGCCCGCGGCGGCGGCTCGGTCGAGGACCTGCTGCCGTTCTCCGACGAGGCCCTGTGTCGGAGGGTTGCGGGCTGCCGGACGCCGGTCGTGAGCGCGGTCGGACACGAGTCCGACGTTCCGCTGCTCGACCTCGTCGCCGACCGGCGCGCCTCCACCCCCACGGACGCCGCCAAGCTGGTGGTCCCCGACGTCGCCGAGGAGGCGGCCCGGGTGCTCGCGCTGCGCGACCGCGCCCGGCGCTCGCTGGGTCTGGCCCTGGACCGGGAGTACGCCGGGCTCGCCGCCCTGCGCGGACGGCCGGTGCTCGCCGATCCGGCTCGGCAGCTCGAGCGCCATTCGACCGACACCGGCGCCTTCCAGGAGCGAGCCGGCCGCGCCGTCGCGGCCCATCTCGCCACCGCCGTCGCCGAGCTCGGCAGTGCCCGAGCCCGGCTGATCGCGCTCTCCCCCGCCGCCACTCTGGAGCGCGGATACGCCGTGGTCCAGCGCCGGGACCGGACCGTCGTGCGGACACCGGAGCAGGTGTCGGCCCGCGAGATGCTGCGGTTACGTCTGGCGGGCGGCGAGTTGCGGGCAACGGTCAGCACCGTGCCGGCGGCCCCGCGGTGAGTGCTCCGCCGGAACCCAGCTACGAGCAGGCCCGCGACGAGCTGGTCGAAGTGGTCCGCCGGCTCGAGGCCGGTGGCGTGACCCTCGAGGAGTCGCTCGGGCTGTGGGAGCGTGGCGAGGAGCTGGCCGGCATCTGCCAGCGGTGGCTGGACGGCGCCCGCGCCCGGCTGGCCGCGGCGGGGGGCGAGAACCAAGTCCCGAATCAGCCCTAGTTTCCGGTTGCCAGGATGACGTCCAGCCGGCGTAGGGGGCCAATCGTCGCGATGGCGGCGGTCACCCGGTGGCCAGCGAGCCTGCCAGTTCACGCAGCTCGTCCAGGGCGGCCGACCCAGTGAGCACGACGCTGCGGCCCTGCGCCGGACGGGTGAGCGCCAGCTCCCCCGACGCGGTCCGCCACTGCTGCCACGGCGAGCCACCAATCTCCACCGTCGGCAGCGGCCGAGGGCCCCTGCCCAGCTGGTCGCCCACGAAACCGGTGGCGTCACCCTCCTCGAGCGCCAAGTAGCGAGCTCGCGGGGTGACGTACCCCAGGTGCAGCGTGGCCGAGGAGCCGCCTGCCGACGGTGCCACGGTGATCCGGGCGCTGGTCGGTCGCCAGCGGGCGGACAGGCCGCGCGGCGCCAGGACCGGGTACGCCGCCGCCTCTCGCGCAGCCGCGACCTGCCGGGAGATGTCGACCGTCTTCACCGCGGTGCCATGCGGGCCGGTGGGGAAGATCAACTCTCGGGTGGGCCCGATCAGCAGGATCAGCACCACCGAGCCCAGCACCAGCCCGAGCGAGCGCGCCATGTCGGCGACGGTCTCGTTCCCACGCTTCGCCCGGGCCACGGCTCCATGGTCGCGCACGCAGGGACTCGCCGCCGATCGGCACCAGCCTCAGGCGAGGACCCGCCGGTCGACGTCGGCCCGGATGGCGGTCATCTCCGCGAGTACGGCCGCGCACTCCTCGGCGGTGTTGTAGAAGTGCGGCGCCACCCGGATTCCGACGCCGGGCCGGTGGTCGACGACGAAGCCCCGCGCGATCAGCTCGTCGTGCACCCGCTGGGAGTCCCCCGGGTCGACCGTCACGTGACCGCCGCGCTGGGCCGGATGCACCGGTGACCGCACGGTGAAGCCGCGGGCGAGCGCGTCCTCGAGCAGCGGCTGGGTCAGCGACACGGAGCGCTCGCGGATGCGGTCCAGCCCCACCTCGAGCACGGCCGAGTAGCCGGGCTCCGCGGCGTACGCCGATGGGACCCCCGGGGTGCCCCCGGCGAAGCGGCCCACGCCGGGCGCGTACTCAACCACGTCGAACTCGAAGCCGAACGGGCGGGCGTGCCCCCACCAGCCCACCTGGGCGGGCCGCAGCTCCACCGCAACCTCGGGCTTGACGTACATCCAGCCCGCGCCGGGTCCGCCACAGAGGTACTTGACCGAGCCGCCGACGCAGAAGTCGACGTCGAGGTCCACCACGTCGATGGGCATCGAGCCGGCGGACTGGTAGGCGTCCAGCAGCACCAGCGCGCCCACCTCATGCGCCCGCTCGACCACCGGTCGGACGTCGACCAGCGTCGAGGAGCGGAACAGAACGTGGCTGATGGCGACCAGCGCGGTGCAGTCGTCGATGGCGTCGACCAACCGCTGCGGGTCCAGCGTCACGCCATCACCGTCGCTGGCCACCACCTGAGGCACCGCGCCGTATCGCCCGTGCTCCTTCCACAGGTAGTGACTGCCGGGCCACTCCAGGTCGGAGTAGACGACCCGGTTCCGCCGGCCGCCGAAGTCGATGCAGCTCCCAACGGCCGCCATCAGGTCGGCGACGTTCTGCCGTAGTACCGTCGTCCCGGCCGGCGCGCCGAGAATCGCCCCCACGAGGTCGGCGACGCGGACCATCTCGGGCTGCCAGGTCGCCCACGCGACGACGCCCTCGGTCGCCCACAGGTCGGCGTACTCGTTCAGCCGGTTGCGGGTCTCCCGGTGCATGGCACCCAGAGAGTTGTTGATCAGGTA
>JBPCOB010000127.1:0-3484 GCA_051000715.1 Mycobacteriales bacterium
CTCGGGCGAGTGGCGGAATGGCAGACGCGCACGGTTCAGGTCCGTGTGTCCGTAAGGACGTGGGGGTTCAACTCCCCCCTCGCCCACCCCGACGCTGTTGCGCCGGCCACCGTGCAAAGCACCGCCGCCGCCGTTCTTCTCGCCGTGATCATCTGGGTGCAGCGGACTTCGGCCGAGCGGAGAGCAGGCAGAACTCGTTGCCCTCCGGATCAGTGAGAACCACCCAGCTGACGTCGGGTCCCTGGCCGATGTCGACCCGGCGCGCCCCCGAGGGCCCGCCCAGGTGCATGGTAGTCATCAAGCTAAGCGGCTCGAACTCGCCACGGGGGTCGCGCTCACGCGGGCCGATCGGCGACCGGGAGATGTACGTTCGCCCCCTGCCATACCGCACCGGAAATCGAGTACAGCGCCCGGCTGCCCGCGTCGACGCGCTGGATGAGCGAATTCTGCCACTATTGCTGGCCGGATGGCGCGGCCTTTTCCGCACGCGCTCGGGCTCAGGAGGGACTCCGCAGATGGACGTAGCGGGTAATGGGCCGGGGGCTGCGAAGACGAGCATCTTGCCCCAACTCACGGTGCGGCGAGGTCGCGCGGCTGTCGAGTTCTACAAGGCGGCATTCGGGGCAGTCGAGGTCTACCGGGTCGGCGGCACAGAGGATCAGGAGGACGTGGTTGTCCAACTCCTGGTGGGAGACGCATCGTTCTGGGTCTCCGACGAGTCGCCACCTGACCGGAACTTCAGCCCCGAATCACTCGGGGGAGCCACGGTGCGAATGCTCCTGATCGTCGAGGATCCGGACGCAGTGATCCAGCAGGCCGTGTCGGCTGGCGCGAGGGAGGTGTACCCGGTGGGCGAAGAGCATGGCTGGCGGCTGGGACGGATCGAGGACCCCTTTGGCCATCACTGGGAGATCGGAAAGCCGCTAATTGCCTGGCCGCCCTCAAGTGCGGATCGCGGCCCTGGCTAGCCGCGCCGTCGGTCAGAGCGGCAACGCGACGCTGAGTACGCGTGATTCCTTCTGGGCGCACTTCACCAGCGCTTCCCGAGCACTCCCACCTGGGTCGCGGTACCAATGTCGGGTCGGGCCTAAGGTGAGCGGCGTTTCGCCGGCCCGCAAACCGCAGCGCTGCGCGACGGCGTCCTGCACAGTCTGCTGAGTCGTATCGAAGCTGACCTCGATGACCCCGCCGATGCGGGCGCCGGGTGGCGCGCCCTGCTCGTCGGAGGCCTCGTCGCAGCCAGCGACCGCCAGCAGCAGCACGGCGGCGGTGGCGGCTCTCACGCTCTTACGACGCAGCGTGAACCCTGTTGGTTGCTGTGCCAGCGTCCGGGTGCGGCTAACTGGTGGCAGATGAGTCTCGGACACGCCGGGCTGTTCGCCGAGTGGCAGCTCGCTAGGTGGCGCAGGTGAGGCAGGTCCGCGCGCTCGGCCGGGCCTTCAGGCGCTGCCCGGGGATAGGACCGCCGCACTGCTCGCACACGCCGTACTTGCCCTCGTCGAGCTGAACGAGCGCCCGTTCGAGGTCCTCGCGGGAACGCCGCGCCTGGTTCAGCAGCGCGATCACTTGCTGACGCTCGAAGGCGATGGTGGCGCCCTCCGGGTCATGCTCGTCGTCGCCGTTGGCGGACTCGGAGGCCGCGACAATGCGGGCGTGCTCTAGCTCGAGGCCGGCGACCTGGACGGCGTTGCTCGCCAGATCCGCGAGCAGCCGCTGAAGAGGTTGGGCCATATGGGCCATAGGGGAGCAACGCCGTGCGACCCTGCCCCGCTTCCGCAGAGCGGGGTAAACGCATGACGGCCCGCAACAGATGCCTCAACCGGACTTCCCCCCGACAGCCGCACATCGCGCTGAGACCGGATCGCTCCCGCTGGAATTCCGATGCGATCCGCGGCGGTGTCCCGTACCACCCGTCCGGGCGAAGTGACCGGTCAAGGGTTCACCGTGGCAAGGTGTCAGCCCCGTCTCGGCGATCATGGCGAACGACACGGTTTATGAGCGGCGTGTCACCGTGTGGTTTGTCATGATCGACGCGGACATCCTTGCGGCTTCGGCGTGGGGGGCGCGTAGGACGGGGGACGACGGTGGAGCGGCGAGGCTGGCGCGGGCTGGCCGGACCCGCGGCGGTGGGGCTGCTCGCCGGCTTCCTGTCCGGGCTATTCGGGGTCGGCGGTGGTGTTCTCCTGGTTCCCGGCCTGGTGCTCGTCCTGCGGATGGCACAGCGACGGGCGCACGGCACATCGCTAACCGCGATCATCCCGATCGCCACCGCTGCCGTGGTCGTCTACGCGGTCAACGGCTCGGTCGACCTTGCAGCGGCCGCACTCCTCGTGCTGGGCTCGGCCGCCGGCGCGGTGCTCGGCACCCGCCTCCTCGGCCGGCTGCGGGCCCGGGCGCTGCGACTCGGGTTCGCCGGGCTGATGCTCCTCACGGCGGTGCGGCTGTTCCTGGAGCCGGGCGTAGCGCAGGGCTCCCGGTCCCTGACGCCGGCACTGGCGGTCGCTCTCATCGTCATCGGCGTCGGGGTCGGCGTACTCGCGGGACTGCTGGGTGTGGGCGGCGGCATCGTCACGGTTCCGGCGCTGGTGCTGCTGCTCGGGATCTCCGACGTGGTGGCCAAGGGCACGTCGTTGTTAGTGATCATCCCAACCGCGTTGGTGGGCACCGCCCGCAACATCCGCGCGCACAACACCGACGTCCCAGTCGCCGCGGTGGCCGGAGTGGCCGGGATGGCCTCGGCGTACGGCGGCTCGGTGCTCGCCGTGCACCTCGACCCGAAGCTGTCCAGGGCGCTGTTCGCGCTGCTGCTCGTCGGCGCCGCAACCCAGCTGGTCCTGCAGCGGCCGGCGAAGCCGTGACGGACGATCCGACCGCCGCGACCGCGGCGACCTACGACGAGATCGCGCCGGCGTACGCCGACCGCACCAAGGTGCAGCCGCCGGTCCTGCAGGGCTGGCTGGACCGGTTCGCGGCGGCGATGCCGGCTGGTGCCACGGTCGCCGACCTCGGCTGTGGCCCTGCCCGCGACGGTGCGCGGCTGGCTGCACGGGGGCTGCTCGCGGTGGGGGTAGACCGGTCGGCTGGCATGTTGGCGATCGCCGCCGTCGATGGATTGCCCGGCCGGGTCGTTCAGGGCGACCTGCGCCGGTTGCCGCTGCGGACCGGCTCAGTGGACGGCCTCTGGTCGTCGGCCGCCCTGCTGCACGTTCCCCGCCACGACGTACCGGGGGCCCTGGCAGAGCTGCACCGGGTGCTGCGACCGGGCGGTGTCCTCGGCCTGGTCACCGCGCTGGGAAGCGGCGAGCGCTTCGAAGAGGTGGACTACGCCGCCGGCCGGCACCGGTGGTTCGTCTATCACGACGCCGGGTCGTTGCGGCGGCTGACCGGGCAAGCAGGGTTCACGCTGCTCGCCGAAAGTGAGCGCCGGATGAACCGGCACTGGCTGCAGCTCCTTGCGCGGGCACAATGACCGCATGCCGGAGCT
>JBPCOB010000128.1:0-33230 GCA_051000715.1 Mycobacteriales bacterium
TGGGCCAGCGGCAAGACCACCGAGGTGACGCCGACACACCGCTATTTGGTTCTACGATGCGATTCGCCGAGGATCGGGGTACGCCGCCATGACCGACGCCGTCACCAGCTCGCCGCAACCCACCCCGGAAGCTCCCGATCGCAACCTCGCCCTCGAGCTCGTGCGGGTCACCGAGGCGGCTGCCATGGCGGCCGGCCGCTGGGTGGGGCGCGGCGACAAGAACGGCGGTGACCGGGCCGCCGTCGATGCGATGCGGCGCCTGATCGGCACGGTCTCGATGACCGGCGTCGTGGTCATCGGCGAGGGCGAGAAGGACGAGGCGCCGATGCTGTTCAACGGGGAGGAGGTCGGCGACGGCAGCGGGCCGGAGGTCGACGTGGCGGTCGACCCGATCGACGGCACCACCTTGATGTCCAAGGGCATGAACAACGCCATTGCGGTCCTGGCCGTGGCCGAGCGCGGCACGATGTACGACCCGGCCGCGGTTTTCTACATGGAGAAGCTGGTCACCGGGCCCGAGGCGGCCGACGCCGTGGACATCACCGCCCCGGTGGCCGACAACATCGCCGCCGTCGCCAAGGCGAAGAACGAGGACAACGAGGACCTCACCGTCTGCATCCTCGACCGGCCACGGCACGAGCAGCTGGTCGCTGACGTCCGCGCGACCGGTGCCCGGATCAAGTTCATCACCGACGGCGACGTGGCCGGCGCGATCATGGCCGCTCGGGAGGGCACCGGCGTCGACCTGCTCCTCGGGATCGGCGGTACGCCGGAAGGCATCATCACCGCCTGCGCGATGAAGTGCATGGGCGGGGTCATCCAGAGCCGGCTGTGGCCGCGCAACGACGAGGAGCGCCGGCAGGCACTCGACGCCGGGCACGACCTCGACCGGATACTCACCACCGACGACCTGGTCCGCTCCGACAACGTGTTCTTCGTCGCCACCGGGATCACCGACGGCGAGCTGATGCAGGGTGTCCGCTACCGCGGCAACGGCGCAACCACCCACTCACTGGTCATGCGCTCCAAGAGCGGCACGATCCGCTCCATCCGTAGCCAGCACCAGCTCTCCAAGCTGCGCTCCTACAGCGCCGTGGACTTCGACCACCACTCCTGACCGCTGCAATTCCAGATGACCTGCAGGCTGTCCGTGCCGCAGGCTGTTCTCGTGACGGTCAGGGACAGCCCGGTGCGTACGCCGGCCACGCCGAACCGGGCTGCGCCTGAACCGGCGATCTCGATGCGCGGTGTGCGCAAGCGGTTCGGGGACATCACGGCGGTGGACGGGCTCGACCTCGAGGTGACCACCGGCACCTGCCTGGGCCTGCTCGGGCCCAACGGCGCCGGCAAGTCGACGACGATGCGCCTGCTCACTGCCCAGGCCATCGCGGACGAGGGCGAGATCTCCGTACTGGGCTACCGGTTGCCTGAACAGTCCAAGGTCGCCCGCGCCGAGTGCGGCGTCGTCCCGCAGCTGGACAACCTCGACGTCGAGCTGTCCGCGCGGGAGAACCTCGCGGTCTTCGCGCGCCTGTACCGCATCCCCCGCGCCGAACGATCGGCCGCCATCCATCGGGCGCTGGCCGTCGCGGGGCTGACCGATCGGGCCGACACCCGCGCCGACAAGCTGTCCGGCGGCATGCGCCGGCGGCTGCTCATCGCCCGCAGCCTGGTGCACCGGCCGCGGTTGGTGCTGCTCGACGAGCCGACGGTGGGGCTCGACCCGCAGGTCCGCCAGGAGCTGTGGGCGCTCATCGACCGGCTGCGCAGCGAGGGCGTCACCGTGTTGATGTCGACCCACTACATCGAGGAAGCCGAGCGGCTCGCCGACACGGTGGCGTTGATGACAGCCGGAAAGGTGATCGTGTCCGGTCGACCGACCGACCTGATTCTCGAGTACGCCGGCCGTGAGGTCGCCGAGTACTACGGCCCGCCGGACCGGCTCCGCGAGGTGGAGGCGATCGCCCTCGAGGCCGGCCACCCCACCCGGCGTACCGGACCGTCGGTGGCGGTGCTGCGCGCCGAGCGGCTCCTACCCGCCGTGACCTCGCAGCTCGGAGCCGGCGGGCGGCGTCCGGCCAACCTCGAGGACGTCTTCGTGCTGCTGACCGGAGGGGGAATCGAGTGAGCTTGCCCGCTCCCGGCGTACGCCGGATGCATCGGCTCGAGACCGCCGCTCTGGCCGGCGTGATGTCCCGCGAGCTCGCCATGTTTCGCCGGTACTGGCCGAGCACCACCTTCTCCTCGGTGGTCGAGCCGACGATCTACCTGTTGGCCTTCGGCTTCGGATTTGGCTCGCTGGTGGCCAGAGTTGGCGGCTACTCCTACAAGGAGTTCGTCGGCACCGGCGTAGTGGCGACCTCGATCCTGTTCTCCTCGGCGTTCCCGGCCATGTTCGCGACCTTCATCCGACGGACCTTCCAGCGGACCTACGACGCGATCCTCGCCGCGCCGGTCGACGTCGAGGAGCTGGTCACCGCCGAGGTGCTCTGGATCGCGATCCGCGCAGGCGTTTACGGGATGGCGCCGCTGCTGGTCGCGGTCGGCTTCGGGCTGGACCTCTCGTACGGGATGCTGCTGGTGCCGCTGATCGGCGCGCTGACGGGCTTCGGCTTCGCCAGCTTCGGGGTCTGGGTGTCGGGCGTCGTTCCTTCGATCGACGCCTTCGGCTACATCATCTCGGCGGTGTTGACGCCGCTGTTCCTGGTTGCCGGCACGTTCTTCCCCGTCGGTTCCTTACCCCACTGGGCAAGCACGCTGGCGCAGGCCAACCCGCTCTACCACTGCGTCGAGCTGGTGCGCCACGCCGTCTTCGGCCTGCAGCCGGGGCCGGACCTGGCCCACACCGGCGCACTGCTGCTCTTCGCGCTGCTGATGTGGCGGTTGGCGATCTACCAGCTGGAGCGCCGGCTGATCGACTGACCGGGCGCAAGCGCCGCGGAGGGCGCGGTGATCAACTAGGCGACTAGACTCGGCGATGTGGCGGAGTCGGAGTTTCGGGTCGAGCACGACTCGATGGGCGACATACACGTTCCGGCCACGGCCAAGTGGCGTGCGCAGACTCAGCGTGCGGTGGAGAACTTCCCGATCTCCGGAGCCGGGCTCGAGCGCTCACACATCGAGGCGCTGGGCCGCATCAAGGCCGCCGCGGCCAAGGTGAACGCCGAGCTCGGCATCGTCCCCGAGGACATGGCGAAGGCCATCGCAGACGCCGCCGAGGAGGTGGCCGAGGGCCGGTGGGACGGCGAGTTCCCCATCGACGTCTTCCAGACGGGCTCGGGGACCAGCTCGAACATGAACGCCAACGAGGTGCTCGCCACGCTCGCCACCGAGCGGCTCGGCTCCCCGGTGCACCCGAACGACCACGTCAACGCCTCGCAGTCCTCCAACGACGTCTTCCCGTCGTCCATCCACGTGGCTGCCACCTCGGCGGTGGTCAACGACCTCATCCCGACGCTCGAGCACCTGGCCGGCTCCCTCAGCCGCAAGGCGACCGAGTTCGCCGAGGTCGTCAAGAGTGGGCGCACCCACCTGATGGACGCCACCCCGGTCACGCTGGGGCAGGAGTTCGGCGGGTACGCCGCCGCGATCCGGCTCGGCGTCGAGCGGCTGGACGCCGTACTCCCCCGGCTCGGTGAGCTTCCCCTCGGTGGCACCGCGGTCGGGACCGGGATCAACAGCCCGCCCGGTTTCGCCGCCCGGGTGATCGAGGAGCTGCGGGCCACCACCGGGCTGCCGCTGACCGAGGCACGCGACCACTTCGAGGCGCAGGGCTCCCGGGACGCGCTGGTGGAGACCAGCGGCATGCTGCGGGTAATCGCCGTGAGCCTGTACAAGATCGCAAACGACCTGCGCTGGATGTCCTCCGGCCCCCGGGCCGGCCTGGCCGAGATCCGGCTACCGGATCTGCAGCCGGGTTCGTCGATCATGCCGGGCAAGGTCAACCCGGTGATCCCGGAGGCGGTCTGCCAGGTTGTCGCCCAAGTGATCGGCAACGACGCAGCGGTCGCCTTCGGCGGCGCGGCCGGCAACCTCGAGCTCAACGTCATGCTGCCGGTGCTGGCCCGCAACCTCCTCGAGTCCATCCGGTTGCTGGCGAACGTCTCCCGGCTGCTGGCCGACCGTTGCGTCGAGGGCATCCAGGCCGACGAGGAGCGCTGCCGGACCTACGCCGAGAGCTCACCGTCGATCGTGACGCCGCTGAACAAGTACATCGGCTACGAAGAGGCGGCCAAGGTCGCCAAGGCGAGCCTTGCCGAGCGCAAGACGATCCGCGAGGTCGTCGTGGAGCGCGGGTACGTCGACGCCGGTCACCTCACCGCCGAACAGCTGGATGAGGCACTCGACGTACTCCGGATGACCCGGCCGGAGAAGTAACCGGCCCGACCGGCAGCCGCAGGTGTCGACCGGCTAGCCGTAACCACCACCGCCGCCGCCGTTGCCGCCACTGCTCGAGCTGCCCGGTTTGGGCTTGTCCTTGCCGCCCCCGCCGTACGAGTTGCCGCAACCGGCGGCCAGGACGGCGACGAGCAGACCGGCGACCAGCCGGGCGGCGAGAGTTCTCATACCGGAATTCACGTCCGCGCGGCCTCCTTGGTTCAGTTCTCACCGCAACTGCGACCGGGATCGGCCGAGCGGAGTATTGACTGCTCGGCCCGACCCGCGGATTGTCCTGCCAGGGCGCGGCGGCGACGGCGCTGGCGGCACGGGGACCTGGGAGGGACCATGCGGTCGGGTAATAGACTCGGAGCGCTGCTCGTTGGGGGCACGGCGATAACACAGCTGCTGGTGGCCACGCCGGCACAGGCTGGACCGGTGACCTCCCTGCGCTTTGCCGGTCGGTTGGCGATCGCGAGCTGGACCACCTGCCCCGACCCGAGGCCGAACCAGAGGTGCATCGACACCGAGGTCATCGCCTCCGACAGCAGCTTCAAGGAGAAGGGCTTCGGCCGGTCCGCCGGACCCCGGGTGATCTACCGCCAGTTCCGGTACGTCGTCAACGCCGACGGCGTCTCGTCCCGCGAGACCGGAGAGACGTTCGGCGGGACGGATGACGCCGCTGTTGCCGTACAGCCGCGGCTGAGGTACGCGTCGGCGACCGCCGAGGTCCCGGTGGAGGTCTGCACCTTCGACCGGGGGGGCGACTTGATCTGCGCGCCCGACACCGTCGCCGTGCATGTCGAGTGGACGGGAGCCGGCGACCTCCGACGGCTGGACGAGCGCACCGTGTACCCGGCACCCGGCGTGCTCTACAAGTCCTACACGAAGGGCTGGACCCGCACCGCCACCGCCACCGGCACGCTCGACGGTGGGCCGATTCCGGGCGTCCTGACCCCGGGATTTCCGCCGGAGCTCACGGCCGCCCGGCAGGGCGAGATGACGGTCTGCCACGGAGCCTGTTGAGCGCTACCCGTAGCGATAGCCGTAGTAGGCCGGTGGTGGCGGCGGCGCGGTTCGCCCGCGCAGCAGAAGGGCACCGGCCATCCCGGTGAGGAAGCCGGCGACGTGGGCGAGGTAGGCGACACCGGCCCCACCGCCGACGCCGGTGCCGCGGAAGTACACGTACTGCAGCAGGAACCACGAGCCGAGCACCAGCCAGGCCGGCAGCCGCAGCGGGATGAAGAAGATGATCGGCACCAGGCTCAGCACCCTAGCCCTCGGGAACATCACCAGGTAGGCACCCAGCACTCCCGCGATCGCTCCGGAGGCGCCCACCAGCGTCTCCTCCGAGCCGGCGTAGAAGGCGGCGAAGGAGTACGCCGCGACGTACCCGCAGGCCAGGTAGAACAGCAGGTAGCGCAACCGCCCGAGCCGGTCCTCGACGTTGTTCCCGAAGACGAAGAGGAAGAGCATGTTGCCGAGCAGGTGCAGCCAGCCGCCGTGCAGGAACATTGCGAAGAGCACCGAGAGCGCCGGCGTCTTCTTGTAGTCCGGCCGGTCGACGATGCAGCCGGTCCGCCCCAGCGTGTCGGTGCCCACCTCTCCCGTGGGCACCTCGCCGGTCAGCTGGCGGTTGTGCACCAGCTCCTTTGGGACCGCGGCGTACCGCTGGAAGTACGCCTGCTGGTCACAGAAGCTGGCGGCCCGGGGCACCCCCGAGCCGGTCAGCCCGGACACCGGCTCGGTGAGGAACACGCCGACGTTGAGCAGGATGAGCAGGTAGGTGACCACCGGCACCCTGCGTACGGGGTTGGCGTCATGGATCGGGATGACCACGGAGGTCAGTCTGCCGGTAAGTCGACTACAGCGCCGGGTCGGCCAGCATCTCGGTTACCAGCGCCGCGATCGGCGACCGCTCGGACCGCGTCAGGGTGACGTGGGCGAACAGCGGGTGCCCCTTGAGCGCCTCGATGACCGCCGCCACGCCGTCGTGCCGGCCGACTCGAAGGTTGTCCCGCTGGGCCACGTCATGGGTCAGGACGACCCGCGAGCCCGACCCGATTCGAGAGAGCACGGTGAGCAGTACGCCACGCTCGAGCGACTGAGCCTCGTCGACGATCACGAACGCGTCGTGCAGCGACCGGCCCCGGATGTGGGTCAGCGGCAGCACCTCGAGCAGCCCGCGGTCGAGCACCTCCTCGATCACCGTGGCCGAAACCAGGGCGGACAGCGTGTCGAAGACCGCCTGCGCCCAGGGCGACATCTTCTCGCTCTCGCCCCCCGGCAGGTAGCCGAGATCCTGGCCGCCCACGGCGTAGAGCGGCCGGAACACCATCACCTTTCGGTGCTGCCGCCGCTCGAGGACGGCTTCGAGGCCGGCGCACAGCGCGAGCGCCGACTTGCCGGTGCCGGCCCGGCCGCCCAGCGACACGATGCCCACCTCTGGGTCCAGGAGCAGGTCGAGCGCGATGCGCTGCTCGGCGCTGCGGCCGTGTACGCCGAAAGCGTCCCGGTCGCCGCGGACCAGCCGGACCGACTTGTCGGCCTGGACCCGGCCGAGCGCCCGGCCGCGCTCGGAGAGCAGCACCAGCCCGGTGTGGCAGGGAAGCTCGCCGGCGGCGGCCAGCTCGACGGTCTCGCCGCGGAAGAGCTCATCGACCTCGGTGCCGGTCACCTCGAGCTCCGCCATCCCGGTCCAGCTGGCGTCAGCGGCCAGCTCGGCCCGATACTCCTCGGCCGCCAGCCCGACCGAAGCGGCCTTGACCCGCAGCGGCAGGTCCTTGGAGACCAGTACGACGTCCGCGCCATCCGCCGCCAGGCTGCGGGCGACGGCGAGGACCCGACTGTCGTTGTCGCCCTGCCGGAAGCCGGGCGGCAGCACCGCCGGGTCGGTGTGGTTGAGCTCGATCCGCAGCGTGCCGCCGGCTTCGCCGACGGGTATCGGCTCGTCGAGGCGGCCGTGGCGGGCGCGAAGGTCATCGAGGAGCCGCAGCGACTGGCGGGCGAAGAAGCCCAGCTCCGGATGCGCCCGCTTGGACTCCAGCTCGGTGACCACCACGATCGGCAGCACCACGTCGTGCTCCGCGAAGCGGCCGACCGCGGCCGGGTCGGCGAGCAGCACGCTGGTGTCGAGGACGTAGGTCTTGGCCGAGAGCGAGCGGGTAACTCCGGCCGTCGTTCGTAGGGCCTGCCGGGTCAACGCGGCTCCTCCCGGCGGCCGGCCGCACACCGTTCCGCCGAGCATCGACGCTAGCCCGCGGTCGGGTTGCAACAGGTCGCCGACACGCCCACTCCCAGGCGTTGGCAGGGCGCCGTCCCCTGACCCGGTGGGGCGGTCAGCCGCCGTAGCGGCGGGAGCGGGCGGCGTACGCGCGCAGCGCCCGCAGGAAGTCGACCCGGCGGAACTCGGGCCAGTAGGCGTCGCAGAAGTAGAATTCCGAGTGCGCGCTCTGCCAGAGCAGGAAGCCGGACAACCGCTGCTCGCCGGACGTGCGGATGACCAGGTCGGGGTCGGGCTGGCCGCGGGTGTAGAGGTGCTCCGCGATGTGCTCTACGTCGAGCGCCTCGGCCACCTCCTCGAGGCTGGCGCCCTGGCTGGCGTGCTGTTGCAGCAGTGACCGTACGGCGTCAGCGATCTCCCGTCGGCCGCCGTAGCCGACGGCCACGTTGACGACCAGCCCGCTCTTGTCGAGGGTCGCCTCGGCCGCCGCCTTGAGCGCCTGTGCCGTCGGGTCGGGCAGCAGGTCCAGCGAGCCGACCGGATGCACCCGCCAGGACCGGTGCTCGGCGGCCAGCCCGTCCACGGTCCGCTCGATGATGGCCAGCAACGGCTCGAGCTCGGCGGCCGGGCGGGTGAGGTTGTCGGTCGAGAGCAGCCACAGGGTGACCACCTCGACGCCGGCCTCGTCGCACCAGGTGAGCAGGTCCGCGATCTTGTCAGCGCCGCGCTGGTGCCCCACTTTGGGTCCGCCGGCGCCGGTCGCCCGAGCCCAGCGGCGATTGCCATCGAGGATGACGCCGACGTGCCGTGGTCGCTCCGACCCTTCGAGCTCGGCGAGCAGCCGGCGTTCATACAGCGAGTAGACGAGGTCGCGCGCGCCCACGCCTCCCGGCCTCCTCCGAGTAGCCCTGCCGGCAGGGTAGCTGCAGCACCGGCCGCGAACACCGGTTTCTGGACGACGCGCGGGCATCACCCGAGCGGGCGCAGTTTCACCGATCCGTTGTTCGATGACGGCCCATAGAGTAGACAGACCCCAATCGGCGGCACAGTCGCCGAAACGGTGCCGGTAGGTCGCCGGTCCCGACAGACGACTGGAGGCATGTGTGAAACGACTGCTGGCCGGCGGCACGGCCGTCGCCCTGCTGGGTCTGTTGACTTTGGTCAGCGGGTCGCCGGCGAACGGGGCTGAGCAGCGGACTCTGCAGCGAGCCGTGACCGGCAAGCTGCGACCCGCTGTCATACCGGTGGTACAGAACGGACGCCAGGTAGGCGTACGGCAGGTGCCGTTCCTTTCGAGCGCGACGCTGAAGGCGGCCGAAGAATCGATGAGCCGTGGCGTCAGCGCGGCAAACGAGCGGGTCGAGGGTGCGGACGCGGCGGTCCCCGCTGTCGGCACCGGCCGGGCCGACGTCTCGGTGAGCCCGGGATCCCTCGGCTGCCACCAGCGCAACACCGACGGTGACGTCCGGGTGAACCAGGACTGCACCTTCCGTCGACAGGCTGAGACCGACATCACCTACAACCCGGTCAACCCGAAGAACCTCCTGGCCGGGCAGAACGACAGCCGCGTGGGCTACAACCAGTGCGGCATCGACTACTCGCTCGACAACGGGGCGACCTGGGGCGACCAGCTACCGCCGTTCCGGCAGAAGGTGAACTACCCGGCAGGTCAGGAGCCGACCTCGAGCGACCCCAACCGGCACACGATCCTGGGCGGTAACGGCACGTTCCACACTTATGACGCCGGCAGCGACCCGGCGGTCGCCTTCGACTCGAAGGGCCGCGGCTTCTTCAGCTGCGTCGGCTTCGACGTCGCCAGCAACGCCAGCCTGCTCTACGTGACCACCTCCCCGCGCGGGGCGCAAGGAAGCTACTTCTACAACCTGGGCACGCTCGGAGCGACGACGGACCGCCGCTTCATCGTGGCGGAGGACAACAGCGCCCGCGTCTTCCACGACAAGGAGTTCATCACCGCGGACGCCAACCCGAGCAGCCCCAACCGGGACAACGTCTACGTCACCTGGACGGTCTTCCGGTTCAGCCCGACGTGCCGGGGAGGTTCGGCGGAGGCCTTCGCCTTCTGCCAGTCGCCGATCTACGGCTCGATGTCGACCGACCACGGCTTCACCTGGTCGACGCCCGAGCAGATCAGTGGCGTCAACCGCAACCTGTGCTTCTTCGGCAACTACTTCGACCGGCGTGCAAATGCCCACGCCTGCAACAACAGTCAGGGTTCGGACCCGACGGTGCTGCCGAACGGCGACCTCGCGGTGAGCTTCAGCAACGCCAACACCGCGGCCGGCAACCCCAACATGCAGGTCCTGGCGCTGCACTGCAGCCCGCGCGGCAGCTCTACCTCGGGAACGGCGCACTTCAACTGCGGCGCGCCCAGCAAGGTCGGCAACCAGCTGACCGCCGCCGCTCCGAAGTGCGACTTCGGTCGCGGGCCCGAGCAGTGCGCTCCTGGCACCTTCGTGCGGGCGCCGTTCGAAACCTCGCCGCGGATCGCCAGTAACTCCAAGAACGGCAACGTCTTCGTGACCTGGTTCGACTACCGGGGCTCGTTCGTCCAGAACCTCGCCAAGTCGACCGACGGCGGTCGCACGTGGTCGGGCAGCATCATGGTCGACAAGGACGCCAACAACGACCACTACTTCGGCGCGATCGACGTCGCCGAGGTGGGCAACCTGTCCCAGATCGGCATCAGCTACTACCGGACCCACCAGGTGCCGAACGAGAACCGGACGCCGAACGGCGGCTTCGCTCCGGGTGACCCCGGCGTCGGCCAGGAGCCCTCGGACTACCGGCTCGCCGGCGGCAACGACCTCAGCGCCTCGTCGTACCGCACCGTGGTGGTGTCGCCGGTCTTCCCACCGCCGGACGGAGTCCAGGCCGGGTTCCTCGGCGACTACAGCGGCCTGACGATCAACCTCGGCACCCAGGCACACCCGTTCTGGTCGGACACCCGCAACCGCAACACCGACCCGAACAACTTCGTGAGCAGGGACGAGGACGTCTTCACGACCACTCGTCAGCTGCCGTAGCAGAAGGGAGATCGGGCCGTACTGGCCCCTGTACAGGAACGGAGTCGGACGAAAGTCCGGCTCCGTTCCTGTACGCGCTCAGTTGAGCCGGCCGGTCGACGGCCGGGGCGGCGGTCAGCCGCCGAGGCGCTCGACCAGCCGCTGATGCTCGTCCCACAGCTCTGCTGGCAGCTGGTCGCCGAACTTCTCGTAGTCGGGGACCATCCGCCCGGCCTCCTCGCGCCAGACCCCGGGATCGACGCTGAGCAGCAGGTCGAGTTGGTCCTCGGTGAGGTCGAGACCGTCCGTGTCCAGAGCGTCCGGAGTCGGCAGTCGCCCGATCGGGGTCTCCTGCGCCGCCGCGGCGCCATCCAGCCGCCGCGAGATCCACTCGAGCACCCGGCTGTTCTCGCCGAATCCCGGCCACACGTACTTGCCGGCGGCGTCCTTGCGGAACCAGTTCACCCAGTACAAGCGCGGTAGCTTCTCGGCGTCGGCGTCGCGGCCGATGCGCAGCCAGTGGGCGAAGTAGTCGCCCATGTTGTACCCGCAGAAGGGCAGCATCGCGAACGGGTCGCGGCGGAGCTCGCCCACTTTGTTCTCCGCCGCCGCGGTGCCCTCGGAGGCGACGTTGGACGCGAGGAAGACGCCGTGCTGCCAGTCGAAGGACTCGGTGACCAGCGGTACGGCGCTCGCCCGCCGGCCGCCGAAGAGGATGGCCGAGATCGGCACGCCCCGGGGGTCCTCCCACTCGGGCGCGATCGCCGGGCACTGCCCGGCCGGAGCGGTGAACCGGGCGTTGGGGTGGGCGGCCGGCTCGGGCGAGTCCGGCGTCCAGTCCCGGCCCTTCCAGTCGGTCAGGTGCGCCGGGGGCGTGTCGGTGAGCCCCTCCCACCAGACGTCGCCGTCGTCGGTGAGCGCGACGTTGGTGAACAGGCTGTTGCCCCACAGGGTTGCGATGGCACTGGGGTTCGTCGACTCCCCGGTGCCCGGCGCGACGCCGAAGAAGCCGGCCTCGGGGTTGATGGCGTAGAGCCGGCCGTCGTCGCCGAAGCGCATCCAGCAGATGTCGTCCCCGACCGTCTCGGCCGTCCAGCCCGGGACGGTGGGCTGGAGCATCGCCAGGTTGGTCTTGCCGCAGGCGCTCGGGAAGGCGGCGGCCAGGTAGCGCGAGGCACCCTCGGGCGAGGTCAGCTTGAGGATGAGCATGTGCTCGGCGAGCCAGCCCTCGTCGCGCGCCATCACGCTGGCGACCCGCAGCGCATAGCACTTCTTGCCGAGCAGCGCGTTGCCGCCGTAGCCCGACCCGAAGGACCAGATCTCGCGGGTTTCGGGGAAGTGGGTGATGTACTTCGTGTCGTTGCACGGCCAGGCGACATCGGCCTCGCCCGGCCCCAGCGGCTTGCCGACCGAGTGCACGGCCGGGACGAAGAAGGTGTCCTCGGTCATCAGGTCAAGGGCGGCCTTGCCCATCCGGGTCATGATCCGCATGTTGACGACGACGTACGCCGAGTCGGTGATCTCGATGCCGAGCTGGCTGATGGGCGAGCCGAGCGGCCCCATCGAGAACGGGACGACGTACATCGTCCGGCCGCGCATGCAACCGTCGAAGAGCCCCTTGAGGGTGGCCCGCATCTCGGCCGGGTCCATCCAGTTGTTCGTCGGGCCGGCGTCCTGCTCGCGCTCGGAGCAGATGAAAGTGCGGCTCTCGACCCGGGCGACATCGCTCGGGTCGGACGCGGCGTAGAAGCTGTTCGGCCGCTTGTCCGGGTTGAGCCGGCGCATCGTGCCCTGCGCCACCAGCATCGAGGTGAGGCGTTCCCACTCCTCGTCAGAACCGTCGCACCACTCGACCCGGTCCGGCTGCGTCAGCTCGGCGATCTCGCTTACCCAGCCGACGAGCTCGGCGTTCGTTGTCAGGGTGGACTCCAGGCCGGAGATCGTCGTCGTCACGGTCGCTCCTCGGTGCCGGCGTTCGCCGAAAGGTCGGCCCGCTACGCCGCCAGCAGTCGCGAGCGGCCGGGAAAGTCGCCCATCTTACCGGACCCCTCCGTGGCTAACGGCTGGTCAGGGCCGCACCATCACCTTGATCGCTCGGCGCGAGTCCATCGCGGCGTACCCCTCGGGGACGCCATCGAGGTCGACGGTCAGATCGAGCACCGGTGACGGGTCGAGCTTGCCGGCCAGCACGTCGGCGAGCAGCTCGTCGATGTAGGCCCGCACCGGGGCCACCCCGCCACGGACGCCGAGGTTGCGGCCGAACATGTCGCGGATGTCGAGCGAGTCGACCAGCTGCGGTACGCCGACGAACCCGACCGTGCCGCCGTCGCGCGTGATCGAGGTCGCCGTGCCGAACGAATCCTGGGTGCCCACGCACTCGAGGACCGCGTGCGCCCCGTGCCCGCCGGTCAGCTCGCGGACCGCGGCGATCGCCTCCTCGCCCCGCTCCGGCACAACGTCGGTGGCGCCGAAGCGGCGGGCGATCGACGTACGGTCCTCGTGCCGGCCGAGCACGATGACCCGCTCCGCGCCCAGCCGGGCGGCCGCCAGGACGCCGCACAGGCCGACCGCACCGTCGCCGACCACGGCCACCGTCATCCCGGCCCGTACGCCGGCACAGACCGCGGCGTGGTGCCCGGTTGCCATCACGTCGGTCAGCGGCAGCACCGCGGGCAGCCGCTCGTCGTCGTCGTCGGTGAAGTCCGGCGGAAGCGCCACCAGGGTGCCGTCGGCCAGCGGCACCCGGACCGCCTCGCCCTGCCCACCGTCGGTGTCGGCGCCCCAGTAGAGCCCGTTGACACACGAGGTCTGCAGGCCCTCCCGGCAGAACTCACAGCTGCCGTCGGAGATGGCAAAGGGAGCCAGGACGAGATCGCCCGGCCGGACGCTGCGCACCTCCGACCCGACCGACGCCACCCGGCCGAGCAGCTCGTGGCCGATCCGGGTGCCCGGCTCCTTGCTGCCGACACCGCGGTAGGGCCACAGGTCGCTGCCGCAGATGCAGGCGTGGGTGATCTGGACCAGCGCGTCGGTCGGCGCCTCTACCCCCGGGTCGGGCACGTCCTCGATGCGGACGTCGCCGACCCCGTGAAAAACCGCTGCGCGCACGGCTACTGGTAGCTGAACAGGTCGGGGCTCGGGTTCAACGCGATTGCCTCCTTGGGCGAGAACCGGTTGATGTCTTCGTCGTAGAAGAGCTTGAGGCCGTTGTAGAACGGCGGTCGGACGTGCAGGGCGGCGTACTTCATGAGCTTGGCGTCCCGGCTGCCGAAGCCGTCGATGTGGAAGACCACCGCGAGCCCGGGCCGCCCAACCACCGCTGACTTGTGTCCGACCATGGCGTAGGTGAACTGGTGGATCACGAAGAGCTTCTGCGGCAGTCTCTTGCGGGCGACGATCCCGGCCAGGTAGGCCGAGACGGAGTTGATCTCGGCCGCGTCCGCCGACCCGATGACCTTGCCCGGGATCTGACCCGGGCCCATGTGCCACTCCGAGTCGAGCGCCAGCCCGACATCGGGCTGCTCGAGGAACTTCTCGTACAGACGCGCCTGGGACAGGAAGTCCGAGCGCCCCGGCTGCAGGTCCAGAATGAGCAACCCCTTGATCTTGCGCACCTCGGTCAGGTATCGCTGGACGTCCGCTGCTGCGGTGGGCTCGCTGTAGTCCCCGTCGTCGCCGGCGTGCGCCTGGGCCACAGTCGTGATCAGCTCGAAGGCCGGCAGCACCGGCCTGGTGCTAGTCGCGAACGGCGCGGCGGCCTTGACCAGCCGCGCTCCGGCCGATGCCGGCGTGCCCTCGCCCAGAACACCGAGGGCGGCGACTCCTGCCCCGCCGTAGTAGCACACCACCCGGTACTTCGGGAAGATCGTCCGCCCCCCGACCGGGAGCTGGGCCGGCGCCACCGGGCTGGGGCTGGCGCTCGCCCCGGATGACGGGCTGCTCGATGCGCCGGGCACGCCCGAGCCCTCGGCCTGCACCCGGCTTACGCCCCGGCCGCCGCCTGAGCAGCCGGCCAGCGCCGTGGCACCGGCCAACACCAGCAGTACGGCGGCGGCGCGGGCAGGAGTCGCTGACATGAACACGCTCCGTGGCATGTCGACGACGCTGCCCCCTGTCGGGCGGTTCACGCGTGCGACGCGCCGAAAGAACGCTCAGCCGGACAGATCCGGGCCGCTGGCGCGGGCCCGCTCCACCTCCACCAGCGCGTCCCGCAGGCCGGTGATCCAGTCATTCTGCTTCTGCCCGACCAGCCGGACACACCAGGCGAGCGCCTCACTGCGGCTGCGGGCAACGCCGGCGTCCACCAGCGTGTCGAGCACCTGCCGCTCAGGCTGGCGCAGCCGGGTCATCACCGGAACGCTGATCGTCGTGAACAGCTCCTGGCGGCCGGCGGTCTTCGCGCCCCAGGCCACCGTGCGCCCATACCGGTGCTCTGCCTCGCGGGCGATCTCCATCCGCCGCTCGCGGGTCTCCTCCCGGAATCTCTTGATCCTTCCAGCCGCGGCGGCGGCTTGAGCCGCCTCGTCACCTTCGAGGGTCGGCGCGGCCAGGGCCCCGACCACGACGATCTCGTCGCGGTCGATGGTCACCTTTGGCGCACCCTCGAACCACTCGTCCGGCAACCGCCCGGCCAGCCAGCTGGTCGCGTCGTCCGCCGGCGGCAGGTCCCCCTGACCACCCCAGCGGCTGCTGCGGTGGCGGTCCCTTACACCTCGTTCGTGCCTCATCGATTCACTCCTCGTCTCTCCTTACAGTGGTTACAGCGTTACATGCCTTCGCGCAGGATGCAAGAGGCCGCGTCACGTTCGCGCCGCGCCGGCTAGGCTGTCGATCATGCCGGCGCTGGACCAGAGAAGGCACCGAGGCGCCGCCCCGGTGCCCGTCGAGGAGCTCACCCATGTGGTGCGGCCGGTCAGCTTGAGCCGAATGCTGCCGGCGACCGCGTACACCAGCCAGGACGTCCTGGCTTGGGAGCTGGAGCACTTCTTCGCCCGGTCATGGACCTGCGTCGGACGGACCGAGGAGATGGCCGTCGGCGACCAGCGAGGCGTCCGTGCCGGCAACGTCGGCGTCCTGGTGACCCGCGGCACCGACGGGCGGTTGCGGGCGTTCGCCAACCTCTGCCGGCACCGCGGCCACGAGCTGTTGCCGGCGGGCGATTCGGCCACCGGCCGCGCGGTGACGTGTCCGTACCATGCCTGGAGCTACCGGCTGGACGGCTCGCTGCTGGCGGCGCCCGGCTTTGCCGACGGCTTCGCTGCCGGCGAACACTCGCTGGTTGCGCTTCCGGTCCAGGAGTGGCACGGCTGGGTCTTCGTCCACGGGTTCGGCGAGGCGCCCCCCTTCGCCGAGCACATCGGAGCGCTGGACGCCGTCGTGGCGCCGTACGCGCCGGAGCGGCTGGTCGGTCGGGCCCGGCACGAGTACGTCGTCGCCGCCAACTGGAAGGTCATCTGCGAGAACTACCACGAGTGCTACCACTGCCCGCTCATCCATCCGGAGCTCTGCCGGGTGAGCCCGCCGGACAGCGGAGTCAATTTCGACCAGCCGGGAGCCTGGGTCGGCGGCGTGATGGACCTGGCCGACGGCGCCGCCACCATGTCGCTCGACGGCCGCAGCGGTGGCCGCCCGCTCCCCGGACTGGCCGGGCGCCAGCTGCGCACGGTGACCTATGTGGGGCTGTTCCCCAACCTGCTGCTCAGCCTGCACCCCGACTACGGGCTCACCCACCTGCTCGAGCCGCTAGCGCCGGGCCGGACCAGGGTGACCTGCGACTGGTACTTCGCGCCCGAGGCCGTCACCGGCGTGGGCTTCGATCCGGCGTACGCCGTCGATTTCTGGGACCGCACGAACCGCCAGGACTGGGCCGCCTGCGAGTCGGTCCAGCGCGGGATCGCCTCGCCACACTTCCGCCCGGGCCCGCTGGCGCCGAACGAGGACGCCGTCCGCCGGTTCGTCGCGATGGTGGCGCGCGGCTACCTGGCCGGGTGATGCGGCAGGTGTCGCCTGCGCACCTATCTGGTCGCCACCCGGGTCAGCGGTGGAAGGGGCCGGCCGGCTCCCACGGCTGCCAGTCGCGGCCATCCCGCGAGTCGGCGCCGTAGCGGGGCGCGAGCAGGGCGGTGAGGAGCAAGATCGTCAGGATCAGCACGGCTGCCATGTCTTTATGGTGACCCCCGCTGGCAGAGCGCTCCAGTGGCAGGACTGCCGGCCTCCGACGCTTTCCTGCCATACTGCCGCCATGTTGCGCAACGTGGCGGTGCCGGTCGCCGACGGCGTGGCGGCGTTCGAGCTCGGCGTGATGTGCGAGGTGTTCGGGCTCGACCGCAGCGCCCAGGGCTTGCCCCGGTTCGACTTCGCGGTGTGCGCGGTCGAGGAGCCGCCGTTGCGCACGACCTCCGGCTTCCTCATCGACACGCCGTACCGGCTCGAACGGCTGGCCGAGGCCGACCTGATCGCGGTCCCGGCCTGGCGCATCGACGAACGTCGCTTTCCCGAGCCACTGCTCCAGGCCCTGCGGGACGCGGTCGACCGCGGCGCCAGGGTCATGAGTGTCTGCTCGGGCGCGTTCGTGCTGGCGGCCGCCGGGTTGTTGGACGGCCGGCGGGCGACCACCCACTGGATGTACGCCGACCGGCTGGCAGCGGACTATCCCGACGTTCGGGTCGACCGCGACGTCCTCTACGTCGACGACGGTCAGGTGCTGACCAGCGCCGGCACCGCGGCCGGTATCGACCTGTGCCTGCACGTCGTCCGCCAGGAGCTGGGCGCGACGGTGGCCAACGCCATCGCCCGGCGGATGGTGGTACCGCCGCACCGCGACGGCGGTCAGGCGCAATACGTCGAGGCGCCGGTGCCGGACCTGGGGCGTGGCGACCAGCTCGACCACGTGCTGGCCTGGGCGGTAGAGCACCTCGCCGAGCCGCTGACCGTCGAGGACCTTGCCGCCCGCGCCCTGATGTCGCCGCGCACCTTCGCCCGCCGGTTCCGCGGCGCGACCGGCACCACACCGCACCACTGGCTGCTCGGCCAGCGGGTGTTGGTCGCTCAGCGGCTGCTCGAGGCCGGCGAGCTGAGCGTCGAGGCGATCGCCGGCGTCTGTGGGTTCGGCAGCGCGGCGACGCTGCGCCAGCAGTTCACCCGCTGGCGCGGCACCTCGCCGCAGGCCTACCGGCGCACCTTCCGCGCGGCGGTCTAACGCTGCGGCGGCAGGTCCGGCCGGCCGCCCACGAGCTGCCGCAGGCCGGCGGGCTCGGTCACCGGACGCGCGCAGGCGAAGTTGCGGCAGACGTACGCCGCCGGGCGCCCGTCGACCAGCGGGCGCCCCTCGAGCAGTGGTACGCCGGCCGGGCCAACGGCCGGGTCGACCACCGCGATCACGGCACCGGGCGACGGCGAGCGCCGCGCCACCTGCTCGAGCGCCCGGGTGACCGGGTCCGCCCGCGGGCCGACGACCGCGACCTCCACCGGCCCCGCCAGCGCCGCCTCACCGACGGCTGCCGCCCAGCCGGCGAAGCGCGCGTAACGGCTAACGACCGGCGCGACCACGCCCAGCGCCCCGAGCGCGGCGTCCCGATGCTTCGTCGACCCGGTGTAGGCGGCGTACGACAGCAGCGCCCCGGCGGCGGCGGAGGGGCCGGACGGGGTGGCGTTGTCGGTCGGGTCCTGGGGCCGGCGTACGAGCGTCTCGGCATCGTCGGCGGTGTCGTAGAAGCCGCCGCGGCCATCCGCGAAGTGCTCGAGGACCACCTCGAGCAGCGCCTCGGCGCCCGAGAGCCGGCACGCGTCGCCGGTCACGGAGAACAGAGCAAGCAATCCTTCCGCGATGTCGGCATAGTCCTCGAGGACCCCGGAGTTGGCGCCCGCCTTGCCGTCGCGAGACGTACGGCGCAGCCGCTCTCCGTCCCAATGCACGTCCCGGAGAAGGTCCGCGGCCTGCTCGGCGGCGGCCACCCACGCCGGTTCCTCGAACAGCGCGCCGGCCTCGGCCAGCGCGGCGATCGCCAGCCCGTTCCACGCGGCGACGACCTTGTCGTCGCGGGCCGGCCACACCCGGAGTTCCCGGACGGCTCGCAGCCGGTCGCGGACGGCGGCATACCTATGAAGGTCGGTTGGCTCGGCGAGCCGCTGCAGGACCGAGCTGCCGTGCTCAAAGGTGCCCAGCGGCCCGACGGCGAAGACCTCCGCCGCCCACTGACCGTCCTGCGGACCGAGCGCCTCGACCAGCTGGTGCGGCGTCCAGGCGTAGAACCTGCCCTCCTCGCCCTCGCTGTCGGCGTCGAGAGCGGAGGCGAAGCCGCCCTCCGGCGTACGCAAATCGCGCAGCAGCCACTCGGCGGTCTCCCGGGCGACCCGCTCGGCCAACGGCGAGCCGGTCGAGCGCCATAGGTGCGCGTAGACGCGCAGCAGCAGGGCGTTGTCGTAGAGCATCTTCTCGAAGTGCGGCACCACCCAGCCGGCGTCCACCGAGTAGCGGGCGAAGCCGCCGCCGAGCTGGTCGTACATGCCGCCCCGGGCCATCGCCTCGCAGGTGTGCTGCGCCATGGCGAGCGACTGCCCGGCGCCGGTGCGAGCATGGTGGCGGAGCAGGAACTCCAGGCACATCGACGGCGGGAACTTCGGCGCCCCGCCGAAACCCCCTCGCTCCCGGTCGTAGGCCGCGGCCAGGTTGTCGGCGGCGGCGTCGAGCACCTGGGCGGTGAGCTGCCCGGCGGCCGTCGCGGGCCCGCGCTCGGAGAGCCGCCGTACGACGTCCGCGCCCGCGGCCTCCACCTCGCCGCGCCGCTCCCGCCAGGCGGTCGACACCGACGTCAGGAGCTGCGGGAACGACGGCATGCCGTGGCGGGGAACCGGCGGGAAATAGGTGCCGGTGAAGAACGGCTCGCCCTTCGGAGTCAGGAACGCCGTCATCGGCCAGCCGCCGGAGCCGGTCATCGCCTGCACGGCCTCCATGTAGACGGCGTCGACGTCCGGCCGCTCCTCTCGGTCGACCTTGATGTTGACGAAGTTCTCGTTCATCAGTTGGGCGACCGAGGCATCCTCGAACGACTCGTGCGCCATCACGTGGCACCAGTGGCAGGCCGCGTAGCCGACGGACAGCAGCACCGGTACGCCGCGCCGCTCGGCCTCGGCGAAGGCCTCTGGGGACCACGGCCACCAGTCGACCGGGTTGTCCTGGTGTTGGAGCAGGTACGGCGAGGTGGACTCCGCCAGTCGGTTGGCCATGTCGTCAGCATGCCCAATGGCCCGCTGGCCGGACAGCCTCCGAACCCCCGCGCTTGATCCAGATCCCGTGTACCGGCCTGTCGGCCGCCAAGTATCTGGTCACCAATATCTGGATCGCTTCCGGGCGCCCCGCCAGCGGTACCTGCGGCGCGAGTCGACGCTGCCGGTGGCCTGCGCTTCGGACGGTCCGGCATCCAGCTCCCATAGGGTGCTGCGGCCAGGCCGCCTGGGAGGTCAGATGGAGGACCGGCTGGTTCTTCGGGCATTTCGCAAGGAAGACCTGCACTTCCTCGACCGCCTGTCAACAGATCAGGAAGCACTGGGTCCCTTCGAGTGGACCGGGTTCAGCGATGCCCAGACGTGGCGCCGCCGCTGGGAACAGGACGGGTATGTCGGTGCCGAGTCAACTGCTCTCGCGGTCGTCTTGGGTGACGGCACCATTGCCGGCGTCGCGAGCTGGCGAGTGAAGAGTGCCGGCGTCTGCTACGAGATCGGCCTTGCCCTGCTGCCGGAGCACCGCGGCCGGGGACTAGGGACCAGAGGGCAGCAGCTCCTAATAGACCATCTGTTCGAATACACAACAGTGCACCGGTTGGAAGCCCTCACCGACTCAGAAAACGTCGCCGCGCAAAGGGCACTGGAACGTGTCGGGTTCGAGCGGGAGGGGGTTCTTCGCGGGAGGTACTTCCAACGCGGCGATTACCGGGATTTGGTGATCTATGCCCGCCTTCGGGACAGCACCAATTCCCGTCGACGTCCTGACGCTCCGGGAGGCTGACCGCGCAGCTCGCACGCCTCCGTCGGCAGGGTCATGGCTGGCGGGCGATGAAGTCGTGCATTCCGGGGACGGTGAACGCCAGAAGGCCGCGTTCCGGGGCGAACACCAGGCCCTTCTTGATCAGCTCGTTGCGTGCGATGGAGATGTCCGAGGTTCGGGGTTCATGGCCTTGGCAATGTCGCGCCTCGGCGAGACCGACCTTCACGTCCCCCACGTCGATCGGGCTACTCCGGGCGTTGTCCCACACGTGCTTCCCAATGGACTGAAGGAAGTACGGGTAGCCGCGTGCGGTCGCGACAGCCGACGCAAGCCCCGCCGGAGCCCATTCGACCCCCCGGTTCAGCGCGGGGACGACGAACGCGTCCGCTGACGCCGCCTCGCTGAGCAGTCCGACGGGCCGGTAGTCGTGGAGCCGTTCCGCATAGCTCGTGGCTTCGGCGAGTTGCGCTGGCAGCGAAGGCAGTCCCGCTCCGATGAAGGTCAGCGGAAGGGGGACGTCGGCCTGACCGAGGTGATGCACTGCGGTATTGAGGGCGGTGGGCTCCTCCGACGTGGCCTCCTGAAGCTCGTCGACGAGGATGAGGACGCCGACTCCAAGCTCTCGTGCGGTCTCCCCGAGAACCTCGAAGAGCGCTGCAAGATCGTCAGCAAACCTTCCCGAGTCGGCGATACCACGGATCGGGTCCACGTCGACGCCGACTGCTACTACCCCGGTGGGATCAACTTTGACGCTGAAGGCCTGGAACACACCGAGGAGTCGCTTCAGGCGAGGCTGAGGGTGGCGGCCAGTCGCCGTCCGCATGCCGCGGACCAATGCCTGGCTCAACGCGACGGATAACGAGGCCGACGCGCCAGCCTCAACCTTGGCCGTGATCCAACCGCGGTCGCTTACCTGACTCAGGAGTTCATTGAGCAGTACGGTCTTGCCCACGCCACGCAGGCCGTTGAGCACCCAGCTGCGATCACCTTCCCCAGGTCCTTCGGCGCGCCGCCTCACCACGTCGAAGGCTTCCAGCAAAATCTCGCGACCGGCCAGCAGCGGAGGCCGCCGTCCCGCGCCCTGGGCGGTAAGGGTTCGCTACCGGGTCCATGATCAAAATCAATCACAGCGTACAAGCTCTGCCCTCATACGTTCATATACTTGCTGATACGCACCTGAGGACTCCGCTCAGCGAGCGGCGTACTCCTCCCCCGCATGGATCGAACCAGAGAGGGGGCTGCCGTTGCTCCAGTGTGCCCGTGGCCTGGCCGGGATCCGGGCAACGCGGTGAAAGGCGCCCGGAGTGTCAGCCGGAAGATTCGCCGCTGCTCGAACGAAGGCATGCAGGCGGTCATCGTGGGGCTCCAGCTCGACCTGGCCGAGGTAGCCATCGACACAGCAGTGGATGCGGTCGAAGAATCCGTGCAACCCCGCCAGCCCGAGCCCCGCGAAGATCACGTTCAGCCCGTCAACCCAGTGGAGATGCGATCGGGGTCCTCAGGGACGAGGAAGACGGCATCGGCGGTGACCTCTCTCGCCCGGCGCCAGCGGAGTACGTCGCCGAAGCTGTCTCCATCGGTCAGAACGTGATCTAGTTGGACGGCCACCCATCGGTTCCGGTACGGACGCAGGCGTTCCGTCCGATCGCTCCTTCTGGAAGGTCGGCGTCGGCCAGCCCGAACCTCGACCGGGTACTTCTGGGGTGCGCCAACCGGGGTCCTTCGCCGCTCGAATGGCCCATCTACTGCACGGTAGGGCGTACGTGCCGGAGCCAGGCCGTCGTCGGGCTAGGGGACCGCCCGCACGCAGCAGCGGCCGGGGCCGGGGTCCAGCACCATCGTGTGAGAATCATCGCCGGAGCCTTCCGCCACCCCGCGCAGCAGCTCCAGGTTGAGCCCGCACACCAGCTCCGTGAACTGCCGCGCCAGGCGATGGAAGGGGCAGTTGCGCAGGACCAGCCCGCCGTCCGGCTCGCGGGACGGCTCGAAGCCGTGCTCGTCCAACGCCGCCGGGAGCGACTCCGCCGAGGCGCCGATCTCCCGGCCGGTGTCGCGAGACATCCGGTTGAGCACCTCGCGGACCGGCGCACCGCTGCGCGTCGACTCTTCGACCGCGCCGGCAAGGAGCCATCCAGCGAGGTCGTAGCGCCGCTCGGGGACGCTCACCGCGACCTCACTGTCGGGGCGTCGGTACAACTTGGCTGGCCGGCCCGCCCCCGGACCGGTTCGGCCGCCGAGCCGCCGGTACTCCACGGCAAGCAGTCCCTGCGCGGCGAGCCGGTCGAGGTGGAACGCGGCCGTGCTGCGGCGCAGCCCGAGCGCCGCGGCGGCGGCATCCCGGCCCACCGCCGACCCGCTGGCGGCCACGTGGTCATAGAGCGCGCGGCGTACCGGGCCCTCGAGCGCGGCAACCGCCGCCACCCGTTCCGACCGGGACCGCTCCGACACGGTGCAATTCTAACGCACGTCGGCCTTGACGGAAGAACGCCGCGCGCTCTAGCGTCAGTCAACTCCATCTTTAGAAAGCCCGCGGCGCACTATCTCCGCCGCCAGAGAGAGGACCACTCGATGCCGCCCGATGTTCTATCGGCCCGGGGCGGGCTCATCCCCCGGCCGGACCGGATGTCGGTCGACCCGGAGGATGCCCGTCCGTGGGAGTCCGTGGGCCCGCGCCGGGTCGATGCCGAGCAGTGGCGCCGCTTCGAGAGCAACGTGGCCGAGATCCTCACGGCGCTCGGGCTCGACCTGGCGACGCCGGGCACGCAGACGACGCCGCAGCGGTTCCTCAAGGCGCTGTACGACGCGACGGCCGGCTACGAAGGGGATCACCAGCTCCTGACCGCTTTCCCCACCGAGTGCCGGGGTGGTCCGGACTGCCGGATCAGTCAGATCGTCGAGGGCCCCATCTCCTTCTACGCGCTGTGCGAGCATCACGCCCTGCCGTTCCATGGCGTCGCCCATGTCGGATACGTCGCGCACGAGCAGATCATCGGCATCTCGAAGCTGACCCGGCTGGTACGGCTCTTCGCGCGCCGGTTCACGGTCCAGGAACGGCTCGGGCAGCAGATCGCGGACGCGCTCGTCGGTCTGCTGCAGCCGCACGGCGTCGCGGTCCGGCTCGAGGCCGAGCACCTGTGCACGCAGATGCGCGGCGTACGGGAAGAGCAGTCGAAGACGGTGACCTCCTTCTGGCGGGGAACCTTCGACGAAGACCCGGAGCTGCGGCGAGAGTTCCTGCACGAGGCTCGCGGCTCTTGCGGCGGGAGGTAAGGCTATGGGTGAGGTCGCGCTGGTCTGCGGGGCCGGCGGGGCACTCGGGCAGGCGGTCGTTTCGGCGTTCGCCCTGCGCGGGGACCGTGTCGTAGCCGCCGCCCGCCGCCCGCTGACAGTCGATCCGATCGAAACCTGGACCGGGAGCGTGCGATCCGAGGTCGTCGACCTGGCCGCGCCGGACGAGGTGGAGGCGCTCTGGGACCGGCTCGCCGAGCACGGCGAGCGGCCCCGATGGCTGGTCAACACCGTCGGCGGCTTCGGCGGCGGCGACGTCGCCGGCACCGAGCCGGAGGACTACCGCAGGCTGCTCGACCTGAACCTGGCCACGACCTGGTGGTCCTGCCGGATCGCGGCCCGCCGAATGGAAGCGGGGGGCGCCATCGTGAACGTGTCCTCGCGAGCAGCCGTCTCCGGCGGAGCCAAGGCCGCCGTCTACGCCGTCGCCAAGGCGGGCGTGGTGCGGCTGACTCAGGTGCTCGCCGAAGAGCTGGCCAGCAAGTCCATCCGGGTCAACGTCATTCTGCCGTCGGTCATGGACACCGCGGACAATCGGGCGAGCATGTCGACCGCCGCGATGGCGCACGCCGTACCGACCGAGGACGTCGCGGCGGTCGTCACCCACCTTTGCAGCGATGCTGCCCGTGCAATCACCGGCGCCACCATTCCGGTCTACGGCATGGCGTAGCAGATGGCGCTGGACGCGATGGAGGTTCTGTACGAAGCGGACGGGTTACCCGCCTACGAGCTACCGGCAGAGCTGCGGGACGCATACGGCGGGCCGCTCGGGTTTCCGGAGCACCGGGTGTTCGCGAACTTCGTGTCCACGCTCGACGGCGTCGTCGCCATTCCCGGGACCGTCCAGTCGAACAAGGCGATCCGTGCCGGCAGCGAGGCGGACCGATTCGTCATGGCACTCCTGCGGGCGTGTGCCGACGTGGTTGTGATCGGTTCCGGCACGTTGCGCGGCTCTCCCCGCACGCGCTGGACGCCAGTCCACGCGTACCCGCCGGCTGCGGAGGCCCTCGGTGAGCTCCGTCGTAGGCGTGGCCAGCCACCCGAGCCGCAGCTCGCCGTGCTGACCGGCCGCGGCTCGCTCGACCCGGCGCACCCGGCGCTCCTCGCGGGTGCGCTGGTGCTGACAACGGATTCCGGCGCAGCCGCCCTGCGGAGCTCCCTGCCACCGGCGTCCACCGTGGTGAACCTTGGCCAAGGAACCCGGGTCGACCCCGGTCGCGCCCTGCAGGCTCTGCGCGAACGCGGTCATCGACTGATCCTGTCCGAAGCCGGCCCGCGGGCCTTCGGCTCACTTCTCGCCGCCGGTCTAGTCGACGAGCTGTTCCTCACCACCTCGCCGTTGATCGCTGGCCGGCCGGGACACAGCACCCGCCTCGGCCTGGTCGAGGGAGCAGACCTGGTGCCGGGCTCCCGCCTGCCGGCTCGATTGCTCAGCGTGCGCCGGGAGGCGGCCCACCTGCTCCTTCGCTACGAGTTCCCCTCGCCAGGCAGCCAGCCGGTGGGCTGACCGCCACGCGGCGAAGACGTGCGGCAGCATGTGCCCGTGCCAGCCGACCTGCGCGTGACGGCGCGGGTAGTGGTGCCCGAGCGGGAGCTGTCCTGGCGCTTCTCGCGCTCGTCCGGGCCGGGCGGTCAGTCGGTCAACACCGCCGACAGCCGGGCCGAGCTGTCCTACGACGTCGCACGGTCGAGTGCGCTGGGCCCGATACAGAGGGCGCGGGCGTTGGAGCGGCTCGGGCCACGGTTGGTCGACGGCGTACTGACCCTGAGCGCCTCCGAGCACCGCTCGCAGCTGCGCAACCGCGAGGCGGCCGAGCGCAGGCTGGCCGAACTGCTGCGGGACGCCATCGCGGCACCCCCGCGGCAGCGCCGCCCGACCCGGCCAACCCGGTCAGCGGTCGAGAACCGGCTGGCGGTCAAGCGGCGCCGCGGTGAGGTCAAGCGGCTCCGGCGAACGACGGAAGACTGACTGCTCGATCGGCAGAGACCTCGGCCGACAGGCTGCGTGGCTAGGGGTCCCGAGCAGTTGGATCGTCTGGCCGGTCGAAGGACTTGGGCACCTTGCCGAGCTGCTTCTTCATCGACCGGTACAGCAGCAGGGTGGCGACGGCGAGCAGGGTGACGATCAGCAGGGCCAGGGACCCGGCGCCGCTCGGCTCCGCGGCGGCGAGCACCCCGGCCGTCACAACGACGGTGGTCATGACCGTGCCGGCGCGGCCGAACCAGCGGCCACGGCCTCGCGTACGCCGGCAAACAGGTCGTCTTCCGGCAGCGTCGTGTCCACCAGTGAGCGGGCCAGCTGGTAGTCCTCCGTCGGCCACACCGCCTTGGTCACCTCCAGCGGGCAGCGGAACCAGAACCCGTTCGGGTCGACCTGGGTGGCGTGCGCGAGCAGCGCCTGGTCGCGGATCGCGAAGTACTCCGCGCAGGTCACCTGCGTGGTCAGCCGGGCGGCATCCTCCGGCTTGTCCTCCCACTCGGCCAGGCGCTCGGCGTACGGCGACTCGATGCCGAACGAGGTCATGGCGTCGTGCAGCGCCTGGATCCGGGGCTTCGACCAGCCCATGTGGTAGTAGAGCTTGAGCGGCGACCAAGGCTCACCGGTGCCCGGATAACGGTCGGGGTCGCCGGCGGCCTCGAAGGCGGCCACCGACACCGTGTGGCACATGATGTGGTCCGGGTGCGGATATCCGCCGTTCTCGTCGTAGGTGAGCACGACATGTGGGCGCTCCCGGCGTACCAGCTCCACCAGCGGCCGGGCCGCCACCTCCGGTGGCACCAGCGCGAAGCACCCCTCCGGCAGCGGTGGCAGCGGGTCTCCCTCGGGCAGGCCGGAGTCGACAAAGCCCAGCCACTCCTGCCGTACGCCGAGGATCTCCCGAGCCTTCTCCATCTCCTGCCGGCGGATCTCCGGCAGGTTGGCCACCACCTCCGGCCGCTCCATCGCCGGGTTGAGGATCGAGCCGCGTTCCCCACCGGTGAGGGTCACGACCAGCACGTCCACCCCCTCGGCGACGTAACGCGCCATGGTCGCCGCACCCTTGCTGGACTCGTCGTCCGGGTGGGCGTGCACGGCCATCAGCCGCAGCGGCTCGTTCACCGAGGGACGCTCCTGGGGGAAATCGGGGTGCGCGGGCCGGCGGGGGCGCCGGTCGCGCGACAATTGTCCCTGACCGACCGCACACCGGCGAGGAGGACCAGGGTGGGTGACGCCGCCACCCGTGCCCGCGCGCCCGGTCCGCACCGGCCACCCGACCGGTACGGCGTACCCGCGAGCGGCGGTCGACGCCTCGGGACCTACGTGGTGACCGGCATCGTCGCGGCCCTGGCGCTCGCCGCCCTGCTCACCCTGGCGCTGCACAAGTCCCTCCCGCCGGTCGCGGCCGGACTGCGCGGATACGACGTGGTGTCGGACTCCGCCGTGCGGATCCGGTTCGAGGTGCACAAGGCGCCGCTGGCCGAGGCGGTGTGCACGGTGCGTGCGCGCGACCGCTCCGGCGCCGAGGCCGGCCGGGCGGACGTCACGGTAGGACCCCGGCGGGACTCCCGGCGCATCACCGAGGTCAGCTTCGAGCTGGCGACCCGTGCCCGCGCGGTGTCCGGGGAGCTGACCGGCTGCCGCATCACCCGTGACCACTGATCACCCCGGTGAGCCGCGCAGGCGTTAGCCTCGTAGCACCAACCCGCCGAGGAGCAACCGTGTCCGAAACGTCGCAGGCCACCGTCACCTGGCTCACCCAGGAGGCGTTCGACCGGCTGCGGGAGGAGCTCGACGAGCTGTCCGGCCCCGGTCGTGCAAACGTGGTAGCGAAGATCGCCTCGGCCCGCGAGGAGGGTGACCTCCGGGAGAACGGCGGCTACCACGCGGCCAAGGACGAGCAGGGAAAGCTCGAGGCCCGCATCCGCCAGCTCACCCAGCTGCTGCGCGATGCCCGGGTCGGCGAGGCGCCGACCGCGCCCGGCGTCGCCGGCCCCGGCATGGTGGTGACCGTGCGCTTCGCCGGCGACAGCGGCACCGAACGGTTCCTGATCGGGTCGCGAGAGGACCATGCGGCCGGCAACCTGGAGATCTACTCGGCGCAGTCGCCGCTGGGCAGGGCGCTGGCCGGGTCCCGGGTCGGCGCCACGGTGGAGTATCAGCTGCCGAGCGGGAAGACCATGGCCGTCGAGCTGCTCGAAGCTGAGCCGTACGCCGGCTGATCCGCCGCACGTACGCCGTACGCCGTACACCGCGAAGGAGCCGCACCATGAGCGAGACCGTTGGCCAGGACCCGTTCCCGGTCGAGGGCATCGACTATTTGCACTTCGCCGTCGGAAACGCGCGGCAGGCTGCGCACTTCTACTCGACCGCCTTCGGCATGCAGGTGACGGCGTACCGCGGCCCCGAGACCGGGTACCGCGACGCCGCCGAGTACGTGCTCGAGTCTGGGTCTGCCCGCTTCCTGCTGACCGGCGAGGTGCGCGCCGGCACCGATATCGGCCGGCACGTCGCGGCGCACGGCGACGGCGTCATCGACATCGCGCTCCGGGTGCCCGACGCTGCCCGTGCCTACGAGCTGGCGCTCGCCCGCAGCGCGAATGGCGTGACCGAGCCACGCATCGTCGAGGACGACACCGGCAAGGTCGTCGTTGCAGCGATCGCGACGTACGGCGAGACCAGGCACACACTGATCGAGCGGTCGGCGTACTCGGGGGCATTTTTGCCGGGCTTCGTCGAGCGGACGCCGCTGGTCGCTCCGCTGTCGGGTGCCAAGAAGCGCTACTTCTCGGCGGTCGATCACGTCGTGGGCAACGTCGAACTCGGCAAGATGGACGAGTGGGTGGAGTTCTACCACCGGGTCATGGGGTTCACCGACCTGGCCGAGTTCGTCGGCGACGACATCGCCACGAAGTACTCCGCGCTGATGTCCAAGGTTGTCTGGGACGGCCGCGGAAAGGTGAAGTTCCCGCTCAACGAGCCGGCGGCGGGTCCGAAGAAGAGCCAGATCGACGAGTACCTGGAGTTCTACGGCGGCCCCGGCGTCCAGCACATCGCCCTGGCGACCAACGACATACTCGGGTCGGTTCAGGCGATGCGGGCCGCGGGCGTCGACTTCTTGCAGACGCCCGACTCCTACTACGAAACGCTCGCCGAGTGGGTGGGGGACGTCGGCGTACCGATCGACCGGCTGCGCGAGCAGGGGATTCTGGCCGACCGGGACGAGGACGGCTACCTGTTGCAAATCTTCACCAAGCCGGTGCAGGACCGGCCGACGGTGTTCTACGAGCTGATCGAGCGGCACGGGTCGAAGGGCTTCGGCAAGGGCAACTTCAAGGCCCTTTTCGAAGCCATCGAGCGTGAGCAGGAGCGCCGCGGCAACCTGTGAGCCCCTGCTGCCGGTAATCCGGCCACTCTGCACGCGCAGGCCCCAAGCGACCGGCAAAGACCGCCGAGTCCGACGACGTACACGTTCTACACACCTCAGGTGTACAGTAGGTGTATGTCGAGGGTCCGCACGAACATCGAGATCGAGGACGACTACGTCCAGGCGATCATGGACAGATACGGGGTCCGGACCAAGACCGACGCCGTCGAGCTTGCACTGAGGTACCTGGCTGGCCAGCCGATGACCCGTGAGGAGGCCTTGGGAATGCGGGGAGCGCGAGCCATTGCCGAACCGCCGGCCGACATCTCCCCCCGTGGAGCCGCGTGATCCTCGTCGACACGTCCGCCTGGGTGGAGTACGACCGGGCCACCGGGAGTCCGGTCGATCAACGCCTGACCGCGTTGATCGCCAGTGACGGGCCGCTCAACGTCACTGAGCCCGTGGTGATGGAGGTCCTGGCCGGGGCCGGCAGCGATGAACGAGAAGGCGACCTGCGTCGCCTGCTGCAGCGGTTCGACCTGCTCCACTTCGACGCAGCCACCGACTTCGATGCTGCCGCGCGCATCTACCGCCGGTGCCGCCGTGCCGGGATCACCCCTCGAGGCATGATCGACTGCATGATCGCCGGGGTCGCGTGGCGTCGAGGCGCCGCTCTGCTCGCCCAAGACGCCGATCTCGCTCGGGTGGCGCGGATGGTCGGGATTGACCTCGACGAGGCGTCCATCCGCGCTGAGCCGTTGCCCTGACCCGGCAGTAGAGCGGCGGCTGCGCCCCGCCGCGCTCGGGCTAGCCGAACAGCAGCGGGTAACCAGCCTTGCGCAGGTGCGCCAGCACCTGGTCGCTGTGATCGGCTCCCCGCGTCTCCAGCTGAAGTGCCACTTCCACCTCGTCCACACTCAGCTTGGGCCCCGTCCGCAGGTGCTCGACATCGAGCACGTTGACCCCGGTGTCGGCGAGTACGGCGAGCAGCGCGACGAGCTCGCCCGGCCGGTCCGGGACGCGCAGCCGGAACGACAGGTAGCGCCCGGCCGCGATCAGCCCGTGCCGGATGACCCGCAGCAAGAGCACCGGGTCGAGATTGCCACCGGACAGGACAGCGACCACCGGCGGCTGAAACGCGCGGGGATCGTCCATGATCGACGCCACCGCAGCTGCCCCCGCCGGTTCGACCACCAGCTTGGCCCGCTCCAGGCAAAGCAGCAGCGCTCGTGACATCGACTCCTCGGACACGGTCACCACCCGGTCCACCAGGGCGGCCACGTGGGCGAGGGTGAGCTCGCCCGGCTTACCCACGGCGATGCCGTCGGCCATGGTGGCCATCTCCGCCAGCGGCACCGGCCAGCCGGCGGCCAGCGACGCCGCGAGCGCAGCAGCCCCGGCCGCCTGGACGGCCACCACCTCGACCTCCGGGCGCAGCTCGCGAACGGCAGCCGCGATGCCGGACACCAGCCCGCCGCCGCCGGTGGCTACGACGATCGTGCGCACCTGCGGGCACTGTTCGAGGATCTCCAGGCCCACCGTTCCCTGCCCGGCGATGACGTCGGGGTGGGCGAAGGGGTGGATGAACACCGACCCGCAGGACTCGGCGTACGCCGCCGCGGCCGTGAGCGACTCGTCCACGGTGCGACCGAGCAGCTCCACCTCGGCGCCGTACGAGCGGGTTGCCTCGATCTTGGGCAGGGCGGCCGTCTCAGGCATGTAGACCTTGACCGACGTCCCCAACAGCCGACCGGCCAGCGCCACGCCCTGTGCGTGGTTGCCGGCGCTGGCTGCAACGACCCCGCGGCTGCGTTCCGCGTCGGTCAATCGGGAGATCCGGACGTACGCACCTCGGATCTTGAACGAGCCGGCCCGCTGCAAATTCTCGCACTTGAAGCTGACCGGACCGCCCACCTCCGCCGACAGGGGCCGCGAGCCCTCCAGCGGGGTCATCCGCACCACGCCGTCGAGCACCTCGCGGGCGGCCCGCACGTCCCGGAGGGTGACAAGCCTGGTCGCCACCGTCATGGCCGTCAGTGTGGCACCCGCGCTCAGTCGGCCGACCAGTAGCGGTCGCCGGCCAGCACCAGCGCGGCCGCGCCCACCAGGCCGGCCGACTGCCCGAGCTCGGCGCGCACGACCCGTACGCCGCGGGCGAAGTCGAGCCGGGCGTACCGGCGTACGGCGTCCCGCAGCGGCGCCATCAGCAGCTCGCCGGCGGCGCTCAGCCCACCGCCGATGCTGACCACCTCGAGGTCGCACAGCGCGGTCGCTGATGCGATCGCGATGCCGGCGGCGTGGCCGGCCCGCTGAAGTGCCGCGGTTGCAGCCGCGTCGCCCGCGGTGGCGTCGCCGACCAGCTCCGGCCCGCTGGCCTCCGCCGCCGCCGCCCAGCCGTGCTCGCGCGCCCAGCGGACGACGGCTGGACCGCGCGCGATCGCCTCCAGGCAGCCCTGGCCGCCGCAGACACAGGGTGGCCCGTCCGGATCCACGATCACGTGACCGATGTGGCCGGCGTTGCCGCTCTCGCCGTCGACCAGCCGGCCGTCCAGCACCAGGCCGCCGCCGACGCCGGTGGAGATGACCATGCCGAGCAGGTTGCGACCGCCCCGGCCGGCACCCCGCCAGTGCTCGCCGGCCGCGACGCAGACGGCGTCGTTGTGGACTCGGACCGGTAACCCACCGAACTGCTCGGCCAGCCGCTCGCGCAGCGGGAAGTCGCGCCAGGCCGGGATGTTCAGCGGTGAGATGACGCCGGCCGGCCAGTCCATCGGCCCGCCACAGCCGACGCCGACCCCGCTGATCGCGGCGCGGCCGACGACGTCGTCCGCGAGCCGGGTCAGCGCCGTGAAGAGTTCCTCGGCCGAAGCGGAGTCGGCCCGGGTCGACGTACGTCTCTCCACTTGCACAGACCCGTCGGATGCCACCAGAGCCGCCGCGAGCTTGGTGCCGCCGATGTCGATCGCCAGCACGGGTGCGTCGTCGGCCGCCGGCGGAAAGGTTCGCACCACCGGCACTGTGCCGCACACTCGTCGTCGTGGTCGAGCCGGACATCATCGGAACGGGTGATCGACCGCCGCGACGTCGCCCCGGCTGGGCGTTGCCGGCCGCCGCCCTGGCCGCCGCGGGACTGGCGGCCGTGGTGATCACGGCAAACGCTCGGCAGCCGGCCCCCCGGCCCAGCCCACCGACGCCCTCCCGGACATCGGCCGCTGAGCCGATCGACTTCGACCCACTCGTGCAAGGTGGCCCCTGCGGCGCCATCGACACCGGCGGAAACCGACTCAGCTACCTGTTCGGAATCGAGAACGTAGGTCCCCAACCGCTATACATACTCTCGGTCAGTCGCCCGGCCGCCGGGCTGCAGCTCATCACCGTCGGGCTCCCGACCGGTTGCGACACCAGCCGCGCACCGCCACCGTTCTCGCAGTTCGAGCTGGAGCCGGGCAGGAGCCGGCTCCTACTGCTGCGCTACCGCGTCGTCGACTGCGCGGCGGCCCGCTCCTCCGATCGCGTGCCGGCGACCGTGCGCTGGGCCATCAACAGGTCCGTCCGAACAAGCCGCATCGGTCTGCCGGCGAGAGCGTCCGGCCCGTGCACCTGACCGCCGTACACCACCGGCTCGAGCGAGTCGATCAGACATTGGTCCGTCCACTCGCCGATTTCGCCGATTCATGCGAGTACGCCGACCAACGTCTGATCCACTCGCGGGTTCGCCGAGCCGGCGGGAGCGCGTACGCCGGGAGCGGACCGGTGCTACCCAGCTGGAGGGCTCGACGTAGCGTGCTCGGTGTGACAACTGCCCCCGCGATCACGTCCCTCGGCGAGCTGCGCGCCGCCGGCCACGAGCACAAGTCGGTCAAGGCCGAGATCCGCGACAACCTCCTCGCCCGGCTGGCCGGCGGTGTCGACCCCTTCCCGGGGATCGTGGGCTTCGCCGACACCGTCCTGCCACAGCTGGAGCGGGCCCTGCTGGCCGGCCACGACGTCGT
>JBPCOB010000129.1:0-20800 GCA_051000715.1 Mycobacteriales bacterium
CAGGGACCGACATGGATCTTGCTGGACACGTCCTACGCCGAACGGGACGGGGTGGTTGTCGTCGAGCTCGCCGATTTCTCCGGCCTGCGCCGGCTGCCCGGCGGGCGGCCGGCGCCGCGGACCGCGAGCAGCTACGGCACCGGGGAGGTGATCGCCGCCGCGCTGGACGCCGGCTGCCGGAGGATCGTCCTTGGCATCGGCGGCAGCGCCTGCACCGACGGCGGCGCCGGGATGGTGCAGGCCCTCGGCGCGCGGCTCGATCCCGTTCCGGCTGAGGCCGGCGGTGCCGCCCTACGCACGGTCGCTGCGGTCGACCTGTCCGGGCTGAACCCGCGGCTGGCCGACGTCGAGGTGGTCATCGCCAGCGACGTAGACAATCGGCTGCTCGGGGCCCGGGGCGCCGCCGCGGTGTACGGGCCGCAGAAAGGCGCCGGGCCGGCCGACGTGGCCGCACTCGAGGACGGGCTGACCCGCTGGGCGGCGGCCGTCGCCGCAACCACTGGCAGGGACCTCACCGGCACAGCCGGCGCCGGTGCCGCCGGCGGTGTCGGTTTCGGCGCGCTGGCGGTCCTTGGCGCCACCGTGCAGCCCGGCATCGACCTGCTCCTGGACCTGGCCGGCTTCGACGCCGCCCTGGTCGGGGCGGAACTGGTCATCACCGGCGAAGGCTCCCTTGACGAGCAGACCCTGATGGGCAAAGCGCCGGTCGGGTTGGCGGCTCGGGCCACTGCGGCAGGTATCCCGGTCATCGCGGTATCCGGCCGTTGCCTGCTCACCGCCACCCAGGCGGCCGCCGCCGGCTTCACCAGGGTGCATACCCTCAGTGAGATGCAGCCCGACCCGCACCGCTGCATGCGCGACGCCGGGCCGCTGCTGCAGCAACTCGGCACCCGCATCGCCGCCCACTACCTCAACCCAGCCGGCGGCGTCGCCGTCGGCAGCGTCACCACCACCGCAGGAAAGGATTCGCAATGACCAACGTTCCGCTTTTCGTCAACGGGGACGGCATGGCCGGCGGGTCGGTCCATCACACGATCGCCGCCTACCCCTTTCTCGGCGCTGCCCGCACCGCCCCGCGGTACCGGTTCTACTCCGTCCGGGACGCGTTCCCGGCACTTTGGCCGACCGAGGAGGGGGGCGTGGCGGTGGTCGGGGAGCTGTACGACGTCCCGCTGGAGGCGATCCGTGACGACTTCATGGCCGCTGAGCCACCCGAGCTGGAGCTCGGCGTCATCGAGATGGAGGGCGGCGCCGCGGCCCTTGCCGTGCTGCTCCGCGCCTCCGCGCACGTCGAGCGGACCGGGCTGATCGAAATCTCCGCGGCTGCGGACTGGCGCGCGTACCGAGGCATCACGCCGAGCGGTGACGGGGCGGATGCGGCGGCGCAGGCCGGCGGCACGAACTTGCCGTGACCGACTTCGATCTCGTCATCCGCGGCGCGCGGGTAATCAGTACCGACGGTGAGGCGCCCCGATGTGTTGGCATCCGCGACGGCCGGATCACCGCGGTCGAACCGCTCCCCGCCCGCCTTCCCTCAGTGCGCACCGTGGACCTCGCCGACGATGAGGTGCTGCTGCCAGGTCTGGTCGACAGCCACGTCCACGTCAACGAGCCGGGCCGCACCGAGTGGGAAGGGTTCGCCAGCGCCACCCGGGCCGCCGCCGCCGGCGGGATCACGACCATCCTGGACATGCCGCTCAACTGCCTGCCACCGACCGTCGACGTGACGTCGCTGCGGATAAAACAGCAAGCGGCGGCCGGCCAGTGCTTCATTGACGTGGGGTTCTGGGGCGGCGCGGTACCCGGTAACAGCGGTGAGCTGAGGGAGCTACACGACGCCGGCGTGTTCGGCTTCAAATGCTTCCTCCTCGACTCCGGCGTGCCGGAGTTCCCGCCGTTGTCCCCCACCCAGCTAGCGGAGTACCTCGGCGAACTCGCCGGCTACGACGCGCTGATGATCGTGCACGCCGAGGACCCGGCGGTCATCGCCGCCGCCCCGGCGCCCGACGGACGCAGCTACCCGGCTTTCCTGCGCTCCCGGCCCCGACGCAGCGAAGACGTCGCCATCGGACACCTCATCGACGCCGCGGAGAGCACCGGCGGCCGGGTCCACCTGCTGCACCTTTCCAGCTGCGAGGCGGTCCCGGCGGTCCGCAGCGCCCGGCGCCGCGGGATCCGACTCAGCGTCGAAACCAGCCCCCACTACCTGAGCTTCGACGCGGAGAACATCGGTGACGGCGCCACCCAGTACAAATGCTGCCCGCCGATCCGGGAAGCCGACAACCGCGCCGCGCTGTGGCGGGCGCTCGCCGACGGTGACATCGACAGTGTGGTCTCCGACCACTCACCGTGCACCGCGGATCTGAAGCGGCAGGACACCGGCGACTTCGGCGCCGCCTGGGGCGGGATTGCCTCGCTACAGCTCAGCCTGCCCGCGGTGTGGACCCAAGCCCGCACCCGCGGCCACCCACTGTGCGACGTAGCGCGGTGGATGGCGCAGCGGCCGGCTGAGATCGCCGGCCTGCGCGCCAAAGGGCGCATCGCACCCGGCTACGACGCCGACTTCGCGGTATTCGCCCCCGAGGAGACGTTCGCAGTCGACCCGACTCCGCTTCAGCACCGCAACCCGATCACCCCCTACGCCGGCCGGACGCTAACCGGCGTCGTCCGCAGCACCTGGCTGCGCGGGCAGCAGATCGCCGCTGGAGACCCGCCGCGCGGGCGGTTCCTCACCCGCGGCCGGCACTGAGAACGGGGCCGGCCGGCCTCACACCAAAGGCGCAGACCAGAAAGGGACAGACGATGACAACCACACTCGACTCCGCCGAGGCGTCGTTCAGCTCCACCGAGGCGTCATTCGCCGCGCTACCCGACCTCGCCTCCCGCCGATTGGGCGGCAGCGTGGTGGCCGCCAACGACGAGTCCTTCGCCGAGCGGGAGAACCTCATCAAAGCGACGGAACCCACCTTCTCTGCTTACACCTTCGGTCATAAGGGCCAGGTGATGGACGGGTGGGAGAGCCGCCGCAGACGGGAACCCGGCCACGACTGGGCGATCGTCCGCCTCGGCATCCCCGGCCTGGTCCGGGGGGTCATCGTCGACACCGCCTTCTTCACCGGCAACTACCCCCCCGAGGTGTCGGTGGAAGGTGCGGCGGTGGAGGGCTACCCGAACCCTGCGGAGCTGGCGGCTGCGCGGTGGCAGCCGCTGGTGTCGCGCAGCCCCGCCGTCGGGGACACCCGCAACAGCTACCCGGTGGCGGACGGCACGTGGGTCACCCATGTCCGGCTCTGCCAGTACCCCGACGGCGGTGTCGCCCGGCTGCGGGTACACGGCGAGCCGGTGCCCGACCCTCGCTACCTGGCCGGCGGCGCGCTGGACCTCGCCGCGCTGGAGAACGCGGGCCGGATCAACGCCTGCAGCAACATGCACTACTCCTCCCCAACCAACCTCATCTCCCCCGGCCTGGCCCGCGTCATGGGCGAAGGGTGGGAAACCGCCCGGCGCCGCGACGACGGCAACGACTGGGTGCAGATCGAGCTCGCCGGACCCGGCCAACTTCGCCTCGTCGAGCTCGACACCAGCTGCTTCATCCACAATGCGCCCGGCTGGGCCGTCGTCTCCGGCCGCCGCAGTGGCAGCCGGGACCGAGTCGAGCTGCTGCCCCGGCAGCGGCTGCAGCCCGACACCCGGCACCGTTTCCGCCTCGACACCGCGCCGGAGGTGAGCGAGGACGGGTCGAGATCTACCCCGACGGCGGGATGGCCCGCGTCCGGCTCTGGGGGGAGCTGTCCCCGGCCGGGCGAGAGGCGCTCGCCCTGCGCTGGTACGACACGCTGCCCACGGGCTACGCCCGCGACCTGCTCCTAGTCGAAGCCGGGATGTCCGCCGAAGCGGCGGACGCCGCAGCCGCCGACCGGCCCGCCGGATCGGCGGATCGGCTGCCGCCGCAGCTCGCGGCACGACTCGGACTACCCGCCACGAGCAACCGGGAGCTGTAAGAACCGCCCAGCCATCGATTGTAGGTTTGCGCCTTCGACGCGCAACGATTTTTGGCGCTTGTCTCAGTCCAGCGTGCTAATCGCGGTCGGCGCGTGCTCGCCGCGGGTGGCGAGCTCTTCAAACTCGGTGATGTTGTCGAGTTCAGTGCCCATGGAGATATTTGTCACGCGCTCAAGGATGATCTCCACCATCACCGGGACCCGGTGCTGGGCCATCAGCTTCTTCGCTTCCTCGAAAGCGGGCATCAGCTCTTCGGGCCGGTGCACCCGGATCGCCCGGCAGCCCAAGCCTTCGACGACCTTGACGTGGTCGACACCGTACGCGCCGAGCTCGGGTGTATTCAGGTTCTGGAACGAGAGCTGGACGTTGTAGTCCATGTCGAACCCGCGCTGCGACTGGCGGATCAGCCCCAGATAGGCGTTGTTCACCACGACATGGATGTAGGGCAGGTTGAACTGTCGCGCCGACGGCGAACTCCTCAATCATGAACTGGAAGTCGTAGTCGCCGCTGAGCGCCACAACCGTCGCCTCCGGGTCGGCCACGCACACGCCGAGGCTCGCCGGGATGGTCCAGCCGAGCGGGCCCGCCTGACCGCAGTTGATCCAGTGCCGCGGACGGAAGACGTGCAGGAACTGCGCGCCGGCGATCTGCGACAGGCCGATGGTGCTGACGTAGCGGACGTCTTTCCCGAACGCCTGGTTCATCTCCTCATACACCCGCTGCGGTTTCATCGGCACGTCGTCGAAGTGCGTACGCCGCAGCATTGTCCGCTTGCGTTCGCGGCACTGCTCGGCCCAGGTGGAGCGGTCCGGTAGGACGCCGTCCGCTCGGCGCTGCCGAGCGACCTCGACGAAGAGCTCCAGCGCCGCTTTCGCGTCGGAGACGATCCCGTAGTCCGGCGCGAATACCCGCCCGATCTGGGTCGGTTCGATGTCGACGTGGACGAACGTGCGGCCAGCCCGGTAGACCTCGAGCCCGCCGGTGTGCCGGTTGGCCCACCGGTTGCCCAGGCCAAGAACGAAGTCGGAGGCGAGGACCGTGGCATTGCCGTAGCGGTGTGCGGTCTGCAGCCCCGCCATGCCGGCCATCAGCGGGTGGTCGTCGGGGATCGCGCCACCAGCCCATCAGGGTCGGGATCACCGGCACGCCGACGAGCTCAGCGAACTCCACCAGCAAGTCGGTGGCGTCGGCGTTGATCACACCGCCGCCGGGCACCAACACCGGCCGCTCCGCCGCGGCCAGCATGTCCAATGCCTTCTCGATCTGGACACGGGTCGCCGCCGGCCGGTACACCGGAAGCGCCGAATAGGTCTCGGGATCGAACTCGATCTCGGTCATCTGCACGTCGAACGGCAGGTCGAGCAGCACCGGCCCCGGCCGCCCCGACCGCATCAGGTGGAAGGCCTGCGCGAACGCGCCCGGCACCTGCGCGGCCTCCAGCACCGTCATCGCCATCTTCGTCACCGGAGCAGCGATGGCGGCGATGTCAACCGCCTGGAAGTCCTCCTTGTGCAGCCGAGCGACCGGTGCCTGACCAGTGATGCACAGAATCGGGATGGAGTCCCCCGACGCCGAGTACAGGCCGGTAATCATGTCAGTGCCGGCCGGCCCGGAGGTGCCGATGCAGACCCCGATGTTCCCGGCCGCGGTGCGCGTGTAGCCCTCCGCCATGTGTGAGGCGCCCTCCACATGCCGGGCGAGAACGTGCGTGATGCCCCCGCTGGCACGCATCGCGGCGTATAGCGGGTTGATCGCAGCGCCGGGCACGCCGAATGCGTGCGTGATGCCTTCGCGTTCCATGATGGCGACGGCGGCTGCGGCAGCGGTCATACGGGGCATGAGACTCTCCTCGCTCTCAAAGCATTGTCAGTTCGGGACGTACGAAGCGGGCGCGCCGGTACGCCCGGGTCAGACAGCGGCGCGGCCGGAGAGCCGCTCCACCCCGCGCAGCAGCGCCGAGTGGTCTAGGTCCCCGTCGCCGGCGGCCCGCGCGGCGGTCATCAGCTGCGCGACGAGCGCACCGAGGGGGATGATTACGCCGGCTTCCCGGGCGGCGGAGGTGACGATGCCGAGATCCTTGTGGTGCAGGTCGACCCGGAATCCGGGGGTGAAGTCGCGAGCGAGCATGCTGGCCCCTTTACGGTCCAAGATGCGGTTGCCGGCGAGTCCACCGGCGAGGACCTGCAGTGCGGCCGCGGTGTCCACCCCATACGCCTCGAGGAACACAATCGCCTCGGCGACGAGCTCGATGGTGCCGGCGACGATGAGCTGATTCGCCGCTTTCACGGTCTGCCCCGAACCGGCGGGGCCGACATGAACGATCGTCGCGCCCACGGCCTCGAGCACCGACTTTGCAGCGGCGAAGTCGGCCGAACTGCCCCCGACCATGATGGAGAGGTTGGCTTCGATCGCTCCCGCCTCACCGCCGGACACCGGCGCGTCAAGGGCGCGGACGCCCTTGTCCGCGCAGGCGGCCGCGACCCGCACCGCCACATCCGGGCGGATGCTGGAGGCGTCGATGTAGAGCAACCCCTCTGCGGCGTGCGCGAGAATGCCGTCCTCGCCGAGCGCCACGTCCTCGACGTCGGGGGAGTCCGGGAGCATCGTGATCACCACGTCGGCGACCTGGACTGCTTCAGCCACGCTGCCCGCAGCGCGGCCGCCAGCCTCCACCAGCCGCTGCACCGCGGCTTCGTGCAGGTTGTAGCCGACCACGTCGAAACCGGCTTCGACCAGGTTCCGCGCCATTGGACTGCCCATGATTCCCAGACCGATGAAACCGATTGTCGTCAAAGTCCTGCCCCTTCTTGGGTGTCGCCCGTCATCTGCAGCTTGATTAGCGCACGACGGCGGCGCGGCGGGCCGGCACCGCCATCAGATCGGGCCGCCTGCAAGCCGGCTCTCGCATGGGCCGCCTGCAAGCCGGCTCTCGCATCGTGACCTTCCGTGAAGCGAAAACCTGTTTCTATGTGCTGGAAGAAATCTATGATGGCAGCGTGCCGCCGTCAAGCCCTGAGCGCAGCGCTAAGCCACGTGCGCGAACGACTCGCCGCTTAGGCACCACGGCCGACACGGCACAGCGGCGGAGCCCGGCGGCCGGCGACGGCGGGGCTGGAGCGGGGAAGGGACTGGTTCGGGGGCACGCCACCGAATCGGTATGCCGAACTGGTTGACATGCGGCGTGACGTGTCTTACTGTCTCATGAAACGGGATATACATTTCACCTGGCGGAATTAGTATGAGCATTGAGCTGCCTGCCAAGCAGCGCGGCGGACGCCGAGCTTCGCGTCAAGAGCTATCCGGACACCGCCGGGCACGACGCGTCGACCTTGATGTCACGATGCCCCCGTTGATAGGGATGATGTCGCCTCGGCTCTCGAGGGAGGCAAGCACTGCCCGCTTTCTTCTACGTCCTAAACCGCTCGGGCACTCGAACGAACAGGTGGAAGATGACCACAGCGACCACGCCGTCCCGCCGCAAGATGAAGCATCCAGTTGATGAGGTGCTGGCGCCACAAAAGCTTGCCATCTATGGTTTGCAGCACGTCATGGCGTTCTACGCCGGCGCGGTCATCGTGCCAATCCTGCTCGCCGGCGCAATCGGGCTCACCCCAGCGCAACTGGTGCACCTCATCAATGCCGACTTGTTCACCTGCGGTATCGCCTCGATCCTTCAGTCGGCCGGCATCTGGAAGATCGGCGTTCGGTTGCCCCTGCTGCAGGGCGTCACGTTCACCGCCGTCAGCCCGATGATCATCATCGGCCTGGACAACGGCAAGGGGACGAACGGCCTGGTATACATCTACGGCGCGGTGATGGTGGCAGGCGTCTTCACGTTCATATTGGCGCCGTTCTTCAGCAAGTTGGTGCGCTTTTTCCCGCCGGTGGTCACCGGCACGGTGATCACGATCATCGGGGTGACGCTGATTCCGGTCGCCGCGTTCGATGCCGGTGGCGGTCAGTTCGCGTTCTTCAACCCGAAGCTGGTTCCGGCAAACCTGCACTTCGGCAGCGTGACTAACCTCTCCCTCGCGGCGTTCACCATTGTCGTGATCTTGGTGATCACTCGCTTCGCCCGCGGTTTTCTGAACACCGTGGCGGTGCTGGCGGGCCTGGTGATCGGCACAGCGGTAGCGACTCTGATCAGCGACGGCTCTGGCGGCAAAGTTGCCAGCTTCCCGCAGGTGAGCAAGTCCGCCTGGGTCGGCTTCACCGGGCCGTTCCACTTCGGTACGCCGAAGTTTGCGCTCGTGCCGATCTTGCTCATGATCGTCGTCATGCTGATCACCGCGGTGGAGACCACCGGTGACGTCTATGCCACCGGGCAGATCGTTGAGAAGCCGATCCGCAAGAGCGATATCGCCGCAGCGCTGCGTGCGGACGGGCTGGCGACGTTCATCGGCGGGGTCATGAACTCTTTTCCCTACACCTGTTTCGCGGAGAACGTCGGCCTGGTGCGGCTTACTCGGGTGAGGAGCCGCTGGGTGGTCGCGACAGCCGGGCTGATCATGATCATCCTCGGGCTGATACCGAAGGCGGGTGCCGCGGTTCAGGGCATTCCGTCTTCGGTGCTCGGCGGCGCGGCACTGGTTATGTTCGGCACGGTCGCCGCGGTGGGCATACACACCCTGGGCCGGGTGAATTTCAACAATCACCGCAACGTGATCGTGGTCGCGGTCAGCGTGGCGATGGCGATGATCCCGGTTGGTCTGCCGCAGGTGAACGGTACTTCCGCGATCCTTGTTGACCTCCCGTCGAACGCGCAGGCCTTCCTCAACTCCGGTATCACCATGGGTTCGGTCGCCGCAATTCTCCTCAACTTGCTGCTCAACCACTTCGGCGGTCGCGGCGATGAGGTGACCGTGGCCAGACGGCTGTCCGCAGACGACCTCAATCGAATACCGCGGGAACAGTTCGTGGCAGCCATCAGCCCGGCGTACCAAGGCGAGACCTCCATCGCGGGACAGGTCGCCGACGAGCGACCGTTCGACGACGCCTCAGCGATGCGCCGCGCATTGCAGGAGCGGCTGCTCGCGCTGCCACGCGAGGAGCAGGTGGCGCTGATGCGCAGCTACCCGTCGCTTGCCGGTGCCGAGCTGCAGTCCGGCGACTTGGGCGAGAACTCGGTGATCGACCAGGCTGCTGCGGGACTTACATTTCTATCTGAGGAGGACCAGACGGCATTTGACGAGGTGAACGAGGCATACCAGCGGAGATTCGGCTTCCCGCTCATCGTGTCGGCGCGCGACTTGTCCGCCGAGCAGGTGCTGACCCAAGCCTGGAACCGGCTGGACAATTCGCCCGCCCAGGAGCACGCCACCGCGTTACTGGAGATTGCAAAGATCGCCAACCACCGGCTCGCCGACCGCGTTGAGGACACCAATCCGCTGGGCGCGCGGCGGACCGCGAGCATGCAGCGGCTGCACTGATGGCTTTTCGCTACCTGGCGAACTGCTCGAAGCTGCTTACCGAGTGGCCGGAGCTCGGAAGCACGATCGGGGTCCGGCCGCCCAGCCGACAGGAGCTGCCATGAGCAATCCGCAGGTGACCGTCAACGGGCGGGTGGCGAACCTCGATGAGGTACCGGTTCACACGACCGCGCTGGAGTTTGTGCGCGAGCTCGGGCTGACCGGATGCAAGGAAGGCTGCGCCGAGGGGGAATGCGGTGCGTGCTCGGTGCTAGTGGCCCGGCCAGGGCTGGCGGGCGGGACCGAATGGGTGGCGATCAATGCGTGTCTCGTGCCGATCGCGGCGCTGGACGGTCAGGAGATCGTCACGGCCGAAGGTCTGGGTACCGCGCAGGCGCTGCATCCGGTGCAGCAGGAGATGGCCGGGCGCGGCGGCTCACAGTGCGGCTACTGCACGCCCGGCTTCGTGTGCAGCATGGCGGCCGAGTACTACCGGCCGGACCGCGCGGCGAACCGCGCCGACAGCGACGAACACGGGCCGAGCTCGGTCTCCAACGATCACGGGGCCAACGGGTTCGACCTGCATGCGCTCAGCGGCAACCTGTGCCGGTGCACTGGTTACCGGCCGATCCGCGACGCCGCGTACGCGCTCCGCGTGCCGCCCGACGGCGACCCGTTCGCGGCCCGGCTCACCGAGCCCGCGCCGCCAGCGGCCGCGACCAGACTGACCTGCGGTGGCCGGGATTTCGTGCGGCCCGCGACGCTTAGGGAGGCACTCGAGCTGCTGGGGCAGCGTCCGGACGCAACAGTAGTAGCCGGCTCCACCGACTGGGGTGTCGAGGTGAACCTGCGCGGCGCGCGGGCCGGGCTCGTGGTGGCGATAGACCGGCTCGATGAGCTGCGCCTCTTTCAGTTCGCCGACGACCACGTGGACCTTGGTGCAGCATTGACGCTCACCGAGATCGAACGTCGTCTCCGCGGGCGTGTGCCGGTGCTTTCGGAGCTGCTTCCGCAGTTCGCCTCTCGTCTCATCCGCAACGGCGCCACCCTCGGCGGCAACCTCGGGACCGGGTCGCCCATCGGGGACGCCGCGCCCGCGCTGCTGGCGTTGGAAGCGACGCTGGTCCTGGTTAGCGCCGCTGGCGAACGCGAGATCGCGCTGGCTGACTACTTCACCGGCTACCGCCGCAGCGTGCGGCGTCCAGACGAGCTCATCAAGGTGGTGCGCCTCCCCTTGCCTTTCGCGCCCGTCAGCGCGTTCCTCAAGATCGCGAAGCGGCGCTTCGACGACATCTCCAGCGTCGGGGTCGCCTTTGCGCTCGATATCGACGACGGAACGGTACACAAGGCCCGCATCGGGCTGGGCGGCGTGGCGGCGACGCCGATCCGGGCATTGGACACTGAGGCTGCGCTCGAAGGACGGCCGTGGTCCTCGGAGACGGTGCGCGATGCGGCGGCGGTGCTGTTCGGAGAGGGGACGCCCCTCGACGACCACCGCGCTAGCTCCAGTTATCGCGCCGAGATGCTGCGGCAGAGCCTGCTGTGGTTGATGGCTCGATATCCCGATGCCCGGCACCGGCCTGCCCAGGAGGTCCTCGCATGAGCTCGCTCTCGCAACGTCCGGAGGCGCCATCCGTCGGCGAGGCCGTTCCGCACGAAAGCGCCGCGCTACACGTCACTGGCACGGCGCTCTACACCGACGACCTCGCGCTGCGGACCAAGGATGTCCTGTATGCGTACCCGGTACAGGTATCGCACGCGCATGCACATGTGCTCGACCTGCGCACTGGGCCTGCGCTATTGGTGCCCGGGGTAGTCCGGGTGCTCACTGCCGCGGATGTCCCCGGCGTCAACGACGCCGGGGTCAAGCACGACGAGCCGCTGTTCCCGAGCGAGATCATGTTCTTCGGACACGCAGTCTGCTGGGTGCTGGGCGAGACCGCGGAGGCCGCCCGGCTCGGTGCCGCCGCGGTGGAGGTCGATGTCGAGGAACTGCCGTCCCTGGTCACCGTGCTGGAGGCGATCGTGGCCGGCAGCTTCCAGGGCGCGCAGCCGCAGATGTGCCGGGGAGACGTGGAGAGCGGCCTGGCCGCCGCGACCCACGTCTTCACCGGCGAGTTCGAGTTCGCCGGGCAAGAGCACTTCTACCTGGAAACGCATTGCGCGCTGGCGCTGGTCGACGAGAGCGAACAAGTGTTCGTGCAGAGCAGCACGCAGCACCCCTCCGAGACGCAGGAGATCGTTGCGCACGTGCTTGGCCTGACCAGCTCGCAGGTCACTGTGCAATGCCTGCGCATGGGCGGCGGGTTCGGCGGCAAGGAGATGCAGCCGCACGGCTTCGCCGCGATCGCCGCGCTCGGCGCCGTGCTCACCGGCCGCCCCGTACTGCTTCGGCTCAACCGCACCCAAGACCTCACGATGACCGGTAAGCGGCACGGATTCTACGCCGAATGGCGCGTCGGGTTCGACGACGACGGACGGCTGCAGGCACTGGACGCAACGCTCACCTCCGACGGTGGGTGGAGCCTCGACCTGTCCGAGCCGGTGTTGGCCCGTGCGCTGTGCCACATCGACAATGCGTACTGGATTCCGAACGTGCGGGTGAACGGCCGCATAGCCAAGACCAACAAGACCTCGCAGACGGCCTTCCGGGGCTTCGGCGGCCCGCAAGGGATGATCGTGATCGAGGACATCCTCGGCCGCTGCGCGCCGCTGCTGGGCATGGATCCGATGGAGCTTCGGCGGCGCAACTTCTACCTCGCCGGTCACAGCACGCCCTACGGCCAGCCCGTTCGCCATCCCGAGCGGATGCAGACCCTATGGCAACAGGTGATCGAATCCGCCAACGTCCTCGCCCGACAACATGAGATCAGCGCCTACAACGAGACACACGAATTCAGCAAGCGTGCGCTGGCGATGACGCCGGTCAAGTTTGGGATCTCGTTCAACCTGACTGCGTTCAACCAGGGCGGCGCCCTGGTGCACGTCTATAAGGACGGGTCGGTTCTGATCAACCACGGCGGCACCGAGATGGGGCAAGGCCTGCACACCAAGATGCTGCAAGTCGCCGCCACCACACTAGGAATCCCGCTCCGGCGAGTCCGGCTCGCACCGACCCGTACCGACAAAGTGCCCAACACCTCGGCCACGGCGGCGAGTTCAGGCGCAGATCTCAATGGCGGCGCCGTCAAGAACGCGTGCGAGCAGATCCGCGCGCGACTGCTGCAGGTGGCCGCAACGAAGATCGGCCTCAACGCCGACGACGTGCAGATCGTCAATGGCGTCGCCCGCGGCGTCGGCACGTCCGGCGCGCACCTGGAATGGGACGAGCTGGTCCGTACCGCTTACTTCCAGCGGGTGCAGCTGTGGGCCGCCGGTTTCTACCGGACCGAGGGACTGCACTGGGACTCCTCGATCATGCATGGCTCACCCTTCAAGTACTTCGCCTATGGCGTGGCCGCGGCCGAGGTCGAGGTCGACGGGTTCACCGGCGCTTACCGCACGCGTCGCGTCGACATCGTTCACGACGTCGGCGACAGCCTCTCGCCGCTCGTCGACCTGGGCCAGATCGAGGGCGGCTTCGTGCAAGGTGCCGGTTGGCTCACCCTCGAGGAGCTGATCTGGGACACCAGCGACGGCCCGTGGCGCGGCCGACTGGCCACCCAGGCGGCCAGCACCTACAAGCTGCCCAGCTTCTCCGAGATGCCTGAGATCTTCAACGTCACGCTGCTCGAGAACGCCCACGAGGACGGCGCCGTCTACGGTTCAAAGGCCGTCGGCGAACCCCCGCTGATGCTGGCGTTTTCCGTGCGCGAGGCGCTGCGCCAGGCCGCCGCCGCCTTCGGGCCGGCCGGCGCCAGCATCGATCTGGCCTCGCCCGCGACCCCGGAAGCCGTGTACTGGGCTCTCGACGCGGCCCGCACCGCGCCCGCGGCGCAGGGCGACCTGGCACCATCGGCTGGCAGCGGCACCGAGCCGCCGCAGCCGGGCGCCGGCGCGCACCCGATGCGGCCGGAATCCGAGCGGGCGCAGGACACGCTCAGCCATGTCTGACGCGGTCTGGCTGCGGGCGGTCACCGAGCTGCGGGCGGCGCGCCGACCTGGCGTGCTGGTAACGGTGGCGCAGGTCCGCGGCCATGCGCCGCGCGAGGCGGGCGCCAAGATGGTGGTCGCCGCCGACCTCGTGCGCGGCACGATCGGCGGCGGCAATGTCGAGGCGATGGCGATCGAGCGGGCACGCGAGATGCTCCGGGGCGCTGATGCAGCGGCCGGTAGCGAGTTGCTCGATGTCGCGCTGTCGGACAAGGCGCCCTATCGCCACGGCGTGCAGTGCTGCGGCGGCACTGTCACGCTGCTTCTGGAGCCGCTCCGAGTGGTGCCCGCGGTGGCGATCTTCGGCATAGGCCATGTCGGCCTGGAACTCGCGCGCATTCTTGCCCGGCACGACCTCGACCTGCACCTCGTCGACACCCGGGCCGAGCAGCTCGCAGATGCGCGGCTCGCGGTGCTCGGCGACGCAGTGGCTTCCGTGCACGTGCATCGGCAGCCCCTGCTGCCCGAGATCGTGCTCGGGGAGCTGCCGCCTGGCGCCCACGTACTGATCATGACCCATGACCACGCCGAAGACGCTGCACTTTGTGACGCGGTGTTGCGTACGGGGGAGTTCGGGTCGGTCGGGCTGATCGGGTCGGCGGCCAAGTGGTCGAGGTTTCGCCGGATCCTGGCCGACAACGGACACGAGACGGCGGCGATTGCCCGGATCACGACCCCCATCGGGGTGCCGGACATCGCCGGCAAGGAACCGGCGACGATCGCCCTCAGCGTGGCGGCGGACCTGGTGCGCCGATTCGCTGCGGCCACGAGCGTAGCCGCGCCCTCGTCCACTACATGACGCTCTACCGCGCCCGCGTGCTTGACACGCCGGGCAACCCCTTCGACGGCGCACCTCTTCGTGCCGACGCCGACACCGGTCTGCTGGTGGCCGAGGGCGCGATCGCCGAGCGTGGCGATTTCGCATCTGTCCGTGCCCGGCACCCGTCCGTTGCCGTAGTCGATCTTCGCGATGGCTTGCTGCTCCCCGGCTTCGTCGACACCCACGTGCACTATCCCCAGGTGCGTGCCATCGGCGCGCTCGGCATGCCGTTGCTCGACTGGCTCGAGCATCGCGCGCTGCCAGAGGAAGCCCGGTTACACGACCCGACGTACGCCGCCGCAGTGGCCCGCGAGTTCGTCACCGGGCTGACCGCGGCCGGCACAACGACGGCCCTCGTCTTCGGTTCCCACTTCTCAGCAGCCGTCGACGAGCTCTTTGCGGCGTCGGCCGGCGTCGGCCTGCGAGTCACCAGCGGGCTCGTCGTCGGCGACCGGCTGCTGCGCCCGGACCTGCACACGACGCCCGACCGAGCGTACGAGCAGGGGCGCGAGCTGGCCGACCGCTGGCACAGCGACGGCCGGGCGCGGTATGCCGTGACCCCACGGTTCGCGCTGTCGTGCAGCGACGAGCTGTTGGCGGCCTGTGCAGCGCTGCACCGCGACGTGCCGGGCAGCTGGTTCACCTCGCACATCAACGAGAACCCGGTCGAGGTCGAGACGGTGCGCAAGCTGTGCGGAACCAGCTATCTCGACAGCTACGACCGGCACGAGCTGGTCGGCGACCGCAGCGTCCTCGCGCACAACGTGCACCCAACCGAGGACGAACTGCGCCGCTTGGCTGTCACCGGCGCCACCGTTGCTCACTGCCCGACAAGCAACGCCGCCCTCGGAAGCGGCCTATTTCCGCTGGACCGGCACCTCGAGCATGGCGTGCGGGTGACGCTGGGGACCGATGTCGGCGCGGGCGCCGGCTTCTCGATGTTCAAGGAAGGCCTGCAGGCGTATTTCGTCCAACAGTTACGCGGCGTGCGAGGAGTCGCGCTCACCGCCACGCACCTGCTCTACCTCGCCACGGCAGCCGGTGCCCAGGCGCTCGGCCGCGACGACGAGGTCGGCGACCTGAGCGTCGGCAAGCGGTTCGACGCGGTTCATGTGCGTCCGGCGGACGGGACGCCGCTAGCCTTGGGCCTGCACCATGCCGATAGCTTGGAGGACGCGCTCGCCAGGACGTTCACGCTGGCCACGCCGGCCGACATCGCAACGGTGTGGATTGACGCAGAGCCGGTTCGGTCGACACGGCTGACCGCGCCAGCTGAAGCCGGGCCGCAGTGGCCTTCCGTTCTGCTGTGAGCAGGTGGCCCTCGCCGACGACTACGTCGACTTCCTCATCCCTGCCGCCTACGAGTTGGTGGACTGACCAATGCCAGAGCTGACCCTTGACGAACTCAACACCGCGCCGCTTGACGATCGCCTGCACAACACGCTGCGCGCCTGCTGCGCCGCACAACCTTGGATCGACGCGATCGCGGGCGGCCGCCCGTACGCCGACGAGGCTACGCTGATGCAGAGCTCCGATGAGGCCACGCACGCGCTCGATGCGACCGGTATCGCAGCAGCGCTGGCGGGCCACCCTCGTATCGGTGACCGGTCGGCCGGTCAAGGCGCGTGGTCGGCCCAGGAGCAAGCGGGTGTCTCGGCCGCCGACGTGGCGCTGCGGGACCACCTCACCGAGGCCAACGCCGAGTACGAGCGCCGCTTCGGTCAGGTCTATCTGGTGTGCGCCACCGGCAAGTCCGGCGAGGAGCTGCTCGGGATCTTGCAAGGCCGGCTGGGCAACTCCCCCGACCGTGAGCAAGAGGTCGTGCGCGGCGAGCTGGCAAAGATCAACCGCCTGCGATTGAGCAAGCTGCTCAGGGACGGTGGCGACGTGAGCCTGTCGACGCACGGCTGAAAGCCCTCGGTCGCCCGGCATCCTGTGCAGGGATAGCGAGTTTCCTGTCGCCGCAGAACTAGCACCGCGGCATTGTCGTCCCCGCCAGCCCAGCGACTGCAACGCCGCGGTGGGTGCGTCCAGGGGTGCCGCGGGTTGATGAGCAACGTGTCCGACAACGGCCGGGAATCGAAAGGAGGTGCGACGCGGCGTGGACCAGCCGCTTGATCCTGCGGTCGCCGGTCGGTCGCTGTGGCGCTCGCCCGGCCTGCGCCGCCTGGTGCTGCTAACGCTGCTCGGCTTCTCCAGTTTCTTTCTGCTGCTGGGCTCGGCGGCGTCATGGGCGCATACCGGCGGTGCCGGTGAGGGCGCCGCCGGGCTTGTCACGACGGTGCTGCTCGGCTGCACGGTCGCTGTGCAGGGCGTCGTTCCGGCGCTGCTCCGGCGATTTGGCATCGGCACGGTCCTCGTCGCGGGCATGCTCGCGCTCGGCGCCGCCGCTCCGCTCTACGGCGTCAGCGCGGATCTGCCCCTGCTGCTGTGCGTGTCGGCCGTCCGCGGGTTCGGCTTCGCCGTGCTCACCGTTGTCGGTGTCACGCTGACGGCCGTGGTCGCACCGCCTGAGCGGCGCGGCGAGTCGATCGGGCTGTATGGGCTTGGGATCGCGGTACCGAACCTGTTCTGTGTGCCAGCTGGAGTCGCGCTGACCCAAGCTGGTCACTTTCCCGTGGTTGCACTGTTGGGCGCCGCACCGGTGCTCGGGATTCCCCTCGCCCTGTCGCTGGGACGCGCCGCAGAGTTGACGGACGCCCATCGCCCGAGCGGCCCGGCACAGGTCCGTAGCTCCTGGCGGACGGCAGCACGCGTGGCGGCACCGTCGCTAGTGCTGCTCACCGTCACTCTCGCCGCCGGAGGGCTCGTGACATTCGTGCCCATCAGCCGCCCGACCGGCGCGACCGCACCGGTCGCGCTGCTGGTGTTCGGCGCGAGCTCGGCGCTGTGCCGGTGGCGAGTCGGCGTGTTCGCCGACCGCGTCGGGTCGCCAAACCTGCTGCCTGCGACGCTGCTGACGGCCGTCGCTGGCATTACGATCGTGGCGGTCGGGTTGCGGCCTGGCGCAAACAGCGTCGTGGTGTATTTCGGCGCACTGTTGTTCGGCGCTGGATACGGCTGCGTGCAAAACCTGACCCTCGTCGACGCGCTTGCGCGAGCTGGCCGGACGAGCATCACCATCGCCAGCGCGACGTGGAACGCCGCCTTTGACGCCGGTACGGCGTCCGGCGCCGTCGCGGTCGGTATCCTCGCCGAGACAGGCATCGGCTTGCCCGGCGCGCTGTCCCTGACAGGAATGTTGATGGCGTTCGCGCTGCCACTCGCGGCGGCGCGAGGCGACCGCCCTGAAGCCGCCTAATTAGACAGGCGTCGGTGAGCGACACGCCGGGCTTGCCGAGTGTGGGCAGGCTGGACAGGCCCGCGTACAACGCATGCGCCGGGCTGGCTGTGATCAGCTTCAAGCCGCTGCAGAGGGCATCGGGGCGCGCGGGGTGGCGAAGTACGGCAACGGTCAGGTCGCGAAGCTCGGCGACGAGAGTGTCTCGGGCGGTGTCGGTGAGGGCCGCGGCCGCCCGGGCGAGCCGCGCCATGTCGTCGGTGTAGCTCACCGTCGGCCCTGCTGGTCGTCGAGGACTTGCAGGGCGTTACCGAGCTCGCCTGCGGCCCGAGCACGGGCCATCGTCTCGCTGACGGTGGCCGCATTCTGGGCGGCGTATTTGCAGCCGGCGCTCGACGGCGGCGAGGTGCCGCCGGCGCGGCAGACGACCTGGAGGCCGCTGGGGGACTCTGACAGCGGCAGCGTGGTCCGACTGGTCACTCAGTGAGTGACCCGCCGCCGAGTGAGCTCGGGGCAGAGGCCGTCCCGATCAGACATCGAGCGGCTGTCGTCGATCACACGCCAGAGAGATCGGGCTTTCACCGCCGGGGACGACCGTGGATTACACAGTCAACGTTGCAGGGCCCGCAGCCCTACTCATAGCCGAGCTTCACAAGCTGGGCGAGCGCCTTGACTCTGCGACGCTGAATCGATCGAATCCATACCCGACTTGAGCATGGCCTACCTCAGCCGACGTGGTTGCCGGGACGAGTGCGGGGGGCCTGAACGGCGCGTTGTTGGCCACGGCGATCGGCGGGGCGTACCGCTGCCTCCTCTGCATGATGTGTGGCGGGATACCGCGCAGTTGAGTGCGGAGAAGTTGCTGCGTAAGCCAGCGACCTATACAAATGGCTCATCCGACGCACTTGGCACATCCCGGGTGAAATCCCCGATGCGCCCAGGGTGTGGAACCTACCGGGCAGGACCCGATGGCCACCGGTCTAGGTGCCTGCCGGTGGTTGGGGAAACAGCCTCGGCGCCGCGACCCGCGGCCGAAAGGATCATCCGGTCACCGAAAGGTGAGAAGCTTCCGACAGCGCTCTACCGCGTGCCGTCGAGGAACGTGTCACGTGAGCGGACAAACGCTGCTGCGTTCACCAGCACGTCACTAAGCCGCCGCCCTGCCACCCCGCCGACCTGGCCGAGGACGACGTCGGCGCCAATGTCGAGGCTCCGAGCCAACCGACTGAGCGGAAAGTCGCGTGCCTCGAGCACGCGGGCCAACCAGGCGACTTCCCTGTGCATGTCGAGGTAGCCGTCCGCCGCCTCGACCGCCCAATACAAAACGTACTGATGGTCATGGACACACCAGGCGATGCTGGCTTCGCCATAACGTCCCTGCTCGTCGGGGAACTCCTGCCGGTAACGCCGGCAGACCTCAGACGCCAGCGCAACCAGGTCGAGCGGCTCCCCCTCGTCCAGGTGCGCCGAGGCAGGAGGCACCGCACCGGTCGGCGGGCGCAACCGTCGCTCGTTCATTCCGCCCGCTCCACATCATCCTGAGGCGGTGGCCCTCACTCGTCATCGCCGGGCTCGCCGGCCGCCGCCGTCTTGTGCCCGTTGGCGCCGTCGGTTCCGTCCGTGACACGTCTCTTGGCCTTACGTGTCCTGCTTAGGTGCCCCCGCGGCGCTCCAAACGCAACGCGTCCATGACGTGCTGGTCTTGCTCCGACAAGTCGCGTCACCTTTCACCTCGACAGCTTCTGCTGCGGGACAGCGTGCAACCGCCCCCAGTCACACACCGAGCGGGGGCGGCTGTCAAGTAGCGCCAAGGCGTAGGCGTCCTCGGTCGTCCTCACCAGGCAGAAGCCAGCAGGTCGTAGGTCGCCGTTCTTCGCCGTGCCCGTCATGCGCCATCACCGCGGCGACGGCGAGGTCGATCCAGCCCGCCCGGCGCCTTCGACATCTCCAGGGGACCAGGGTGTGATGCAAACTCCGGCTGGCCACACCGGACCGCGGCAGCGCCGACAGGTCGAGCGGCTCGGCCGTACCTCTGCCTTTGGGCCGCCCTTTACCGTGGAATCTCGCGGTTGGGCTCCCTGGCATGCTGGCGCCATGACCGCACCCATGAGCCCGGACCAGAAACTGCTCGCAGCGATCGAGGGCGTCCAGCCCGCGGTGTATGTCCGTGACGGCGACGGCCCGTTCGAGCTGGGGTACACAGGCGCGGCAGACGGCGGCGTGATCTTCATGCGCGACCACGGCGCATCTGATGAGGAGATCGAGGTGGCGCGACAGCTCTGGGGCATGGGCGCCGGCAGTGTGTGATGAAAGCTTGGCCTCGCCATGCGCCCGTACACGCACCTGAGCCTTAGGTGGTGGGCCGCGGTCTATTCATCGGTATTAGCCGCCACGATCTTGTCGACACGGAAGCCGCCGGTGGACTCGGCGACCGTCCATGTGTACTGGCTCGGTGGTCCGGTACCTGCCACGTGACCGTCCCCCCGGTGCAACAGCCGATATCACCCCAGGAACCGTGCACGGTCATGTCGTCCGACAGTTCGCCGACGAATACAGTTTCGAAACCTTTGCCTGCGGGATCCGGGTGGGGCATGCTATACGCCTGTAGGTATACGCAGTTTCCTTTTGCGAGACGCCAAACAATGCCTTCACTTGATGCCCGGATGGCGTCCACTCGTAGCCACCGGTGAGGTTCACCGGCCTCCCGTCGCTGGTCGGCGCCGAGCCGGCCGTCGAGCAGATCGCGCTCGCCGCAGGACTCGGTGGCTTGGTCACCGATGCGTGAACTGATCGGGAAGCTGACGAAGTGCACGCGGTGAGGCAGGCGACGGCTGCAGCGCCTGTGGCAAGTTGAGCCATTTTCATGACAGTCGTCCTTCTCAGGATCTGGGGATCCGCCCAGCCTGGCCACAGTTAGGGTCGCCCGGGTCAGCCCGAGCGTCAATCGCGGGCCGCCTGCGCCATCCACTCGTCGCGGCGCGGCCGCAGCCCGTTCCGGGGAGGTAGGGATGCCGGCGAGAGTGGCCAGTGGCTGTTCGGCGGCGCTCAGGTCGGCCGCGATGACTGCTGCGGCGGTTACCGCGGCGTGCGGGCCGGTGGTCGCCTCCTTGTGGGCGGTTTGTGGGCGGACCCTGCACCACCGGACGACACCTGCCGGCACCGGGCAGGAGGTACAGCGGCCCTGGCCTGCGGGTTTG
>JBPCOB010000130.1:0-26804 GCA_051000715.1 Mycobacteriales bacterium
AACCCCGCGTCCGGTCGGCTCCAGGTCGTCTACAACAACGACGCGAAGAAGCCGGGCGAGGAGATGGGCCACGTCGCCAGCCCGATGGTGTTCACGCAGATCGCCGGGCCGAGTGTCAAGGGCGGCACGATCAGCGGCGGCAACCGGCCGGTGCTGCGGCAGAGCTCGAGCGACCCGACCGGCGGCGCGTTCGCCAACTACTCCGGCCTGGGCACCTCGCCCCCGCCGGTGAACGAGCCGGCGACCGACCTGACATCGGTCAGCATCAACCAGCCCACGACGGGTGACGGCTTCACCGTGACCATGAAGCTGGCCAGCCTGTCGAAGGCCAACCTCGACAAGGCGCTGGCCGACACGAACTCCAAGTCGCTCCTCTATGTGCTGAGGTTCGGTGACGGCTTCCAGGTCTCGGCCGTAGACGCGCGCTACAGTCCGGCCTTCGGCTGGCAGTTCCGGTACAACAACTACGACGCGCTGATGACCGAGTGCTTCGCGCCGCCCTCCGCCAGCAATGACAAGTGCCTGGCCTTCGGCGCGAACGACACGATGACCACCGGCAGCGTGAACACCTCAACGGGCACGATCACGATCAATGCACCTCGTCGCTTCCCGGACGGGAGGATCTTCCTCTTCGGGCTCTCGGGCGGTCAGGGCGACCAGCAGCGGCCGCATCAGGTGCTGGCCACCTCGGGTACCCGTTTCTACGAGGCGTCGGCCTTCACCTTCGGCGACGTCCTGGACCGCCCGCCGGGCACCAAGGAGGTTCAGACCTACCTGTACCCGCTCGACAACACCCCCGCGATGGACTTCTTGCTTCCGTAGTCCGGCACGCGACGGCCGGCGGGCCGCGGTCCTTCGGGGCGGCGGCCCGCCGGCCGTTGCGATTTCGGGTGGGTAGTGTCGGTTCGTGACCGGCGAGCTCGAAGTACTTCTGCGGCGGCTGGACCCTGAGCTGTCGCCACCGGCGTACGCCCATCCGGGCGACGCCGGCGCCGACCTAGTCACCGCGGTGGACCTGGAGTTGGCGCCGGGTGAACGCGCGGTCGTCCCGACCGGTGTCGCACTCGCCCTGCCCGAGGGGTACGCCGCCTTCGTGCATCCGCGCTCGGGCCTGGCGGCCCGGTTCGGCGTCTCCTTGGTGAACGCGCCGGGGACGATCGACGCCGGTTACCGGGGCGAGATCTCGGTCACGATGGTCAACCTGGATCCCAAGGAGCGGGTGCAGTTTCGCCGGGGGGACCGGGTCGCCCAGCTCGTCGTGCAGCGGGTCGAGCGGGTCCGCTTCATCGAGGTGCCGGAGCTGCCGGCGTCCGTTCGAGCGGAGGGCGGCTTCGGCTCCACCGGAGGTTTCACCGCGACCGCTCGAGAGTCCCGAGGAGAATGAAGCTATGTTCCGACGCCGTCGCCGCGACGAGCCCTCGCCGGCCGAGGAGGAGCTGACCGCCGGGGAGCCGGAACAAGACGAGCCGGAGCAGCCGGCCGAAGCTGAGCCGGTTGTCCCCGCCGGCCCCTGGGACGCCGCCCACGTCCCATCGGAAGATCTCGCCCGGCTCGATCTCGGCGCGCTGCTGGTTCCGGTCTACGAGGACATGGAGGTGCGGGTAGAGGTCAGCCCGGAATCCGAGGTCGTCGCCGCCACGCTGGTAGATGCCGGCGGCGGGCTGCAGGTCAACGCCTTCGCGGCGCCCCGACGAGAGGGCATCTGGACGGAGGTGCGCGCCGAGATCGCCGCGTCCGTGCGGGAGAACGGCGGCACCAGCGAGGAGGCGACCGGTCCGTTCGGGCCGGAGCTGCACGCGAAGGTGCGCTCCGAGGGCCAAGGGCGGGGCCTCCAGCCGGCCCGGTTCGTCGGTGTGGACGGCCCACGCTGGTTCGTGCGCGGCGTGATCACCGGTCGGGCCGCCACCGACCCCGCCCATGCCGGCCGGCTGGAAGAGGCGTTCCGGGAGCTGGTCGTCGTCCGCGGGGGAGAGGCGATGGCGCCGCGTGACCCGCTGCCGCTCCGCCTGCCCACGGAGGCGGTCGAGGCGGCCGGAACGGATGGCAACACGCTGGACCCCTTCGAGCGCGGACCCGAGATCACGGAGATCCAGTAGTGAGAAGGCGCAGCGATCACGACCACGGTGCGGGCAGCCGGGTACGCCGAGCCCTCCACCGGCTGGCGGCCGACCCCGGCCAGCTCGACGCCGAGCAGCTGCGAAACCACGCCTCCGCTCTCGGAGCCGCGCCGGTCCGAGCGTGCGGCGACCGGGAGCGGGTGTGTGTCGCCGGCACACTGCGGGCCGTGACGCTTCGTCCGGTGGGCGGCGTACCGACGGTCGAGGCCGAGCTATGGGACGGCACCGCCAGTGTGTCCCTGGTCTGGCTTGGCCGGCGGCGGATCGGCGGCATCGAACCCGGCCGCATCGTGCTGGCCCGCGGCCGGCTCAGCGCCGTCGACGGGCGCCGGGTGATCTACAACCCGGTCTACGAACTGCGGCCCACCGCATCTTGAGGTGTGGCGACGTCACGAGGTGGCGGCGAGAACGGTCGGCCTCAGACCAGCAGATCGTGCAGCTGCTTCTCGACGTCCGGTGCGGCGATGAACAGCAGCTCGTCGCCCGCCTCGAGCGAGTCGTCCGAAGAAGGAACGACGACCCGGCCGCCACGCAAGATCGCGACCAGCGCGCAGTCCGGCGGGAGGTCCACGCTGCCGACGCGCCGGCCGACGAGCGGCGCGTCCGCCGGCATCGTCAGTTCGACCAAATTCGCCTCGCCGCGCCGGAAGGACATCAGCCGAACGAGGTCGCCCACCGTGACGGCCTCCTCGACCAGGGCGGACAGCAGCCGGGGCGTGGAGACCGCGATGTCCACGCCCCACGACTCGTTGAACAGCCACTCGTTCTTGGGATGGTTGACCCGCGCGACCACGCGCGGTACGCCGTACTCCGTCTTGGCCAGCAGCGAGACGACCAGGTTGACCTTGTCGTCCCCGGTTGCCGCGACCACGACCTGACAGCGCTGCAGGCCGGCCTGCTCGAGCGAGGACATCTCGCAGGCGTCGGCGAGCAGCCACTCGGCCGCCGGCACGCTGTCTGCCTTGAGCCGGTTCGGGTCGCGCTCGATGAGCAGCACGTGGTGCCCGTTGCCCAGCAGCTCGGTAGCGATCGAGCGCCCGACGTTACCGGCCCCTGCGATCGCCACCCGCATCATGAACCTCCCGGCGCCGCACCCAGGACCGACTCCACCCGCTCCAGCTCCACCCCCGCCGTCACGACATGGACGAGGTCGGCTTCCTGCAGGACGGTGGACACGGTTGGGATCCTTGCCTCGCCGCTGCGAGTGACGAACGCGATCCGTACGCCGGCCGCGACCTCCAGCTCGGTCAGCCGGGAGCCGACCCAGCCCGGGTCGACGTGTACCTCGGCGAGCACCACCGCACCGCTCGGGTCGCGCCACTCGGGCTCGGAGCCGGCTGGCAGCAGTCGCCGCAGCATCCGGTCGGCGGTCCATCGGACAGTCCCCACGGTCGGGATGCCCAGGCGCTGGTATACCTCGACCCGTCCGGGGTCGTAGATCCGGGCCGCCACGTTGGCCACCGCGAAGGTCTCCCGTGCCACCCGAGCCGCGATGATGTTGGAGTTGTCACCGCTGCTCACCGCGGCGAACGCTTCGGCCTTCTCGATCCCGGCCGACCGCAGGATGTCCGGGTCGAACCCCACGCCGACAACCTGTTGGCCGGCGAAGTCGGGCCCGAGCCGGCGGAAGGCGTCAGGGTCCCGGTCGATCACGGCTACGGTGTGGCCGCCCTCGAGCAGCCGGGTCGCCAGCAGTGACCCGACCCGGCCGCAGCCCATGATCACGACGTGCATCCACGTCCTTTTCCGTCACTTCGCGGACCCAGGCAACACCTGGCGAGAGGCCGCAAGGCCGGCCGGAACGCTACACGGCCGCCGGTCGTGACCGCCGCCTTCCGGCGCACCGCACCTACCATGTCGGGGTGCTGTCCGCTCCCGACCTGTTCAAGCGTCTGTTCGTCGGCCGGGCCTTGCCGAGCGACCGGCTCGGCGAGACGCTGCTGCCCAAGAAGCTGGCGTTGCCGGTCTTCGCCAGCGACGCCCTCTCCTCCGTTGCGTACGCCACCGAGGAGATCCTGCTGGTCCTGTCGATCGGCGGGTTGGCGCTCTACCACTACACGCCGTACCTGGCCGGTGCGGTCGTGCTGCTCATGCTGGTCGTGGTGGCGTCCTACCGGCAGAACGTGCACGCCTACCCCAGCGGGGGCGGCGACTACGAAGTGGCCAACACCAACCTCGGGCCGCCGGCCGGCCTGACCGTGGCCAGCGCGCTGCTCGTCGACTACGTGCTGACAGTTGCCGTGTCGGTGAGCGCCGGCGTAGCGAACTTCACATCGGCGGTGCGCAGCCTGTCCGGGCACGAGGTCGAGATCGCGCTGGGCGTCGTGGCGATCATCACGTTCCTTAACCTGCGCGGGGTCCGCGAGTCCGGCAAGGCCTTCGCGGTGCCGACCTACGGGTTCGTCCTGGGCATCGGCGCGCTGCTGATGTACGGCGGCTACCAGATCCTCGGCGGGCACACGGTCCGAGCCGAGAGCGCCGGCTACCAGCTGCACCAGGAAGGCTCGTTCACCGGCCTCGCGTTGATCTTCTTGCTGCTGCGGGCCTTCGCCTCGGGCTGTACGGCGCTGACGGGCGTGGAAGCGATCAGCAACGGCGTACCGGCCTTCAAGCATCCGAAGAGCAAGAACGCCGCCACCACGCTGGCGCTGATGGGCGGCATCGCGGTGACGATGTTCGTCGGCGTGACCGCGCTGGCGCTGGCCGCCCATGTGCACGTCGCGGAGAACGTCGGCGACCTGGTCGGACGGCCGCCGAACGCCGGGACTCAGCGCACCGTGATCGCGCAGATCGCCGGGGCGGTGTTCGGCGCCGGCTCGCCGGCCTTCTTCTACGTCCAGTTCGTCACGGCGCTGATCCTGGTGCTGGCCGCGAACACCGCCTTCAACGGCTTCCCCGTGCTCGGCTCGATCCTGGCCCAAGACCGCTACCTGCCGCGGCAGCTGCGCACCCGCGGCGACCGGCTGGTCTACAGCAACGGCATCCTGTTGCTCGCCGGCTTCGCCTGCCTGCTGATCGGGGCCTTCAAGGCATCGCCCACCCGGCTGATCCAGCTCTACATCATCGGTGTGTTCGTCTCCTTCGTCACGAGCCAGACCGGCATGGTCCGACACTGGACCCGGTTGCTGCGCCGGGAGCGGGACCCGGCCGCCCGGCGGCGGATGTTCCGATCCCGGGTCATCAATGGCATCGGCGCCTCGTTCACCGGCGTGGTCCTTGCCATCGTGCTGAGCACCAAGTTCGTCAAGGGCGCCTGGATCGTGGTCGTCGCGATGCCGGTGATCTTCTTGACGATGCGCGCCATCCGCCGGCACTACGACAATGTCAGTGTCGAGCTGGCGCCGGACCCGGACGAGATCGTGACGCTGCCGGCTCGAACCCACGCGGTCGTCCTGGTGTCGAAGATTCACAAAGCCACGTTGCGGGCGCTGGCCTACGCCCGGGCCACCCGGCCGTCCACTCTGATCGCGCTGTCGGTCAACGTTGACGACGCCGAGTCGCGCCAGTTGCAGACGGAATGGGACAACCGGCAGATCCCGGTGCCGCTGGTGTTGCTCGACTCGCCGTACCGGGAGATCACCGACCCGGTGCTCGACTACGTCCGGAGCATCCGGCTGGAGAGCCCGCGCGACGTCGTGATCGTGTACCTGCCCCAGTACGTCGTCGGGCACTGGTGGGAGCGCACGTTGCACAACCAGAGCGCCTTCTTCCTGCGCAACGCGCTGTTCAACTCTCCGAACGTGATGGTCACCAGCGTTCCCTACCAGCTGTCCTCCGCTGGTACGGCCGGCGATCGGCGGCCGGGTGGCGGCGCCGACGTCCGGCGCTTCATCCGCGGGCCGCAGCCCAGCCTGCCGCCACCGCCCGGCCAGGAGGCGTCCGGCGCGGCGAGCGCGCCGGTCGGCTGATCCCCATCGAGCCGACCGACGCCGAGCTGCTGCAACGGCCCTCGGTGGTCCAAGTAGGTGGGGTGCTCGAGCTCGACATCGGTGCGCCGGCCGCTGGCGGCTCGTGCGTGGCGCGAGCCGAGGACGGTCGGGTCGTCTTCGTGCGCCACGCGCTGCCCGGCGAGCGGGTACGCGCGGTCGTCACGGAGGGGACTGCGGATAGCCGGTACCTGCGCGCCGACGCCGTCGAGGTGCTCGACGCCTCGGCCGACCGGGTTCGGCCACCCTGCCCGTACGCCGGCCCCGGTAAGTGCGGGGGGTGCGATTGGCAGCACGCCAGCCGGTCTGCCCAGCTTGGGATCAAGGCGGAGCTGGTCCGGGCACAGCTGCGCCGGCTGGCCGGCCTCGACCCGGCGGTTCAGGTAGAGGAGCTGCCCGGCGCGCCGGACGGGCTGGGATGGCGGACGCGGGTGTCTTTCGCGGTCCGACCCGACGGCGTCGTCGGTCTACGCAGGTCGCGATCGCACGAAGTGGAGCCGGTCGACCGGTGCCGGATCGCGCACGAGTCGGTGACCGCCGTCGGCGCGGAACGACGCCGCTGGCCCGGAGCGACCGCGGTCGAGGTGATTGCCGCGGCCGGCACCGGCGACCGTGCCGTGGTCGTTACACCAGCGGACCCCACGGCCGAGCTGACGGCGCCGCCGCTGGACGCGCCGTCCGCGCTGCTGCGGGACGACGGCCGGGGCGGAGCCACGTCGGTGCGGGGGCGGCCCGGCGTACGGGAGGTGGCCGCCGGCCGGAGCTGGCGGGTGAGCGGGAGCGGGTTCTGGCAGGTGCATCCGGCGGCTGCTGACGCGCTGGTCGCCGCGGTGTTGGCCGGACTCGGGCCGCGACCGGGTGAGACGGCCCTGGACCTCTACGCCGGCGTCGGGCTCTTCGCCGGCGCGCTGGCCCCGCACCTCGATCCCGGCGGTAGCGTGATCGCGGTTGAGGCCGACCGCGTCGCCGCGGCCGACGCGGCGTACAACCTGCGGGACCTGCCGACGGTGCAGGTGCAGCCGGCGACCGTGCGGTCGGCTCTGCGCCGGCTGGGCGGTACGAGCGTCGACCTGATTGTCCTGGACCCGCCGCGCGCCGGGGCCGGTCCGGCGCTGTGCCGGCAGCTGGCCCGGCTTGGGCCCCGCGCAGTGGCGTACGTCTCCTGTGACCCCGCGACGCTTGCCCGCGACCTCGGGGCGTTCGCGGCCGCCGGCTACCACCTGGCACAGCTGCGGGCCTTCGACCTGTTTCCGATGACTGCCCACGTCGAGTGCGTCGCGGTGCTTAACCCCGGAGCTCCCTCGTGACCGAGGGCGTGGCGCCGGCAGGGTGGCCGGCGCAGGTGCGCCCGCCGGGAGCGCCGGACTGGGAGCGCACTGCGGTCGGCTGGCTGTTCGACATGTGCCCGCCGGAGTACCGGGCGTACGACGTGCTCCGCCGCTATCCGGTCCTGCTGGCCCGTTTCGCCGCCATGCACGTCGGGGCGGCCGTCGACGCGGCGCGCGCCGGACTGGCCACGGTCAGAGCGGAGCTGCGTGGCGTCGTGCCGCCGGATGCGGTAGAGGCCGCCGTAGCGGCGTACGAGCGGGAAGGCGCCCGGCTGGTAGCGACCGGCCGGGCGGTGGCGCTGGTCGACGCGGCCCTACGCGGCCGGCGCTTCTCAGCGCGACTCTGACCATCCACGCCGGCTGGTGCGGCAGGGGGGTGGCAACACCCCGGTAGTCGCGGCGGGCGGCCGACGCGGCAGCGCCTAGACTGGATGGACCGCCAGCCATGAGGAGACCGCCGGTGACGCTGCTGGAGTCGATCACCGGTCCGGCCGACCTCAAGCGCCTCGACCCGGCTGACCTCCCCCGGCTGGCCACCGAGATCCGCGACTTGCTGGTCGCCGCCGTCTCCCGCACCGGCGGACACCTCGGCCCCAACCTCGGTGTCGTCGAGCTGACCATCGCGCTGCATCGCGTCTTCGACTCCCCCCGGGACCGGATCCTCTGGGACACCGGCCACCAGTCGTACGTGCACAAGATGCTCACCGGCCGGCAGGCGGCCTTCGACACGCTGCGCCAGTCGGGTGGGCTCTCCGGCTACCCCAGCCGGGCCGAGTCGCCGCACGACGTGATCGAGAACTCGCACGCCTCCACCGCGCTGTCCTATGCCGACGGGCTGGCGAAGGCCTACGCCCTCCGCGGCGAGAAGCGGGCGGTCGTCGCGATCGTCGGTGATGGTGCCCTGACCGGCGGCATGTGCTGGGAGGCCCTCAACAACATCGCTGCCGCCAAGGACCGGCCGGTCATCATCGTGGTCAACGACAACGGCCGGTCGTATGCGCTGACGGTCGGCGGGCTGGCCAACCACCTGGCCTCGCTGCGGCTGGCGCCGGCGTACGAGCAGGTGCTCGATGTCGTCCGCTCGGTGCTCGGCCGGACTCCGCTGGTCGGCCAGCCCCTCTTCGAGGCGCTGCACGGCATCAAGCGCGGCCTCAAGGACGTCATGCAGCCGCAGGTGCTCTTCGAGGACCTCGGCCTGAAGTACGTCGGACCGATCGACGGTCACGACGTGGCGGCCGTGGAGTCGGCGCTGCGCCTGGCCCGCGACTTCGGCGGCCCGGTGATCGTGCACTGCGTGACCCGAAAGGGGTTCGGCTATCCACCGGCGGAGTCCGACGATGCCGACTGTCTGCACGGCGTCGGCGTCATCGACCCGGTCTCCGGTCGGCTGCTGGCGCCGTCCGAGGGCGGCTGGACGGCGGTCTTCGCCGAGGAGATGCTTGCGCTCGGGGCCGAACGGCCGGACGTCGTCGCGATCACGGCAGCGATGCTGCAGCCGGTGGGCCTGCAGGCCTTTGCGGCGGCCTATCCCCACCGCGTCTTCGACGTGGGCATTGCCGAGCAGCACGCGGTCACCTCGGCGGCCGGGCTGGCCCTGGGCGGCCTGCACCCGGTCGTGGCGCTCTACGCCACCTTCCTCAACCGTGCCTTCGACCAGGTGCTGATGGACGTCGCGCTTCATCGGCTGCCGGTGACCTTCGTGCTGGACCGGGCGGGGGTGACCGGCGAGGACGGCCCGAGCCACCACGGCATGTGGGACCTGTCCATCCTGTCCGTCGTCCCCGGTCTCCAGGTGGCCGCGCCGCGGGACGCCGCCACGCTCCGGAACGAGCTGCGCGAGGCCCTGGCCGTCGAAGGCCCGACCGCCCTGCGCTTTCCGAAGGGTGCGGTCGGCCCGGACATCCCCGCCGTACGCCGGCTGGGGCGCGTCGACGTGCTGCGCGATCCCGGTCCAGGGCAGACGGAGGACGTGCTGGTCGTGGTGGTCGGTGCGTTCGCTCGGCTGGGGCTGGAGGTTGCTGAGCGGGTCGCTCGGCAGGGCATCGGGGTGACCCTGGTCGACCCACGCTGGGTGCTGCCCGTCGACCCCGGCCTGGTCGAGCTGGCCGGCCGGCACTCGCTGGTGGTCACGATGGAGGACGGCGGCCGGGCCGGCGGTGTGGGCGCCTCGCTCGCTCAGGCGCTGCGCGACGTCGGCTCCGGCACGCCGTTGCGCGACTTCGGCATTCCGCAGCGTTTTCTCGCCCAGGGCAAGCGCGACGCGTTGTTCGCCGAGATCGGGCTGACTGCGCAGGAGCTGGCGCGCCAGGTGGTGGAGACCGTGGCGCAGCGGGAGCCCGACCTGGAGCCGGACAGGTCCACCGCCCAACCCGCGGGCTGACCGGTCCCACCGGGACCTTCCGCCGGCGCCGCTGACGATCAGGTGAATCCGCCCGCCGCCACGCCGACCCGGCGCACGTCGAATCGGGGCTCGGGGGAGTAACTTGCCGGGGCGGTGATACACCGGGTCTGACCGGCTTGCGCTGCCGACCCGGTCCGCGGACCTCTTGAGGCGGTCATGGCGTCCATGCTGCTGCGCACGAAGTCGGTCGAGCAGTCGATCCGCGATACCGACGAGCCCGAGCACAAGCTCAACCGGAAGCTGGGCCCGCTGGACCTGACGGTGTTCGGGATCGGTGTGATCATCGGCACCGGCATCTTCGTGCTCACCGGCGAGGCGGCCGCGCTCGAAGCCCGGCCGGCGGTGTCGCTGTCGTTCGTCGCCGCCGGGATCACCTGCGCGCTGGCCGCCCTCTGCTACGCGGAGTAGTTCGCCAGCACTGTCCCGGTGGCCGGGAGTGCCTACACGTTCTCCTACGCCTCGCTCGGCGAGCTGGTCGCCTGGATCATCGGCTGGGACCTGATTCTCGAGCTCGCCCTGGGCGCCGCCACGGTGGCGGTCGGGTGGTCGAAGTATCTCAACCGGGTGCTGGACTCGGCCGGAATCACGCTGCCTTCGTCGGTATCCGGGCCGGATGCGAAGGTGAACCTCTCCGCGGCCCTTATCGTGCTGATCCTGACCGGCGTCGCCATTGCCGGGATCACCGTGTCGAGCCGGGTCAACGCCACGATGGTCGCCATCAAGCTGGTCATCGTGCTGTTCGTGATCATCGCGGGTCTGTTCTACATCAAGACGCGCAACTACCACCCGTTCGTCCCGCCGGCCGGCAGCGCCGGCGCCAAGGCCTCGGAGACCCCGGCCCCCTCGCTGCTGCAAGATCTCTTCGGCTTCTCACTCCCGATCGGCATCTTCGGGTCACTCGGCATCTGCACTGTGCTCTACGTCGCCGTCTCCTTTGTCGTCACCGGCATGGTCAAGTACAACAAGCTCAGCGTCGACGCACCGCTGGCCAACGCCTTCGACCAGGTCGGCAAGCACGGCTTCGCGGTGATGATCTCGATTGGCGCGCTGGCCGGCCTGACCACGGTCATGTTGATCCTGCTGCTCGGGCAGAGCCGCGTGTTCTTCGCGATGGGGCGCGACCGGCTCCTCCCGCCTATCTTCGCCAAGGTGCACCCCACCTTGCGTACGCCGTACGTCGTGTCGATAGTCACCGGCATCGCGGTGGCGGTCCTGGCCGCGCTGGTGCCGCTGACCACGCTGGCGAAGCTGGTCAACATCGGGACGCTGTTCGCGTTCGTGGTCGTCTCCGCCGGCGTACTTGTGCTGCGTCGTACGCGCCCGGACCTGGAGCGCAAGTTCCGCACACCGCTGGTTCCGCTGGTGCCGATCCTGGCCATCCTGGCCAGCGTCTACCTGATGTTGAACCTGCCGCTGGAGACCTGGGTGCGGTTCCTCGTGTGGATGGCGATCGGCTTCGTTCTGTACTTCGCCTACGGCGCCCGCCACAGCAGGCTGGCCACCGACCCGGCGTACGCCGCGAGCACGGCCGATGACCGGACCGCCGGGCTGGCGGCGCGGTCCGGTGGGCGGCCGGCCGCCTCCACCGGCGGGTCGGTGCGGTCTGCCGGCCGGACGCGCGCGCCGAGCGACCGAGGCGACCAGTAGCCCCGAAGTGCGGTGCTGCGAGCGCTTCCTACGCGGCTCCAGTCCGGTCTGAGCGGAGGACGTCAGCCCCCGGCACGAGCTCGGGCGCAGATCTCCGCTACCTGGCGCCCGTACTGGCCCACCCGCTGGATGTTCTGGACCAGTCCCTTCGTGTCCCCGCTGGTGCCGGCCTTCGCGATGTCCCGGAAGACCTGAGCGACTCCACCGACCGCGGACTTCAGTTCACGGCTGTCGCTGTCCCGGACGTCGGCTTCGATCAGGTCGGCCAGCGCGCGGGCGGCCTGAAGACTGGCCTGGGGATTGCCGGGCACCGGCGCCAACGCCTGCGGTGCGGTTCGCAAGGCTGCCTGTACGTTGGCGCAGGCAGCCTTGGTGCCATGGTCGGCCGGACCGCCGCTCGGGGTCGATTTGCCCACAGCCCTGGGCGTCGAGTCGCTCGACGAGCCCCCACTGCAGCCGGACAGCGCTATCGCCAGCGCTACCATGGGCATCACCGCAGCGATCAGCGTCCTGCGCATCGCAGCTCCTCGTTTCGGGTCAGTCGGCCACGGTGATCGGCGTACGGATCCCGTCGCCCTTCTGACCGGGCTTGCAGGCGACGACGTAGGAGCCCGCGGACAGTTTCACCTTGAGGTTGCGGGACGTACCCGGCCCGACGTCTTCGACCTCACCGAGCACCGTGTCGCCCTTGCCGTAGACGTAGACCTCGGTAACGTCGCGGCCCTTGTTGGTGACCGCGAAGATGTGGGAGCCGCTCCGCAGGCTCACGCTGGAGACGTCGCAGGTGGATTCGGACGAGGTCACGGTCAGCCGGGTGGTCGAGGCGCCGCCGGACCGAGCACACCCGGTGCCGCCGGCGAGCACGACGAGCAGCGGGACGACGACGACGATCGGCGAAGTGCGCATGCTGGCGGAGTCTCCTGCCCTACGGCGGTGGGGTCAGTGATTCAAACGGTCGCCTGCGGCGACACCCGCGACGAGCCTCCCGGAGCAGGCGCGGCCCGGCGGGTCGGTCGGAAGAACACGTAGAGGACCGGGAGCAGGTAACCCAGGTGAGCGATCATCTGCAGCCAACTCGAGTTCGGCGTGAACCCGAAGATGCCGTGCAGCAGGGCGCCGTACCACGACGACAGCGGCACCGCGTCGCGGACGTCGAAGGCCAGCGCGTTCAGCCCCGGTAGCACCCCACCTTCCTGCAGGTCGTGGACGCCGTAGCCGAGTACGCCGGCCGCTACCACGACCAGCGCCGCACCGGTCACCTTGAAGAACGTCGCGAGGTTCAGCGCGACCGAGCGCCGGTAGAGCAGGTAGCCGAGGACGACCGCGGTCAGCAGGCCCAGCGCGGCGCCGCTGATCGGGGCGGCGCTGCTCCCGGCCGCCGAGATCGCCGACCAGAGGAACACCGCGGTCTCGAGCCCTTCCCGACCGACCGCGAGGAACGCGGTACCGGCGATCGCGAAGGATCCCAGCCCCAAGGCAGTGTCGAGCCGGCCGTGCAGCTCGCCCTTCAGCGAGCGGGCGGTGCGGCGCATCCAGAAGATCATCCAAGTGACGAAGACGACGGCGACGATGGAGGTGACGCCGGCGAACGCCTCCTGCTGCGCCCCCGACAGGGTGGAGCTGGTGAACGTGAGCAGCGCTCCCACGACCAGGCTCAGAGCCGTTGCCAGCCCCACGCCGAGCCAGACCGGCACCAGCTGGCGCCGATGTCCGGTGCGGACGAGGTAGGCGACGAGGATTCCGACTACCAGAGCCGCTTCGAGGCCCTCGCGCAACCCGATGATGAAGTTGCCGACCACGCCGCTCCTCGAGGCCAGTTCCGCCGCCGGGCTTGTAAGGGCAACCTAACTTGGGGTGCCCGGTCGGTCAAATGTCGGACACCGCGGTGGCCGCGTTCGTGCCCGGAGGTTTCGGGGTCGCCGCTGTCAGAGCCGCGGTGACCCCGTCCACCGTCAGCCGGACCTGCCAGTCGCGCGCTCCACGGGAGCCGAGCGCCGCGGCCACCGTCGAGGTGTCCGGGACCGAGGGGGGTGACCAGGCAAGATGGCGTACGGCCTCGGGTGGCAGCAGGTTCTCGGCCGGGATCGCGTGGGCCTCGGCCAAATCGATCACTGCGGTCCGGATGGCCATCAGGCGCGCCGCGGCGGCCGGGTCACGGTCCGCCCAGCGATTTCCGGCCGGCGGTCCTGCCCGGGCACCGACGACCGGGGGTAACGCGGCCTCCGGCAGCGCTCGGGCCGACCTCAGCGCGGCCATCCAGACGGCGACGTGCCGGCGGGTCCGGCGCCCCCGGAAGTGCGGTAGCTCGACCAGTGCGGCGGCGTCCGCGGGGTTGGCAACCGCGGCGGCGATCATGGCCGCGTCCGGCAGCACCCGCCCCGGCGCCACGTCCCGGCTGCGGGCGAGGTCCTCCCGCGCCTGCCAGAGCTCCCGTACGGCGCCGAGCTGACGCCGGTTCCGCACCTGATGGATGCCGCCGGTACGCCGCCACGGGTCCGCCCGCGGAGCGGCGGGCGGAGCGGCGACGATAGCCGCGAACTCCTCCCGCGCGAAGGCCAGCTTGCCCTGCTGGTCGAGCTCCGCTTCGAGGGCGTCCCGCAGCTCGACAAGCGCCTCCACGTCGAGCGCGGCGTAGCGGAGCCAGGACTCCGGCATCGGGCGCTGGGACCAGTCGACCGCCGAGTGGGACTTCTCCAGCCGATAACCCAGGACGGACTCGACCATCGCGCCCAGGCCCACCCGCGACATGCCGGCCAGCCGACCCGCCAGCTCCGTGTCGAACAGCATCCGGGGGCGCAGGCCGAGCTCGGCCAGGCAGGGCAGGTCCTGGCTCGCGGCGTGCAGGACCCACTCGGAACCCGCGATCGCGGCGCCGAGGTCCCGCAGGTCCGGGCATTGAACCGGGTCTACGAGCGCGGTGCCGGCGCCGGTGCGGCGCAGCTGGACCAGGTAGGCGCGTTGGCCGTAACGGTAGCCCGACGCCCGTTCTGCGTCCACGGCCACTGGGCCGGTGCCGGCGGCCAGCGACTCGATGGCGGTCCGGAGGCCGGCGGCCGAGGTCACGACCGGCGGTACGCCGTCGCGCAGCTCCAGCAGCGGGACCGGCGTCGGGCCGTCCTTCGATGGACCCCCGGAGACCTGCTCGGTATCGGCGACGGTACCGGTCACCAGATCACCGTACGACCAGCCCTGCAGCGAGGGTGTCCTGAACAGGGACGGCGTGTCGCGGCCGAAGCGCTACCGGGTCCGTGGCCCGGACCGCTGCTTGGCGGGGACCCGGGCACCGGCCCGCTGTCGCCGTGCGGGAAGTGGCAGGACGCCCTGAGTCGGCGGCGGCAGCCCGCCCGCCGTACACAACAGGTCGGACCAGGCAGCCAAGTGCGCACCGAGATCCTCCCCAATGGGGGACCAGGAGGCACGCACCTCGACGGCGGCGCTGTCGGCTCCACCCGCCAGGGTGCCGAACCGCTCCGAGGCCACCCGGGTCACCGTGCCGGCAACCGCAACGTGGGCCGCTCCCCGCGCTTGCAGTGCGTCGAGCAGCCAGCTCCAGCCGACCGCGGGCAGCAGCGGATCAGTGGCCATCTCCAGATCGGTCCCGGCCCGTACGTAGGCCACCAGCCGGGTGGTCGACTCCCAGCCCTCCTGGCCGGCCGGGTCGTGCAGCGCGATCAGCCGCCCGGTGGCCAGCTCGTCGCCGTCCACCGCGGTGAGGTCGCCGGTCATGGCGACGGCGTACGGCGCGAGCCGGGCCGGCGCGGGCGACTCGGAGATAACGACCTCCGGCCGGACCGGCGCGGTCCGCAGGCTCGCGACAGCTCGGCGAAACTCCGCGGGGAACGCGGCTGGCTCGTCGCGAGCAGACATGCATGTCAGGGTAGGCGTGCCGCCATGCCGCCGTGGCCGGGCGCGCCGGTCGCGCCACCGCCCCGGACACCATGTCGGCCTACGCTGGCGCGCATGCCGGCACCGTTGCAGCCCGGGCTGCCGCGCCCCGGCCAGCGATGACGGCGCTGCTGTCGTTGCTGGCGAGCTTGCTCTGGGGTGGTGCGGACTTCCTTGGCGGCACGGTGAGCCGCCGGCTTGCGACGTACACCGTCATCGGGGTCTCCCAGGCCTTCTCGCTGGCGATGCTGGTACCCGTCGCGGTGCTGACCGGTGAGTTCACGACGGCTCGCGGCTACCTGGGCTGGGGGGCGGCGGCCGGGCTGGTGGGCCTGGTGGCGCTGGGCGCCTTCTACACGGCTCTAGCCGACGGGACCATGGGCGTGGTGGCCCCCATAGCCGCCACCGGGGTGGCGCTACCGGTCGCGGTCGGTCTGGCCGGTGGCGACGCACCCAGCCTTGGTCAGCTGCTCGGCCTGATCGTGGCGGTGCTGGGGGTTTTGCTGACCAGCGGGCCCGAGCTGCGCTCGGCCGGCCGGTCCGCCGGGCGGCCGATGGCCCTGGCCGCGGTGGCCGCCGTCGGTTTCGGGACCGTGATCGTCCTGGTGGCGCACGGTAGCCGCAGCAGCGTGGTGATGACGCTGGTCGCGATGCGCACCGTCACGGTCTTCCTGCTGCTGACGCTGGCCGGCGTCCGGCTGCGGCGTCCAACGGTGCTGCGAGCCGACCTCCCCGTGCTGGCCGTGATCGGAGCCGGCGACGTCGCGGCCAACGCGTGCTATGCGGTTGCGTCGCGAACCGGGCTGCTGAGCATCGTGGCGGTACTCGCCTCGCTGTATCCCGCCGTCACCGCGATGCTGGCGCACCAGCTGTTGGGGGAACGGCTCAGCGGGGTGCAGCGGCTGGGCGTGCTCGGCGCGCTGGGTGGCGTGGCCTTGATCGCCGCCGGCGGCGGCACCGGCTGACCGCTGGGTGGCACGGGCGCGCAAATCCCGCTACGCCGCCGGCCCTAGGCGACCGATGCCGCGGGCTGCGAGGTGGTCACCGCGATCAGCAACGCCGCTCCGCAGTCGACGCAGACCCATTCCGGGCAGCTCGGGTCGTGCTCGTCGGCGCACGGCGGCTGCTCGAACGGGCGCTCGTCGGAGCAGATCGTGCATTGGCGCCAAAGGACGGCCACGGGGAGTCCCCCTTCCGGTTGGCGTACTCGGACGTCCCGACCTTGGCAGGGGCCACCGACAATTTCGCGGCGCGGCCGTGCGACGATCGGCAGGTGACCGCTGTCGGGCGCGCCGCCGACGGCGCCTTCTTGCGGGCCTGCCGACGCGAGCCGGTACCGCATACACCGGTGTGGTTCATGCGCCAGGCGGGCCGATCGCTGCCGGAGTACCGCCGGGTCCGCGCGGACGTTCCCATGCTGGAGTGCTGCATGCGCCCGGACCTGGTCGTCGAGATCACCATGCAGCCGGTCCGCCGCTACCGGACCGACGCCGCGATCCTGTTCAGCGACATCGTCATACCGCTCAAGGCCATCGGGGTGGACCTGGACATCCGGCCGGGCGTCGGCCCGGTCGTGGCCGCGCCGGTGCGAACGGAGGAGGACTTGGCCCGGCTGCGACCCCTGCAACCTGACGACGTCGGCTACGTGACCGAGGCCGTTCGCGCGCTGGTGGGAGAACTAGGGGAGACGCCGCTGATCGGCTTCGCGGGCGCCCCCTTCACCCTGGCCAGCTACCTGGTCGAGGGCGGCCCGTCGAAGAACCACGAGCGCACCAAGGCGATGATGTACGGCGCCCCGCGGCTGTGGCACGCGCTGCTGGACCGGCTTGCCGACATCGCGCTGGCCTTCCTGCGGGTCCAGGTGGCCGCCGGCGCGAGCGCCGTACAGCTGTTCGACTCCTGGGCCGGCGCCCTGTCGGCCGAGGACTACAGCGAGCTGGTGGCGCCGCACAGCGCCAAGGTGCTGGGCGGGCTGGCGGACGCCGGCGTGCCCCGGATCCACTTCGGGGTCGGCACCGGCGAGCTGCTGGGACTGATGGGTGAGGCCGGGGCCGACGTGGTCGGGGTGGACTGGCGGGTGCCGCTGCACGAGGCGGCGAAGCGAGTCGGACCCGGCCGGGCTCTGCAGGGCAACCTGGACCCGGCCATCCTGTTCGCGCCGTGGGACGCCGTCGCCGCCAAGAGCCTCGACGTCGTCGAGCGGGGCAAGACGGCCGAGGGTCACGTCTTCAATCTGGGGCACGGCGTACTGCCCGACACCGACCCCGACGTCCTGGCCCGCGTCGTCGAGCTCGTGCACACCGTTTCGGCAGCGTGATCCCAACTGGCCGACATCTGCCGATGTACAGTGATGGCGTGCAGCGGACTCAGATCTATCTTGACGACGGCGAGGCAGCGCTTCTGGCCCAGGAAGTGGCCCGGACGGGCGCCTCCCGCTCGGAGCTGATTCGCCGGGCGGTGCGGCGTCAGTACGGCGGGGGCACGCCCGAGGGTCGGCTGGCCGCGTTGCGCGCTTCGGCAGGCGCCTGGAGCAGCCGGTCCGGTACGGGTGCCGACTACGTCGACGAGCTCCGTGGTGATGTCGGTGAGCGGTTAGAGCAGCTCGGGCTCCGGTGAAGCTGCTGGACACCTCGGTGGCCGTTGACCATCTGCGCGACTATCGCCCGGCGACCGTACTGCTGCAAACCTTGGTCCGGTCCGACGAGCCGGTCGCCGCTAGCGAGCTGACCCGATTCGAGCTCCTGGCCGGTGCCCACCCCGGGGAGCAGGATCGGCTCGAAAGCCTCTTCTCGGTGATCGACTGGATCCCGGTGAATGCGGACGTCGCCCGCCGTGCTGGGCAGTATGTCCGCTCGTACCGCCGCAGCCACTCCGGGATCGGGGTCGTCGACTACCTGATTGCCGGCACCGCAGCCGTGGTGGGCGCCGAGCTCGTGACGACCAACGTTCGTCACTTCCCCATGTTCGACGATCTCCGGCCGCCTTATGACTACCGAGCCGGAGCAGGGCCGTAGCGGAGGTGTCCGTGGCAGAGCCGCGGCCCCCTCATGCCGTCGTCGTGGGCGGCGGCATCAGCGGCCTGTCCGCCGCGTTGGCCCTGCGCCGCGGTGGCCCGCCGGACCTGCGAATCACCTTGGTGGAGGCGTCGCCGGCGCTGGGCGGCAAGCTGCGTACCTCCGAGGTCGCCGGCGTAGCGGTTGACGAGGGGGCGGAGGCCTTCCTGGCTCGCCGGCCCGAAGCGAGGCTGCTGGCCGGCTCGGTAGGACTGGGTGGCGAGCTGCTGGCGCCGGCTACCACCGCCGCCAGCATCTGGACCCGCGGCCGGCTACGGCCCCTGCCGGCCGGCACCCTCCTCGGCGTACCGACAAATGTGGCAGCGGTCACGCGGTCCGGCGTGCTGTCGCGGCGCGGCACCGCCCGGCTGCTCCTCGACCGCCTGCTGCCCCGTTCGCCGGAGCGGGGTGACGTGGCCGTGGGCCGGTACGTCGGAGGCCGGCTCGGCCGCGAGGTGGTCGACCGGCTGGTCGATCCACTGCTCGGCGGCGTGTACGCCGGCCGCGCTGACCTCCTCTCACTCGACGCCACCATCCCGGCGCTGGCGTCGGTCGCGCGCGGGGGCGGGTCGCTCCTGCGCGGGGCGAAGGGGGCCGGTGCGTCCCCGGCCCCGAACGCCGGTCCAGCCTTCTCGACCCTGCCGGGTGGTCTGGGCCGCCTCGCGGAAGCCGTCGCGAGGGCCAGCGGCGCGGACATCCGCCTGCGCAGGACCGTCCGGGAGCTGGCTCGCGGCCCGACCGGCGGCTGGCTGCTAACGCTCGGAGCGACCGCCGCCCCCGAGCGACTGCCGGCCGATGCGGTGATCCTCGCCGTACCCGCCGCGCCGGCTGCCCGGCTGCTGCGGCAGGTGACGCCGGCCGCGGCCGCCGAGCTGGCCGCGATCGACTACGCGAGCGTTGCCATCGTCACGCTGGCCTACGCCGGCGTACCGGCATTTCGGGGGAGCGGATTCCTGGTGCCGGCGGTCGACGGTCGGGTCACCAAGGCAGCCACCTTCTCGACCGCCAAGTGGGCGCACCTCGCAGCGGCCGCTCCCGGCTTGGCGATCGTGCGGTGCTCGGTCGGCCGGTACACCGACGCCGCCGACCTCCAGCGCGACGACGCCGAGCTGGTGGCGACGGTGGCCGCCGAGCTCTCCGAGGCGGTCGGCCTAGTCGCGCGGCCGGTGGAGTCGCGGGTCACCCGCTGGGGTGGCGCGCTGCCGCAGTACGCCGTCGGCCACCTCGACCGGGTGGTCCGGATCCGTTCGGCCGTGGGTGCACTCCCGGGCCTGGCGGTCTGTGGTGCGGCGTACGACGGCGTGGGCATCCCGGCCTGCATCGCCGCGGCTCAGCGAGCGGCCCGAGAGGTCCTGCCGGAGCTCCGTCCGCCACAATGGGGGCCATGACTGCCCCGGCAAACGTGCGAAAGAGCGCCCGCCAGCTCAACGACGAGCTGCTCTACACGATGTACGCCGTCTTCCGGGCCCGGCCCGGCGGCGACCGCCTGGCCGACGCCGTCCGTGAGAGTGCGGCCGCCGAGGTCGACGCGTTGCTCGAGCAGGCGCTCGCCAAGCAGGTCTACACCCGCGGCAGCTACGACGTCGCCGGCTACCGGGCCGACGCCGATCTGATGTTCTGGTGGACGGCGCCCAGCGCCGACGACCTCCAGGAGGTCTACTCGCGCTTCCGTGCCACCACGCTCGGTCGGGCCACCGAGCCGGTGTGGTCGGTGATGGGGCTGCACCGGCCCGCGGAGTTCAACCGCAGCCACATCCCGGCGTACGTCCGGCGGGAGGACCCACGAGCCTACGTCTGCGTCTACCCGTTCGTGCGCTCGCTGGAGTGGTACCTGCTCGACCCGGCCGAGCGGCGCGCCATGCTGGCCGAGCACGGGCAGCTGGCGCGGGAGGACGAGGACGTGCGCGCCAACACCGTCGCCTGCTTCGGACTGAACGACTACGAGTGGCTGCTGGCCTTCGAGGCCGACGAGCTGCATCGCATCATCGACCTCATGCGCCACCTGCGCGGGGCGGCGGCGCGCCGGCACACCCGGATCGAGGTGCCGTTCTACACCGGCCGGCGCAAGCCGCTGGCGGAGATCATCACCGCTCTGCCGTAGTCCCTGTCGCCGTGGTGTCCTCGGGCTCGAAGTCCAGCGCGGCGGAGTTCATGCAGTAACGCTGGCCGGTGGGGCCGGGGCCGTCGTCGAAGACGTGCCCCAGATGCCCGCCGCAGTGCCGGCAGCGCACCTCCGTACGCCGCATGAACATCTTGCGGTCCTCCACCAGCTCCACCGCGGCCAGCGACTTCGGCTCGGTGAAGCTGGGCCAGCCGCTGCCGGAGTGGTACTTGGTGTCGGAGGTGAACAGCTCGGTCCCGCAGCCGGCGCACCGGTAGACGCCCGGCTCGTCGAGGTCGTTGTAGGCGCCGGTGAACGCGCGCTCAGTGCCCGCCCTTCGCAGCACGTCGTACTGCTCGGCCGTGAGGCGCTCGCGCCACTCGTCCTCGGTCTTGGGCATCTCGGTCCTGGAGGTCTCAGTCATGTCTCTATCGGACCACGCCGACCGCCCGAGCGCGAGGCTTGGCGTGCTTACGATTCGGATCGCACCCATGGACGAGCGGGTTACCCTCGCGGACAGACGCGCTGGCAAGGGGATGCTTGTATGCGACACAAGATCTTGGTTTCGGTGACCGGGTTGTTTCTCCTGGCCGGTTTGGTGACCCCCGGTCGCACCCCGGCCGCCGCAGTCGAGACGGGAGGCTTCCTGACCGTGATGGCCGGCCGGGCCGAGTGGGCGGCCGCGTACAACTGCCAGACGCTGCCCGGCGCGGTCGATCTGCTCACCGTCGGGCAGCGCCTCGCCGCCCGGCCCCGGCCACTCGCGGCGTACGGCACCGCGGTCGGGTTGTGGACGCACGAGGCGCCGCCCCGCAACTGCACCTCGATCGAGCTGTCCGCGACGTGGGCCGACCTGGCCGCGCTGCGGGACCAGTACGGCTGGACGTTCGGCAGCAACGGAGCGGACCGCACCAAGCTGCCGGGCGCGACGCTGGCCGAGCAGTGGACGACCAGCTGCGGGGCACTGAAGGCGCTGCGCGCGCATGGCCACTGGCGGGCGGCTGGGTTGTTCGCCTGGCCCAAGGGTGGCGACGTCAACGACGTGGACGCGGCGGCACAGCGCGACGTGGTGTCGAAGTGCTTCTCCTACAGCCGCACCTACGACCTGCTGCCGCCGTACCCCCGCAATCGCCAGGACTCGATGGACCCGTCCGGATTCCAGGTGACGCACACGCTTCGCGGCGGCACCTGCCATGACCCGGATCCCGCGGCGGCGTGCCGCAGCGTGGTCACCTCCGCCGGCTACTCCTACGACGACCCGGCCGACCTCGCCGCGCTGGTGCAGGTCCCGGCCGGGCAGTGGGCGGTGCTCCAGTTCCATCTGCTGGTGGAGGGCAGCCGCACCACCGGTGCCGGTGCGCGGTGGGACTGCTCGTCGCCGGACTGGCGCCAGCACTGGTCCACCGTGGACGACTTCTACTGCTGGGCGGACTTCGAATCGGCACTGAACGCGATTCCCTCCACCGTGGCGCTGGCCGACCCGCTCACGGTGGCCCAGGCGTGGGGCCGCGTGCTCGCGCGTCCCGGCGTGACCGGTGTGTCACCGGCCAGCGGCGCGCTCGCCGGCGGCCAGGAGGTGATCGTGTCCGGGCAGGCGTTCCGGGCCGTGGGCTCGGCATCCGACGGGTGGCTGGGTCGGCGCGGGTTCCGGGTCACCATCGGTGGCCGGAACGCCCGGGTGACCGCGGTCACCGCGCAAAGCATCCGGTTGGTCACCCCCGCCGGCGCCTCCGCCGGTCCGGTGGACATCAAGGTCACCAACGCCGACGGCCTGACCACCACCGCGCGGGACGCCTACCGATACGGCTGATCGGCGACTGTTCTCACCCGCGACCGCGGAGTACGGTCCCACCCATGAAGCTGCCCTTGCGCTCGCGGGTCCCGGTTCGGCGCCGTACGGCGGTCGTGCTCGCTGTCGTAGTGCCTCTCACGATGGGGCTGACGGCATCCGTCGCGGCGTCCGCTGCCACCGGGCCGTCGTGGCGGCTGGTCAACGGCGGCTGGCAAGCCAGCCTCCGCGGGCTGGACGCCGTGAGCAGCCAGGTCGCCTGGGCCAGCGGCAGCAACGGAGCGGTCCTGCGGACGACAACGGGCGGCCGCGACTGGGAGTGGGTCAGTCCGCGCGGAACGGGTGACCTGCAGTACCGCGATGTGGAGGCCTTCGACGCCAACCACGCCGTTCTCATGTCGATCGGGAACTACCCCGGCTCGTTCCGGTTCTACGTCACGAGCAACGGCGGCCGGCACTGGGATCTCACCTATCGCAACAGCGAGCCGCAGGCGTTCTACGACTGCATGTCGTTCTTCGACCGGCAGCACGGCATTGCGCTGAGCGACCCGGTCAACGGGCAGTTCCGGATTCTGGCCACCACCGACGGGGGTCGCAGCTGGCATGTCCAGTCGACCGCAGGGATGCCCAAGGCGCTGCCCGGTGAGTTCGCGTTCGCGGCCAGCGGCACCTGCCTAACGACGAAGGGGACGCGGGACGCCTGGTTCGCCACCGGCGGGGCCAGCAAGGCACGCGTCTTCCACTCCACCGACGGAGGTCGCACCTGGACCGTCGTGCCTACGCCCATCCGCAGCGGCCCCACCGCCGGGATCTACTCGCTCGCCTTCCGCGACCGCATGCATGGACTGGCCGTCGGTGGCGACTACACGACGCCGGACTCGGCCCCGCGGTCACTGGCGCTGACCAATGACGGCGGGCACACCTGGACCCTCGTCGCTGAGTCGGCCGCGCCCGGTGAATACCGCTCCGGCTCCGCCTGGATTCCGGGCACGAATACGGCGATCGTCGTCGGTCCGACCGGCAGCGACATCAGCACCGACGGCGGCTACCACTGGCGGCAGCTAGGCACCGGCACCTTCCACGCGGTGGACTGCGCCGCTGACGGTGCCTGCTGGGCGTCGGGTGCGTTCGGGCGCATCGCGAAGCTTTCGCGCTGACCGGAGCGGGCGCCGCTCGCTGGGCTGGGAGCTCATGCCGTCGCCGTACGTCGAGATCGAGGTCGGGCCGCACATCGTCAAGGTGACGAACCCCGACAAGGTCTACTTCTCGGCCCGCGGCGAGACCAAGCTCGACCTCGTCAACTACTACCTCGCGGTCGCGGACGGCGTGGTCCGTGCGCTGTATGAGCGGCCGACCGTGCTCAAGCGGCATCCGGACGGCGCCGAGGGTGAGGCGATCTACCAGAAGCGGGTGCCCGAGCACCGGCCGGAGTGGATCCAGACCGCCCTGGTCACCTTCCCCTCCGGCCGGCACGCCTACGAGCTGTGTCCGGTAGACGTCGCGCACGTCGCCTGGGCGGCCAACCTAGGCACCTTGGACTTCCACCCCTGGCCGTCCCGGCGGGGTGACACCGAGCACCCGGACGAGCTGCGCATCGATCTCGACCCGCAGCCCGGGACGGCGCTTGCCCAGGCCAAGCCGGTGGCCGCCGAGGTCCATCGGCTGCTCGACGAGCTGGGGTACACCGGTTGGCCGAAGACGTCGGGCAACCGGGGGATACACGTCTACGTCCGGATCGAGCCGCGCTGGACCTTCACCGAGGTACGCCGGGCCGCTCTCGCCTTCGCCCGCGAGATCGAGCGACGGATGCCGGCCCAGGTGACCACCGCGTGGTGGAAGGAGGAGCGCGGTGTGAAGGTGTTCCTCGACTACAACCAGAACGCGCGCGACCGCACAATCGCGTCGGCGTACAGCGTGCGGGCGAAGCCCTGGGCGCCGGTCTCCGCGCCGGTGAGCTGGGAGGAGCTGCCGGACGTCGAGTCCGAGGACCTCACGATCGCCACGATGCCAGCCCGGTACACCGAGCTCGGCGACCTGCACGCCGGCATCGACGCGGCGGCGTACTCCCTCGAGCCGCTACTGGCGTGGGCCGAACGAGACGAGCGCGACCGCGGCCTCGGCGACGCGCCGTACCCCCCGCAGTTCCCGAAGATGCCGGGCGAGCCCAAGCGCGTGCAGCCGAGCCGCGCCAAGCGTCCTAGCAGCGGAGATACGGCCAACTGACGGAGTGTCGGCACTAGCACACCGCTGACTCGCCGGATAACCTGTCCAGATGGACGAACGCCTGGACGACCTCGCCCGCTCCTTCCGCCGCGACCTGCGGGCGGCGAAGCGGGCGCCCCGCACCGTGGAGCTCTACGGGATGGCGGTGCGGATGTTCGTCGACTGGCTGGAGGCGCAGGGCCGGCCGCCGGTGCTGTCGTCGCTGACCCGGCACGCGATCAAGGGGTGGCTCGCGGATCTGGCGGAGACCCGCGAGGCGTCCACCGTGCTGACCAGGCACAAGGGCATGCGCCGGTTCGTCCGCTGGCTGGTCGTTGAAGGCGAGCTGGACAGCGACCCGATGCTCGGCCTTGAGCAGCCAACGCCGGCGGACAAGCCGGTGCCGGTGCTGTCCGACGACGAGATCAAGCGGCTGCTCAAGACCTGCAACTCGCGCGAGTTCGTCGACCGGCGCGACGAGGCGATCATCCGCCTGCTGCTCGACGGCGGGCTCCGAATCGCCGAGTGCGCGGCGATCTCTCATGCCGACCTCGACCTGGACGCCGAGGTGGTCGTGGTGACCGGCAAAGGGAACCGCATCCGTGCCGTTCCGTTCGGGGCGCGGACCGCCCGGGCGCTCGACCAGTACCTGCGCCGCCGGGGCGCGCACCCCAAGGCCCCGCGGTCGGCCGCGCTGTGGCTCGGCCAGCGCGGGCCGCTCTCCCGTGACGGCATCGACCACATGCTGCGGGTGCGGGCGGAGCGGGCCGGGGTTGAGAGGCTGCACGCACACCGGTTCCGGCACACGTTCGCCCACGCCTTCCTCTCCGCCGGCGGTCAGGAGCGGGACCTGATGCGGCTGGCCGGCTGGCGGAGCAGCGACATGCTGAGCCGGTACGCCGCGTCGACCGGGGTGCAACGTGCCCACGATGCACACCGGCGCCTAGCGCTGGGGGACCGGCTGTGATGGAGGGAGGCGCGTGGACGTCGATGCTGGGGCCGATGGCCCAGACGCCAGCCCCGAGCGGCCGCAGGATGGTCGACCTGTGCTGCTTCTCGTGCGAGTCGATCATCGGCAACATTCGGGATGACGCGGACGGACCGTGGCTGTCGGCATGGGTACTAGCGCCCTGGGAAACACGGACGCTAGTCACGCGTGCTCGAGAGGCCGGCGGCAAGACGGAACGCCTGCCGGACTTGGGGTGGCGCCTTAGTCGGCGGCTGCCGATGGGCGACAAGGAAGCCGGGATCGCCCCGGAGCTGGTAGCTCTACTCGACCGCCTGGCCGAGCTCTCCGACGACGAGCTCGCCGATCTGGAAGCCCGCCTGGTCGCGGAGTTCGACCGGCTGGACAACGACGAGCCCAGCTCCCTCGACGTCCTGGCCGCCATGACCGCCGTCGCCGAGGCGGTCGACAGGGTGCGTAACGAGGGCCAGCGTCACGGCGATGCCGCGGGCGCGGTCCACACCGACGCCGTCGTAGGCGTCGGCCGAGTCGAACTGCCCTGCGGCACCCACGGTCCGGTGACCTTCACCGTCACGGAGTTGCAGGCGGCGGTTTCGCGCTACAGGGCGCGAGGGAAAAGAGTGCGCCAGTCAGGCACACCTCCTCGCACGACCCTGTAGCATTGCGCTGCACCAACAACTGCACGCCTTGCGCCGTGGCGGCGAGCGGGCCTGAGGCACCCGCAACGATCTCCCTTGGAGGAGACGTTGCCTCGCCCCCTCACGCCCGAGCAACGCGCGCTGCGAGCGCGCATCGCGGCTCACACTCGCTGGGCTCACGACGACGATCCGGTGGGCGCCACGGTGCCGGCTCGAACTGCGTTCCTGCGTCGCTTCGAAACCCAGGTCGACCCGGACGGCGTACTGCCGCCCGAGGTCCGCGCCCGCCGGGCCGATCATGCGAAAAGCGCCTACTTTTTGAAGCTGGCGCTTGCCTCGGCGAAGGCTCGGCGCAAGGCCGGTGCCGCATGAACGGCGAAGGCGGCCCCGCCAAGGGCCGCCCCGAAGCTCCCGCCGCCAAGCCGTCGCTTCCCGCTCATTATGACACGGCCGACCTCGCCGGCGAGATCGGCGCGCAGCTTCGTCGCCGTCGTGCGGCCTCGCGACGACTCGAGCCGCTCGAATGCGGCCACATCGATCTTCGCCGCGATCCGCTGTCGTGCTTGGAGGAGTTCGAGAGTCCGCCGCCGTCGCCGTACTGCTGCTCCTCGGTCTCCCTCGAGCAGGCGGCCTGGCTGGCCGTGGCCGGCAGGTATTGCTCGGCAACGACCTGCGCTCGGCTGGCGGCGTCGTGAATCAGGCCACCATGTTGGTCGAGATCGCTACCGACCTCTTCGACTTCGGCTGCGC
>JBPCOB010000131.1:0-18688 GCA_051000715.1 Mycobacteriales bacterium
GATCTCGGTGGGCGGCCACGGGGCCAGGTGCGCCGGTTCGGGCTCGACGCCGGCGGAACGCGCCAGCTCCGCGACTCCGGCAGGCGGCAGCAACCGGCCGCCCGCGAAGGGGTCGACCAGCACGGACTCCCCCGCCGGCGTACCGATCCCGACCACGAAGTGGCCGGGCAGCCCGACGCCGTACGCCGGTACGCCGAGTCGGCCGGCCACCTCGAGCCAGACCACCGAGAGCAGGATCGGGAGCCCGCGGCGGCGGTCGAGCACCTCGTGCAACAGGGATGACCGCAGGTCCAGGTAGTCCGCCGGCCGCCCGCCGAAGCCCGCCTGCTCGCCCAGCGCCACTCTCAGCACCTCGGCCGCCTGGAGCGGGGAGCCGGCCCCCGCCAGCAGCAGCCGAGCTCGCCCGGCCAGCGCCTCCAGCTCGGCGAGGTACGGCCCGAGCTCCAGGTCCTGCCTCACCTCGGCGCCGAGCAGCAGGCACGCCGTTGCCAGGTCGACCGGCTCGGCGCGGACCACCTCGGCGAACCGGGCCCGCGAGCTGCGCGTCACCGCACCAAGGATCGCATCGGCACGGCGGCACCCCGGAGATGACGGGTCGCGGGACGCTGGCGATACTAAGGGGCGCCGAAACCGCGCGCCGAAGCTGCCGAAGCCCAGGAGGACCCGAGTGACCTACGTCATCGCCGAGCCCTGCGTCGACCTGCTCGACAAGGCCTGCATCGAGGAGTGCCCGGTCGACTGCATCTACGAAGGCAACCGGATGCTCTACATCCATCCCGACGAGTGCGTCGACTGCGGCGCCTGCGAGCCGGTCTGCCCCGTCGAGGCGATCTTCTACGAGGACGACACACCCGAGCAGTGGAAGGACTACTACAAGGCGAACGTCGAGTTCTTCGACGACCTGGGCTCGCCCGGCGGTGCCTCCAAGGTCGGCAAGCTCGACAAGGATCATCCGCTGATTGCGGCCCTGCCGCCGATGGGTGAGGGCCACTGACCGCCGGCACGCCCTCGCTGGCGCCGTCCGCCTCGCCGGGGTGGGCTGCGCGGCCCCTGTCCCGCTCCGTTTCCGCCCGGCTTCCGCTCTTCCCGTGGGACCGGCTGACGCCTTACGCCGAGATCGCCCGCGCCCATCCGGACGGGATCGTCGACCTGTCCATCGGTACGCCGGTCGACCCGACCCCGGCGGTCGCCCGCGATGCACTGTCGGCCGCCGCCGACGCGCCCGGTTACCCCTACACCGCCGGTACGGCGGAGCTGCGGGAAGCGGCCGTCGGCTGGCTGGCCCGACGGTTCGGCGTGCTCGCGCTGGACCCGGCCGCCGTGCTACCCACGATCGGGTCCAAGGAGCTGGTCGCGCTGCTGCCCACGCTGCTCGGCCTCGGCCGGAGCGACGTGGCGGTCGTGCCGCGGCTGGCCTATCCGACGTACGACGTGGGTGTCCGGCTGGCCGGTGCCGAGGCGGTGCCGACCGACGGGCTGGTCGAGCTCGGCCCGGCTCCGGTGCGCCTGGTGTGGCTGAACTCGCCGGCGAACCCGACCGGGCAGGTGCTTCCCGCCGCGCATCTCGCCAAGGTGGTGGCATGGGCCCGGGAGCGCGGCGCGCTCGTCGCCAGCGACGAGTGCTACCTGGAGTTCGGCTGGGACGCGCGGCCGGTCTCGGTGCTCGACCCGGCCGTGTGCGGCGACAGCGTCGAGGGATTGCTCAGCGTCCACTCGCTGTCCAAGCGGTCGAACCTGGCCGGCTACCGGGCCGGCTTCGTGGCCGGTGACCCGGCCCTGGTCCGCGAGCTGCTCGAGGTGCGCAAGCACGCAGGCTTGATCGTGCCGGCTCCGGTGCAGGCCGCCATGACGGCGGTGCTGCGGGACGACGCGCACGTGGAGGTGCAGCGAGCCCGCTACGCCGGCCGACGTGCGGTGCTGCGCCCGGCGCTGGAAGCGGCCGGCTTCCGGATCGAGCACTCCGAGGCCGGGCTCTACCTCTGGGCCACCCGTGGCGAGCCGGGCTGGATCAGCGTCGACCGGCTGGCGGCGATCGGGATCCTGGTCGCCCCCGGGGACTTCTACGGCGACGCCGGGATGAACCACGTCCGAGTGGCGCTGACCGCCACCGACGAGCGGGTCGCGGCGGCCGCCCAGCGGCTCGCCGCGCGGCCGGCATGACTGCCCGTCCCGGCCTCCTCGCGCCCCGATCCGTGTGAAGTGGATCGATCAAAGGACGTTCCACCCGCTGATTCCGTTGATTCCGGTGGGTGGACGGTCCAACGATCGATCCACGCGGAGGGAAAAGACTCAAGGTGGGCCGAGTCAAGCTTCAGGCATGCTGGCCGCCAACCTCGGCATAGGCTGGCTTTCCGTGACCGAGCGAACGAGCCCGATTTCACCGCTCGTCGATGAGCTGTGGGAGCGCCGCGCCGACCTCTCGCCGGCCGACGAGGACGCCCGCAAGGTCGTGATCGAGGCGGTCGACCTGCTCGACGACGGCAGCGTCCGGGTCGCCACCGTGGCCGAGGACCGCGTCCTTGTGGACGAGCGGGCCAAGCGGGCGATCCTGCTCGCGTTCAAGGTGCTGCCGATGACCGAGTCGGCGGCGGGAAACTTCCGGTACGCCGACCGGCTGCCGGTCAAGACCCGGTTCGACGGCGTCCGGGTGGTGCCCGGGGCGATCGCCCGCTGGGGAAGCCACCTCGAACCGGGCGTGGTCCTGATGCCGTCCTACACCAACATCGGCGCGCGGGTGGGTGCCGGCACGCTGGTGGACACGTGGGCCACCGTCGGCTCCTGTGCGCAGATCGGCGAGCGGGTGCACCTGTCCGGCGGTGTCGGGATCGGCGGTGTGCTCGAGCCGGTGAACGCCGTGCCGGTCGTGGTCGAGGACGACGCGCTGGTCGGCAGCCGAGCCATGATCACCGAAGGTGCCCGAGTCGGTCCTGGGGCGGTCGTGGGGGCCGGGGTGATCCTCAACCCGTCGATCCCGGTCATCGACGTGCAGACCGGCGCGGAGGTCAGCCGTGGCCGCATTCCGCCGTACTGCGTGGCAGTGAGCGGCACCCGCCCGCGAGAGTTCCCCGGCGGGACGTTCGGGCTGCCCTGCGTCCTGGTGATCCGTTGGCTGGCGGAGGGCGAGCGGCACGACAAGGCGCAGCTCAACGCCGTCCTGCGCGAGCACGGCGTGGCGCAGTGACGCTCGACGTCCGGGCGTCGGCCGACGCGCTGACGGCCGCGCTGGTCGACATCCCGTCGGTCAGCGGGACCGAGGAGCACCTCGCCGACCAGATCGAGGAGGCGTTGCGCCCGCTGCCGCACCTGGTCGTCGCGCGCGACGGCGATGCCGTCCTCGCGCGCACGACGCTGGGACGGGCCTCGCGGGTGGTGCTCGCCGGCCACATCGACACCGTGCCGATCGCGGACAACCTGCCGTCCCGGCAGCACGGCGACCGGCTGTTCGGCTGCGGCACGTCGGACATGAAGAGCGGCATCGCGGTCATGCTGCGGCTGGCCGCCCAGGTGCCGGCGCCCGGCCGGGACGTGTCCTACCTCTTCTACGACAACGAGGAGGCGGACGCCAGCCGCAACGGCCTCGGCCGGATCGCCACCGGCGCGCGGGACTGGCTCGACGGCGACCTCGCCGTTCTGCTCGAGCCGACCTCTGCCCGGGTGGAGGCCGGCTGCCAGGGAACTCTGCGGGCGCTCGTCGCGGTGCCCGGCCGCCGGGCGCACTCTGCTCGGTCGTGGCTCGGGGACAACGCGATCCACCGGGCCGGCGCGGTGCTCGACCGGCTGGCGGAGTACCGGGGACGCCGGATCGAGATCGACGGCATGGAGTACCGCGAGGGGCTCAACGCTGTCCGGATCGAAGGCGGCATAGCCGGCAACGTCGTACCGGACCGCTGCACGGTCATGGTGAACTTCCGCTTCGCGCCGGACCGCTCCGAGGCCGAGGCGCTGGCTCACGTGCAGGAGGTCCTGACGCCGTATGAGTGCGTGCTCACCGACTCGGCGCCCGGGGCGCTCCCGGGGCTGACTGCGCCGGCGGTGGCCGACTTCGTTCGGGCGGTGGCGCAGCAGCCGGTTGCGAAGTACGGCTGGACCGACGTGGCCCGGTTCTCCCAGCTCGGCATCCCCGCGATCAACTACGGCCCCGGGGACCCCGACCTCGCGCACGCTCGCGAGGAGTACGTCGAGATGCCGCGGATCAGCCAGTGCGAGCGGCTCCTGCGCGGTTATCTCGGCTGACCGGCACCGCGCGCGGTGCCGGGTCCCGGATCGGCTGGGTAGCCTGGGTCCATGGTTCCGCCCGAGCGTCCCCGCCCACCATCGGCCGGGGCGGGCCCACCGGAGCAGCGACGGGGGCGGGCGACCCTGCGCCGGGACCAGGTCGACGGAACCACCACCGACCAGCGGCTGCTCGACGTACGCGGCCCCTCGGAGTGGGTGCACACCGACCCGTGGCGGGTGTTGCGGATCCAGTCGGAGTTCATCGAGGGGTTCGGCCTGCTTGCCGAGCTGCCGGCCGCCGTCAGCGTCTTCGGCTCGGCCCGAACGCCCCCGGGTTCTCCCGAGTACGTCGCCGGGGAGGCGCTCGGCGCTGCGCTGGCCAATGCCGGTTACGCCGTGATCACCGGTGGTGGTCCGGGCCTCATGGAGGCGGTGAACAAGGGCGCCGGTGAGGCCGGCGGCGTCTCGGTCGGCCTTGGGATCGAGCTTCCGTTCGAGCAGCAGGTCAACCCTTACGTCGACATCGGTGTGCAGTTCCGGTACTTCTTCGCCCGCAAGACGATGTTCGTCAAGTACGCGCAGGCCTTCGTGGTGCTCCCTGGCGGCTTCGGCACGCTGGACGAGCTCTTCGAGGCGCTCACCCTGGTCCAGACCCACAAGGTGACTTCGTTCCCGGTGGTGCTGTTCGGGTCGGCGTACTGGTCCGGCCTGATCGACTGGATCCGGACGGCATTGTTCGACGGCGGCAAGATCAGCGAGGCCGATCTCGGACTCATGCAGGTCAGCGACGACGTGGAGGAAGTCGTCGAGATCATCAAGCGGGCCGACGAGGAACGCGCCGCTGCCGAGCGGGATGCGGATGCGGCCCGCAACGGCCAGCGGCGCGCGCGCTAGCTTCGACTCGTCGTACCGCTGACCCGGCCTACTGGCCGGTGTTCGAGCTGGCGGGCTTCCCGGCCCTGGCCGGGTGCGCCAGCACCCTGGTCGCCGTCAATCCGCTGCCCGACCGGTCCGCCACGACGATGGCGGCGTCGCCGGCGGCCAGCTCGCTGGTCTTGGCGTTCTTGTGCCCCTTGTGGATGCGGGTCTCGCCGGTCAGGACGTACGTCGCGGTGAAGCCATCCACGCTGCGCAGCTGCAGGGAGGAGGCGCTGACCGAGACGACGCTGCCGCGCTGCAGGACGACGGTGCGATAGCCGTCCTTGGTACGCACGACCACGTCGCCGTGGACGACCCGGCTGGCGATGCGGTCGAGCTTCAGCCGTTGGCCGTGCTGCTTGCCCGCCGCGGCCTTGTCGCCGTGCCCTGCCGCCTGCCCGGCGCCGGGCGACGGCGTCGCGGTGGAGACGGCCTCAGCGATACCACCGGCCGCCAGGCCGGCGCCGAGGACGCCGGCCGCGGTCCACAGCGCAGCGCGGGTCTTGACCGAGGGGCGAGTCATGAGTTCCTCCTGGAAGCGATCGGCGGGTGCCACTCCAGGATGCGCCCAAAGGTCGGGGCGCAACGTATGCCGCGTGTTCGGGCTTGGTAAGGCGCGCCGACAGGTTGCCTGCCGTGGCACGATCGGGCCCGTGATCGTCGTAGAAGTGCTGCTGGTGGCCGCCGTGCTCTTCGCCGTGGCCGCGGTGGCGGCGGGGCGAGGCGACGTCCTGGCGGACGAGCCGCGTGATGCGGCCGACGGCGGACTGCCTGCCGAGCGCCCGCTGTCAGCGGAGGATCTCGACCACGTGCGCTTCCCGATGGTGTTGCGCGGCTACCGGATGGCCGAGGTGGATGAGGCGCTGGACCGGCTGGCGGAGGAGCTCGCCGACCGGGACGCCCGTATTGCCGAACTCGAGGCGACCGCCGAACCCGCCGAACCCGCCGACCGCACCGACCCGGACGAGGCCAACCCGGTTCCGGATCCACCCTGCCGGCGACCCGGCGGCTCGCGCCAGGTCCCGCCAGGGGGGGAGGCAGGTCGGCCGGCTCATCCAGCGACAGGCGACGAGGCAAGATGAAGGCGTGGCGGAGCTGCTGCTGTCGGTGGACGTCGATGCGCCGCCGCCGGCCGTGTGGGCGGCCCTGACCGACTGGGCCGGTCAGGGTGAGTGGATGCTCGCGACCACCGTCCGGCCCACGCACCAGGACGGTCAAGGCGTGGGTGGACGGCTGGCGGCCCGGACCGGTCTCGGCCCGCTCTCCCTGGTCGACACGATGACGATCACGACCTGGGAGCCGCCGTACCGCTGCCTGGTCCGGCACACCGGGCGAGTCGTCCGTGGCACCGGAGCGTTCGAGGTCGCCGAGCTGCCGGACGGGCGGTCGCGGTTCACCTGGACGGAGTGGCTGGACCTGCCGCTGGGGCGGCTCGGCCACCTCGGTTTCCTGCTGGTCCGGCCGTTCCTCGCTGCCGGTGTGCGGCTTTCGCTGCGCCGCTTCGCCCGCTGGGTGGTACGCCGGGAAGCCCGCTGAGCGCGGACCTCGTCGCCGGCGCCGACGGCCGCAGCCGCTGTGCCTGGGCCGCGGCGACGCCTGACTACGTCACCTACCACGACGAGGAGTGGGGCCGGCCGATCTCGGGGAACGATGCGATCTTCGAGCGCCTCAGTCTGGAGGCCTTTCAGGCCGGCCTGTCCTGGTTGACGATCCTGCGCAAGCGACCAGCCTTCCGCCTGGCCTTCGACGGCTTCTCCATCGAGGCGGTGGCCCGCTATGACGCCGCCGACGTACGTCGGCTGCTGGCCGATCCCGGCATCGTGCGCAACCGCGCCAAGATCGAGGCAGTGATCGCCAACGCCCGGGTGGCTCAGATAGTCGAGGGCGGTCTCGCCGCGCTGGTCTGGTCGTTCGCGCCGGCGAAGTCCCCGCCGGCTCCCCGGGCGTTGGCCGACATACCAGCCCGTACGGCGGAGTCGGCGGCGATGGCCATGGAGCTCAAGAGCCGCGGCTTCCGCTTCGTCGGTCCGACGACGGCGTACGCGCTGATGCAGGCCTGCGGCCTGGTGAACGACCATCTCGGCGGTTGCTCCGGGCGCGGCCCCTGATCAGCGGCCGTCGAAGACCGGGGTGGACTTGGCGAGGAACGCCTCCGTCGCGGCCCGGTGGTCGGCGGTCCCGCCGACCCGTTCCTGCACCGCCGCTTCGTAGTCCAGCGCACCCGGTAGGTCAGCGCCCGCGGCGAACGCCAGCTGCGCCTTGATAGCGGCGTACGCGGCGGTGGGCCCGGCTGCCAGCTTGGCGGCGAGCTCGGCTGTGGTAGCAGCGAGGTCCTCCCCGGCCACGACGGCGTTGATCAGCCCCATCTCCAATGCTGCCGGCGCCGCGATCGGCTCGGCGAGCATGAGCAAGGCGGTCGCCCGCCCGAAGCCGACGAGTCGCTGCAGCGTCCAGGAGGCGCCCGAGTCGGCGGCCAGCCCCACCCGCGCGAAGGCCATCAGGAACGCGGCCGAGTCCGCCGCCAGCCGGAAGTCGGCCGCGAAGGCGAACGCGGCCCCCGCGCCGGCCGCCATCCCGTTGACCGCGGCGACCACCGGCTTCGGCATGGTCGCGATCTCCAGGGCGATGGGCAGGAAATGCTCGCGGACCGTCGTCCCGACGCCGCCGCCGGCGGCAAGGGTTTCCGCGTGCTCGCGCAGGTCCTGCCCGACGCAGAACGCGCGTCCGGCGCCGGTGAGCACGACCGCCCGTACGGCGTGGTCTTCGCGCGCGCCCCCCAGGGCCGAAAGCAGCTCCACCTTCATCGCCGTGGACAGGGAGTTGAGCGACTCGGGCCGGTCCAGCGTGATCGTGGCCACTCCGCTGGCGAGCTCGTAGCGCACGGCGTCGGGCACCGGGTCTCCCGCGGGTTGGCGGCACTGGTGGCGGCGAGTATGCCGGGCGTCGTATGCCGGGCGCCGCCGCCCGCCCGTGCGATTACCGCCGCACCGCTCCGGCGGGGGATAATCATCGCCGATGGCGCCGCCGGCCCCGGAGTCCGGCGGCGTACCCGTGAACGGAAGGGGAGCACGCGATGGCGGCCATGAAGCCGCGGACCGGTGACGGCCCGCTGGAGGTCACCAAGGAGGGGCGCGGCATCGTGATGCGGGTGCCTCTCGAGGGTGGCGGCCGGCTCGTGGTCGAGCTGTCGGCCGACGAGGCCAACACGCTGGGCGACGCGCTCAAGAACGTGGCCGGCTGAGCGGCTCCCGGTCACCCCGCCCAGGGTCGCCCTCCGCACCGCGGCTGAGGCTCGTTCGCGCGGTGGTGCTCGGTGCCCCCGCCGTGGCGGTGCCGGTGGCTCGGGTCGCCGAACGGCCAGTGCCTGGTGCCCGCGCGGCAGCGGCGGCAGCCGAGCTGCGCCTGGCACTGGAAACGATCAGTCGTTGGCCCCGCTGCTGCACGAATTGAGCCTCATGATGCGGCAGCGCGGCCAATGCCTGATCATCTAGCTGATGAGCGACTCGTAGAGCTCGACCGTTCGGGCGGCGACGGCCGGCCAGCTGAACTGCGTCAGGGCGCGCCGGCGTCCGGCGAGGCCCATCGCCCGGGCCCGCTCCGGCGCGGCCAGCAGGGCGTTGACCCGATCCGCCAGGTCGCGGGCGAACCGGTCGGGATCGCACGGCTCGCCGCTGCCTTCGTCGAGCGCATCGATCGGCACCAGCAGCCCGGTCTCGCCGTCCGCGACCACCTCCGGAATCCCCCCGACAGCGGTCGCCACCACGGCGGCCTCGCAGGCCATCGCCTCGAGGTTCACGATTCCCATCGGCTCGTACACCGAGGGGCAGACGAAGACCAAGGCGTGGCTGAGCAGCGCCACGGCGTCGGACCGGGGCAGCATCGCCTCGATCCACACGACGTCGTGCCGCTCGGACCGCAGGATGGTCAGCTTGCGCCGCACTTCGGCGCCGATCTCGGGGGTGTCCGGCGCACCGGCGCAGACCACCAGCTGGGCCGCCGGGTCCAGGTGCTGGGCCGCGGCGAGGAGGTGCCCGACCCCCTTCTGCCGGGTGATCCGGCCGACAAAGAGCACGATTGGCCGGCTCGGGTCCACGCCGTACCGGTCGAGGACGTCCGTACGCCGGTCCGGCGAGTACTCCGTCGCGTCGATCCCGTTGTGGATCACGGTCACCCGCTCCGGGGCGACGCCGGGATAGCAGGCGGTGACGTCACGCCGCATCGACTCCGAGACCGCGATCACTGCGTCTGCCGCCTCGATCGCGGTGCGTTCGCAGAAGCTGGACAGCGCGTAGCCGCCACCGAGCTGCTCGGCCTTCCACGGCCGCAGCGGCTCGAGACTGTGTGCCGTCATCACGTGCGGTACGCCGTACAGCAGCTTGGCCAGGTGCCCCCCGAGGTTGGCGTACCAGGTGTGGCTGTGTACGAGGTCGGCGCCCCGCGCGCTGGCCGCAAACGAGAGGTCGACCGACATGGCCTGCAGGGCCGGGTTCGCCGTTGCCAGCTCGTTCCACTGCGGGTGGGACTGGACCGCCGGATCCTGCCGCGGCCGGCCGAACGCATGGACCGCCAGATCGACCCGGTGCCCGAGTTCGCGAGCCAGGTACGCCGCATGCACGCCCGCGCCGCCGTAGACCTCCGGCGGGAACTCGCGGGTCAGCATGGCGACGCGCACCGGCGGACTGTAACCGCCGGGCCCGCGGCGGCCGGCCCGCGGTGACTATCCTTCGACCGTGGCGGGGCCGCGGGTGCTGGCGATCGTGCTCGCCGGCGGCGCGGGCAAGCGGCTGGCGCCGCTCACGGTCGACCGGGCCAAGCCGGCGGTTCCGTTCGGGGGCGTCTACCGGCTGGTCGACTTCGTGCTCTCCAACCTCGTCAACGGCGGCTACCTGCGCATCGTCGTGCTGACCCAGTACAAGAGCCACAGCCTCGACCGGCACATCACCACGACCTGGCGGATGTCGACGCTGCTCGGCAACTACGTCACCCCGGTGCCGGCGCAGCAGCGGCTGGGGCCGCGCTGGTTCGCCGGCTCAGCGGACGCGATCTACCAGAGCCTCAACCTGGTGTACGACGACCGGCCGGACTACGTGTGCGTCTTCGGTGCCGACCACATCTACCGGATGGACCCGCGGCAGATGGTCGAGCAGCACATCGCCTCGGGTGCCGGGGTCACCGTGGCCGGCATCCGGCAGCCGATCGCCGACGCGCACCAGTTCGGCGTGATCGAGACCGCGCCGGACGGCCGCCGGATAGCCGCATTCCGCGAGAAGCCCACCGACCCGGTGGGCCTGCCGGACGCGCCACACCAGGTCTTCGCCTCGATGGGCAACTACGTCTTCACCACCCGCACGCTGATCGACGTCGTCAGCGCCGACGCCGGGGACGAGACCTCCAAGCACGACCTCGGCGGCGACATCATCCCGAGCCTGGTCGCGGTCGGCGAGGCGCAGGTGTACGACTTCGCCGGCAACGACGTGCCGGGTGCCACCGACCGCGACCGCGGCTACTGGCGCGACGTCGGAACACTGGACGCCTACTACGACGCCCACATGGACCTGATCTCCGTCCACCCGGTCTTCAACCTCTACAACCAGCAGTGGCCCATCTACACGTCGTTGCCCCCGCTGCCGCCGGCCAAGTTCGTCTTCGCCGACGCCGACCGGACCGGCCACGCCCTCGATTCCATGGTCAGCGCCGGCGTCGTGGTCTCCGGCGGAACCGTGCGCGGCTCGGTCCTCTCGCCCGGCGTGACCGTGCGCTCGTGGGCCTCGGTGACCGGCTCGGTGCTGATGGACAACGTCGACGTCGGCCGGCACGCCGTCGTACGCAACGCCATCGTCGACAAGAACGTCGTGATCCCCGAGGGCGCCCGCATCGGGGTCGACGCTCAAGCTGACCGGGCCCGCTTCACCGTGTCGGCAGGCGGGATCGTCGTGATCGGCAAGGGCCAGCAGGTGGAGCCCTGAGGTCAGGGCCGCAGCATCGGGACCAGCACCTGGTCGACGATGGTCTTGACCGTATGCGGGGTGACCGGCGGACCCTCGACGAGGAAGTGGTAGATCAGCATCGCGGGCCCGACCTCGGCCAGGAGCCCGGAGCCGGCGTCCGCTCGGACCTCCCCGCGCTCCGCGCCGCGCCGGAGCACATCCGTCATCATCCGCTTCCGGGGCTGGATCACCCGGGAGTGCACCAGGCGGAGGAAGTCGCGGTCCCGCTGCGCCTCGCTCATGAGGTTCTGGATCGCGCAGCCGGTAGGGCTGTTGAGGGCTCGAGCCATCCGGCCCAACACGTCCAGTACGTCGGCGCGCACGCTGCCGGTGTCCGGCGGGTCCTGCACTGCCGGCATCCGGTGCTGCAGGGCGTCGACCACGAGCTCGTCCTTGGAGGGCCAACGCCGATAGAGCGCCGCCTTGCCCGTGCGGGCCTGCCCCGCTACACCTTCCATCGTCAACGCCCCGTAACCGACAGTCCCCAGCTGCTCGACGACGGCGTCGTAGATCGCCTGTTTCAGTACATCGCCGCGCCGCCGACGGTGCTCGCAGGGTGTCGACGACGGTCCGCAACGGGACGAGTGCTCGGCCATCAGGCGACCTTCCGGTGGCGCCGTAGTGAACGCTTGCGTTCCTACCGCCGCAAGGGTAGCGTGCCCGGTGGTAGTGAACGCAAACGTTCTCTAGGGGGACAAATGGCCACATCGACGGCGATGGCGCCGAGCGTCGCCGGGCGGGCACGACGCGGGCAGCACCCCGGTGTCGCGCTGGCGATTATCGCGGGAGCACAGCTGATGGTCGTGCTCGACGCCACCATCGTGAACATCGCGCTACCGCACATTCAGACCGCGCTGGGCTTCTCCGACACCAGCCTGTCCTGGGTACTCAACGCCTACACCCTGACCTTCGGCGGGCTGCTGCTCCTGGGCGGTCGGGCCGGCGACATTCTCGGCCGCCGGCGGGTCTTCATGTTCGGTATCGCGTTGTTCATCTTCGCGTCCTTCCTCGGAGGACTCGCGAACTCGTCGGGGTGGCTGCTTGCCGCCCGCGCGCTCCAAGGCGTCGGTGGTGCCATCGCCTCGCCCACCGCGCTGTCGCTCATCACCACGAACTTCGCCGAGGGCGCCGAGCGCAACCGAGCATTCGGCGTGTTCGCCGCGGTCTCCGGTTCCGGCGCGGCGATCGGTCTGCTCGCCGGCGGCATGCTCACGTCGTGGCTGTCCTGGCGGTGGGTGCTCTTCGTGAACGTCCCCATCGGCATCCTGATCGCGCTCGCGGCGCCACTGTTCGTCAACGAGTCCGAGCGCAACCCCGGTCGGTTCGACCTCAGCGGAGCGCTCACCTCGACGTTGGGCATGTCGGCGCTCGTCTACGGCTTCATCCGCGCCGCCCAAGAAGGGTGGCTGGATGCGGGAACGGTCGCGTCGTTCGCCCTGGCCGTGGTCCTACTGCTCGCCTTCGTCACCATCGAGCGCTCGTCCGGTCAGCCGGTCATGCCGCTGCGCCTGTTCCGAAACCGCAACCGGGCCGGCACCTACGTCGTCATGCTCTCGTTGGCCGCGGCGCTGTTCAGCATGTTCTTCTTCCTCACGCTGTTCGTGCAGAACATCCTCGATTACAGCCCCCTGAAGGCCGGCTTCGCGTTCCTGCCGGTCAGTGCCGCGATCGTCGTGACAGCGCAGATCTCCTCGCGCCAGTTGCTCCGCAGAGGACCCAAGTTCTTCATGGTCCTGGGCGCCGCACTCGCCACTGCTGGACTGGGCTGGCTCTCCCAGATCTCGACGGGCAGCAGCTACGTCGGCGGGATCCTCGGTCCGATGCTGCTCTTCGCCGCCGGCATGGGTTGCCTCTTCGTACCGCTCACGGTCATCGCGGTCTCCGGTGTCGAGGCCAAGGACTCGGGTGCGGCGTCGGGTCTGCTCAACGTCACGCAGCAGGTCGGCGGTTCGCTCGGCCTGTCGATCCTCGTCACGGTCTTCGGTACGGCGAGCCGGAACGAGAGCCGGCACCAGATCGGGCAGTTCCTGGCGAACGCGACGCCCGACCAGCGGCAGGCGTTCGCGCAGAGCAACAAGCTGCCCGCCGGCGTCGCCGACGCGGTGCTGGCGCACGGGATCTCGACGGCGTTCCTGGTCGGGGTGGTCTTCGCTGCGATCGCCCTCGTGGTGAGCATCGTGGCGATCCGGGCGAAGCCCTCGGAGATCGACGTCTCCGCAGTTCCCGGCCTGGCGGGCTGAGGTCCTACGCGAGCAACGAGACACAACACCGAAAGGCCCCAGGCGGACCCGGGGCCTTTCGGTTGACGGCGGGGCTCAGCGCTCGGAGGTGGCGGGCACCAGGCCGATGCGCTCGGCGTACTCGTCGGTGAAGTCCGGGAGCGCGTCGAGGGACAGGCCTAGGCCGTCCGCCACGCGGCGTCCGTAGTCCGCGTCGCACTGCTTGAAGTGCCACACCATCCGCTCCTGGATCGACTTCTCGCACGAGCCGAGCAGGGTGGTGAGGTTGAGGATGAGGTCGTCGCGCTCCCAGTCCTCCATGTCCTCCCGGAAGCGCTTGCCGACCTGCCCATAGGGGTTCCTGCGGTCGATCGCCATGCGCTGCAGTGGCCCGGAGATCATGGGCTCGTACTGGAGCCCACCGGCGGTGGCCTCTCGCAGCCCGGCCACCCCGGACGGTTCGTAGTTGACGTGCGGGTCGGCTCCGACGTTGTCCCGACCGTGCGACATCTGGCCGCCGGTCTGGTTCGTGCTGACACCGACGTCCTCGCGCGGCGCGTTCACCGGCACCTGGAGGTAGTTGGGCCCGACCCGGTAGCGCTGGGTGTCGGAGTAGGAGAACGTCCGCCCGACCAGCATCTTGTCGTCGGAGAAGTCCAGGCCGTCGACCAGTACGCCGGTGCCGAAGGCGACCTGCTCGTTCTCGTCGTGGTGGGATACCACGTTGCGGTTGAGCGTCATCATGCCGGCCGGCAGCAGCGGGAAGGTGTCCTCGGGCCACATCTTGGTGTCGTCGAGCGGGTCGAAGTCGAGTTCGGGGTGCTCGTCGTCACTCATGACCTGGACGAACAGCTCCCACTTGGGAAAGTCGCCCCGCTCGATCGCGTCGTAGATGTCCTTGGAGGCGTGCCCGAGGTCGGTGGCCTGGATCGCGTCGGCCTGCGCCTGGGTGAGGGACTCCAGGCCCTGCTGGGTCTTCCAGTGGTACTTGACCAGGGCGCCCTCGCCCGCCGCGTTGACCATCTTGTAGGTGTTGACTCCGAACCCGTCCATGTGCCGGTAGTCCTTCGGGATGCCCCGCGGCCCGAACAGAAACGAGAGCATGTGCATGCTCTCCGGCGTCTGGCTCATGAAGTCGAAGATGCGGTTGGGCTCCTGGCGGAAGGTCACCGGGTCGGGCTTGAGCGCGTGGATGACGTCGGGGAACTTGATCGCGTCGCGGATGAAGAACACCGCGAGGTTGTTTCCGACCAGGTCCCAGTTGCCGTCCTCGGTGCGGAACTTCACCGCGAAGCCGCGCGGGTCGCGGGCGGCTTCGGAGGAGTCACGGCCGCCGATGACGGTCGAGAAACGGATCGTGACGGGGGTCTTCTTGCCCTTCTCCGAGAACAGCTTCGCCCGGGTGTACGTGCTGGCCGGCTCCGCCCCGATGGTGCCGTAGGCCTCGAACTCGCCGTGGGCGACGAAGCCGCGCGCATGCACCACCCGCTCGGGGATCCGCTCGCGGTCGAAGTGGCTGATCTTCTCCAGGAAGTGGTAGTTCTCCAGCGTCGCGGGTCCGCGGCTGCCGACCGTTCGCGAGTTCTGGTTGTCATGGATCAGATGCCCCTGGCGGTCGGTCAGGAACTCCCGCGCGTCCTCGGTCATGCGCTTCCCCTTTGCTCGGTGGGTGAGCTGCTGGTGCTCGTCTGCTGACAGTCGGGGCAGCGGCCCCAGAAGGTGACCTCGGCCTCGTCGACGGTGAAGCCCGCGGCGCTGGACGGGCTCAGGCACGGTGGCGTCCCCACCGCGCAGTCGACGTCGACGGTGGCACCGCACGAGCGGCACACGAGGTGGTGGTGGTTGTCGCCAGCGCGGGTCTCGAACCTGGCCGGGCCGCCCGCAGGCTGGATCCGGCGTACCAGTCCGGCCGTGGCCAGTACCCGCAGGATGTCGTAGACCGCCTGCGTGGACAGGCTGCCCAGTCGCGCTCGGGCGGTGGCGGCGACGGTCTCCACCTCGAGGTGCCGACCCGGTTGCAGGACGGCGAGAACCGCGAGCCGGGGGGCGGTCACCCGGAGGTTCGCCGAACGCAGCCGGGTCGCCGAGTCCACCATCGCTGTCATCCGGACCAGTCTTTCACGCGAACTTGATTCAGTCAAGATAACGTCGGGATCAAGTCACGGAGATGAGTCCCTGGCCGTGCCGTGTTAGCCGCGCTTGACCGCCGCCAGCAGTCCGTCGCCCACGGGCAGCAGGAGCGGGACCAGCCCCTCGTCGTCGCGGACCGTGCGTCCAACCTCCCGTACCGCCAGCGTGGCCGCGTCCCGCACCGACGGGTCGGCCACCCGGTCGTGCCACAGGGCGTTGTCGTAGACCACCACGCCGCCGGGGCGCAGCAGCCGCAGGGCCGCTGGCAGGTAGTCGCCGTACTCGGTCTTCTCGGCGTCGCAGAAGACGAGGTCGTACGCCGCATCGCTCAGCCGGGGCAGCACGTCGAGGGCGCGGCCGGTGATCAGGCGGTAGCGGTTCGCCGCGATGCCGGCTTCGGCGAAGCCTCGCCGGGCCAGCCGTTGGTGCTCGGGCTCGACGTCGATGCTGGTGAGTACGCCGTCCGCCGCCATCCCCCGCAGCAGCCAGAGCCCCGAAACTCCGGTGCCGGTCCCGAGCTCGACGACGTGCCGGGCGTCGATCGCCGCAACCAGGAAGCACAGCGCCGCCCCGCTGACCGGCGCCAGCGGCGGTGCGCCCACCTGCTCGGCGCGCGACCGGGCGGTGACCAGTGGCTCGTCCTCGGGCAGAAACGACTCGGCATACTCACGGCTGGCCTGCGGCGACGCGGGGATGGCTGCCCCCTCGGATCGGTGGCGGTCGGTGCGGGCCGCAGCGTAGCGGTCGGGAACCCTCGTCCGGCCGGCATCGTTGCCGAACCGACACCCGAGAGCGACTGCCTCGCGTGGACGGCAGGGAAGGGCGACGGCACCATGGTCGGAACGGTCGTGCGGCTGGCGGGAGGCCCCTCCGTGGAGGACAGCCCGTACCGCGAGCCGGTGCCGGCCGAGCCGTGGACGCCGCCCAGCTGGGACGAGGTCGTCCGCACGCACTCGGCCCGGGTCTACCGGCTGGCCTACCGGCTGACCGGCAACCGCTACGACGCCGAGGACCTCACCCAGGACGTCTTCTTACGCGTGTTCCGGTCCCTGGGCGACTACACGCCGGGAACCTTCGAGGGCTGGCTGCACCGCATCACCACGAACCTGTTCCTGGACCGGGTCCGCCGCAAGGCCCGAATCCGTTTCGAGGGCCTGCCCGACGACGCCGAGCGCATCGTCGGGCGGGAGCCGACCCCGGCCCAGGTCTTCGACGACCGACATCTCGACAGTGACGTGCAGACTGCGCTGGATGCTCTGCTGCCGGAGTTCCGAACCGCGGTGATCCTCTGCGATGTCGAGGGGCTCTCCTACGAAGAGATCGCGGCCACGCTGGGGATCAAGCTGGGCACGGTCCGGAGCCGGATCCACCGCGGCCGGGCCCAGCTGCGAACCGCGCTGGCTCACCGGTCGACCGACCGCGGCACCGCCGCCACGGAACATCCGACCGACCGACCGACCGAGGGAGGGACTCGGTGAGCAGGCGGACGAGCTACGGCGCCCATCTCGGCGAGATCGCCGCCGCGCTGGTGGATGGCGAGCTCGACCATGGCGCGCGCGAGGCCGCCTTCGCGCATCTGGCGCACTGCGACCGCTGCCGCGCCGAGGTGGATGAGCAGCGGCGTACCAAGGCGTTGCTCTCGGAGCTCGGCCGGCCGCCGGTGCCCGAGGGGCTCGACAGCCGGTTGCGGGCCCTCGGCTCCGCAAGCCCCCCCGGCACCCGTTCGCCGCAGCTCTGGGCGTCGGACCGGCCATCGACCCCCCCGCCGGCCGCCGGCCGCCGGCCGCCATCGGTGCGCGGGCTGCGCCGCCCGGCCGGCCTGCGGACCCGATCGACAGCCCGGCGATCCCGCGGGCGGGTGGCCCTGACCGGCGTGGCGGCGACCCTGGTGATCGGGTTGGGCACGGCTTTCATGGCGGGTGGCTCCCCGGGTGACGGCCGGCCGGTGTCCCCCGCGGTGGACCGGTACGCCGTGGAGCACGCGGCCACCACGAGCGGTGTCTCCTTCCCCGAGGCGGCGGTCGGCGCCGCCGTGTCGGCTTCGTTCGCCGGGTCGAGCGCCCCGTGAGGCACTCCGTCCGCCTGGGGGCGTTCGCCGTCCTGGCCGGGCTGGGCACGGCTGGCGCCGTCAGCCTGGTCGCGCCCGCCGGCTCGGCGGCCGCCGACGCCAGCGGCTGGCGGCCGTCGGCGGAGTCTGACCCGGCCGCGCTGCAGCTGCTGCGCAAGGCTGCCGGTGCCGGCGACGCGACGGCGTACGCCGGCGTGCAGTACCTGTCGTCATGGGGCGCAGACGGTGGCTCCACCAGCGTGGTCGTCGAGATTCGCCACGTTCCGGGCGAAGGCTCGACGGTCCAGGTGCGCGCGACCCCCGGCACCGGCGGGATCCGGGTGTACGAGGGTGACCGCAGCGAGGCCTCGCATGCTCTCGGAGGCCAGGCTCTCGCGCTGCTGGAGCGCAAGTACGACGTCGGACTGGCCGCCCCGGACTCGGTGGCCGGCCGGCCGGCCGACGTGGTCGAGGTGCACCGGCCCGACGGTTCGCTGGCTGCCCGGCTATGGCTGGATGCCGGCACCGGGCTGCTGCTGCGCCGCGAGGTCATCGATCGTCGGGGGCGGATGACCGGGGCCAGCGCCTTCGTCGAGTTACAGGTCGGCCGCGGCCTGGCGCCGACGACCGGGGACGAGGTCAGGGGCGAGGTTTCGGAGCCGGCGCCACGACCCTGGGACCGGCGGCTGCAGGCGGCTGACCTGGCCCGGCTGCGCGACCGCGGCTGGGCGGTGCCGGACAAGCTGCCCGGCGGCCTCGAGCTGTACGACGCCCGGAGCCGGGACAGCGACGGCGAGCAGGTCGTGCACCTGTCCTTCTCCGACGGGCTGTCGACCGTGTCCCTGTTCGAGCAGAAGGGCCGGCTCGACACCAGGCAGCTGAGCTCCTGGCGACGGCAGAAGATCGGTGGCGCCCGCGTCTACCTGCGTGACACCGTGCCACAGCGAATGGTCTGGTCGAGCCGGGGAAAGGTCTATACGGTCCTCGCGGACGCTCCAGAGGAGACGGTCAGGTCGGCCATCTCCCGGCTGCCGCACTCAGCCCCGGCCACCGGCCTGCTGCATCGGATGGGACGTGGGCTGTTCCGCGTCGGCTCCTGGTTCAACCCGTTCGCCTGACCTTCTAGGGATCCCGACATGAGTGACGACGAACGCACGCCCACTCCCGCCGGC
>JBPCOB010000132.1:0-33324 GCA_051000715.1 Mycobacteriales bacterium
GCGGTGGACGTGCTGACGATGAGCGCGACGCCGATTCCCCGCACCTTGGAGATGTCGATCAGCGGCATCCGCGAGATGTCGACGATCCTGACCCCACCCGAGGAGCGGCACCCGGTTCTCACCTTCGTCGGGGCATACGACGAGCGGCAGATCGCCGCCGCGATCCGCCGCGAGCTGCTGCGCGAAGGACAGGTGTTCTACGTCCACAACCGCGTCGAGTCGATCGACCGGGTGGCCAGGCGGCTTGCAGCGCTGGTGCCCGAGGCCCGGATCGGTACCGCGCACGGCCAGCTCGACGAGGACCGCCTCGAGTCGATCATGGTGAAGTTCTGGGAGAAGGAGTACGACGTCCTCGTCTGCACGACGATCGTCGAGAGCGGCCTCGACATCGCCAACGCCAACACGCTGGTCGTCGAGCGGGCCGACCTGCTCGGCCTCTCCCAGCTGCACCAGCTGCGCGGCTGGGTCGGCCGGGGACGCGAGCGCGCCTACTCCTACTTCCTCTATCCGCCGGAGAAGCCGCTCACCGAGACAGCCCACGACCGGCTGGTCACGATCGCCTCCAACTCCGAGCTCGGCGCCGGCATGGCGGTCGCCATGAAGGACCTCGAGATCCGCGGCGCCGGCAACCTGCTCGGTGGCGAGCAGTCCGGGCACATCGCCGCGATTGGCTTCGACCTCTATGTGCGCCTCGTCGGTGAGGCGGTCGCCGACTTCAAGGGCGAGACGACCGAGCCGGTGGCCGAGGTCAAGGTCGACCTGCTGGTCGATGCCAACCTGCCGCACGACTACATCCCCGGTGAGCGGCTGCGGCTGGCGGCCTACGCCCGAATCGCGGCCGCGGCCGACGACGACGGGGTCGAAGCCGTCCGGGCCGAGCTGCTGGACCGGTACGGCGCGCTTCCCCTCCCGGTGGAGAACCTGCTGGCCGTCGCCGCCTTCCGGGGCTACGCCCGCCGCTACGGCCTTACCGACGTCTCGATGCAGGGGGGCTACGTGCGGTTCGCGCCGTTGGAGCTCCGCGAGTCGCAGGCCCTGCGGCTATCCCGGCTGTATCCGCGCTCGGTCGTCAAAGCGGCCGGGCGGACCGCGCTGGTGCCCAAGCCGACCACCGCGCGGATGGGTGGTGCTCCACTGCGGGACACCGACCTGCTCGGCTGGTGCCGTGATGTGCTTCAAGCCGTTCTCGGTGACCCGGAAGCCCTCCTCCGGCCAGCGGCCGGATGACCAACGATGTTCTCAGACGGAAGGACTACCGTGACCATCTCGCGACGGACCAGGCTCGGCGTAACGGCGCTTGCCGGCATGCTGGTGCTGACCGGCTGCGGCGACAGAGCGCCCGGTGCCGCGGCGTTCGTCGGCCAGACCCGGATCACCGTCGCTGCGCTGACTGATCGGGTGGACCGGTCGCTGGCCGACCCCCAGGCCAAGTCAAAGCTCGGTGCCGACCGGGCGGCGTTCGAACGGCGGCAGCTCGGCCAGCTGATCGACCACGAGATCATCGCCGTTGCGGCCAAGGACCAGAAAGTGACGGTGACCGAGGGCCAGGTCGACCAGCGGATCGCCCAGTACGCGCAGCAGGCCGGCGGGAGGAAGCAGCTGGACCAGCAGGCGGCGCAGAACGGCATCTCGCCGCGCGACATCCGCGGGTTCGTGCGCGACCTGGTGCTGACCGACGCGATCGGCGACAAGCTGGTCGCCAACCAGCCGGTGCCCGAGGCACAGCTGCGCTCGCTCTACGACATGAACCGCGACCAGTACGACCAGGTCCGCTCGGCGCACATCCTGGTCAAGGACAAGCCGACGGCGGACCGCATTCTGGCGACCGTCAAGGCCAACCCGTCGACCTTTGCCGACCAGGCCCGCCGCTTCTCGATCGATCCAGGCAGCAAGGACAAGGGCGGCGAGCTGCCGTTCACCGGCCGCGGTGGCTTCGTGAAGCCCTTCTCCGACGCCATCTTCGCCGCCAAGCCGGGAGCGTTCGTGGAGGTGAAGAGCGAGTTCGGCTACCACGTGATCCACGTGCTCGAGCGGCGTACGACCACGCTGGCGCAAGCCACGCCCGATCTGCGCCGGCAGGCGCTGCGTGAGGTGCGCACGGCGCGGGTGCAGAAGCTGCTCATCGACACCGGCAGGCGCTTGAAGATCAAGGTGAGCCCCAGGTTCGGTACGTGGAACCCTAAGACCGGCCAGGTCGACGCCCCGACCAACCAGCTCTCCAGCCCGGCGAGCAGCGGCGGGGCCACCCCCAGCGGCGGATCCAGCCCCGGCGGAGACCAGCAACCGTCCGCGTCGCCGGCCGGGTGAGCTCGACCGACCGGCTCGTGCTCGTCACCGGCAGCTCCCGGGTCGCACCGGGGCTGCTCAGCTGGTCGGCCTGGCAGGAGCTGCACACCGGACACGTCTGCGTCGGAGACCCCGATCACCCTTGGCTCCCCGCCCTCGCCGCGGCCGATGTGACGGTCGAGGTGCTGGGCGCTGACAACGGGTGGCCCGAGCTCGCCGCGCGGTTCCGATCCCGGGCGGCGGATGGCCGGACCGCGGTCTGGGTCGCCGGCCCGACCGGCGACGGGGCGTTCACCGCCGAGCTCCGCCGGCTCGTCAGGACGGAGACTGCCGCCGGTGGAGTGGTCGAGCTCGAGGTGATATCCGGGTCCTACGACCTCCCCGGCGCCCGGCTGCTGGACGTAGTGGCAACGATGGACCGGCTCCGCTCGCCCGGGGGCTGTCCCTGGGACGCCGAGCAGTCCCACGAGTCGCTGGCGCCGTACCTGCTCGAGGAGGCCTACGAGGCCGTCGACGCGATCGAGCGCGGCGACCTGGCCGGCCTGCGGGACGAGCTCGGCGACGTTCTCCTGCAGGTGGCGTTCCACTCGCGGCTGGCCGAGGAACGCCAGGAAACCGGCTGGACCATCGACGACGTCGCGGCCGGCCTGGTGGACAAGCTGGTCCGCCGCCATCCGCACGTGTTCGCCGGCCGGAAGGTCGCCGGCGTGCCCGACGTGTTGGCGAACTGGGAGGCCATCAAGGCCGCCGAGGGACGTACGTCGGCAACCGAGGGCGTCCCGCTCGGGGCGCCGGCGCTCGCGCTCGCCGCCAAGCTGCAGCAACGCGCTTCCTCGGCCGGGCTGCCGCCGCTCCTGATGACCGGAGTGGCGGCCGCGGAGACGCTGCCGCGGGCGGTGGCCGCGGCGGCCGCAGCGCTGGCCGACGATTCGAGCGGTCGGGTGGAGGGCATCGGCGAGCTGCTCTTCGCGGCCGTCGCGCTGGCCCGCTTCCACGACGTTGATCCCGAGGCGGCGCTGCGGGGCACCGCCCGCCGCTTTCGGGACCGGCTGGCGGCGGTGGAGCGGTCGGCCGGGCAGGTCACCACGGGCCTAGGGGATCTCGACGCGATGGGCTGGCAGCAGCGCTGGTCGGCCGCCTCGGACTACGAGCTCGTCGCCACCTTGGACGAGCCCTCCGACGACGAGCTGCTCGCCGGCGAAGCCGGTCCGTCCAGCCGCTAGCCGTCGCCCCCGCCGGGGTCTAGCCTGCGTCCGACGGCACGGGGGTCGTGCCGCATTCCGTAGGGGGGACTGCATGAAGGTACGACTGTGGGCGGCGACGGGGGCCGCGACCCTGGTTGCCGGCGGCTTGCTGACCGCGGGACTGGGCAGCGCGACGGCCTCCTCCGGGTCCCAGCAGGGGTGGCGGACGGCGGCGGGTGGCTCGGCTTCGGCCGCGGTGTCATCGGACATCAGCACGGCCAAGACGATCCAAATCGTCGCCCACCAGGATGCGTTCCGGTTGGTCAACGTCAACTCCAAGAACTTCGGCCCGGGCGACTACTTCGTCTTTGAGGAGACCCTGCATAACCGGGCCACCGGGCGCGTGATCGGCCACGACTCGGTGCAGTGCACGGCGAACTTCACGACGTTCAGGTGCGAGGCAACCTTCTTCATCACCGGCAGGGGGAACGTCGAGATCGCCGGTGCCACCACCCAGTACGGCAAGCAGCTGTACGCGGTGACCGGCGGCACCGAGAACTTCCAGAACGTTCGGGGCCAACTGCGGGTCGGCGGCGGGTCGGGGGACAACACCAACCTGACCCTCGAGCTGCTCCCGTAACGGAGCAGCCCGCGCTCCAGCGGCATTTCGCCGCGCCGTGGAGAATCTTGGGTGGTCGCGCGGCGCTCGGTCGATAGGCTCGCAGCCGCCGACGCTGGCCGACGACCAGCGTTCCCCGGCCGGATGAAGGAGCCACCGTGCCGTCCATCGACGCGATCGGCGCTCGCGAGATTCTCGACTCCCGCGGCAACCCCACCATCGAGGTCGAGGTCGCGCTCGATGACGGGACGCTGGGCCGGGCGGCGGTGCCCAGCGGCGCCTCCACCGGCGCCTTCGAGGCGGTCGAGCTGCGCGACGGCGACTCCCGGTACGGCGGCAAGGGGGTCACCGGGGCGGTGACCGCGGTGCTTGACGACATCGGCCCCGAGCTGGCCGGTTACGAGGCGACCGAGCAGCGCCTGGTCGACCAGGCGCTGCTGGACCTCGACGGCACTCCGGACAAGTCCCGGCTCGGGGCCAACGCCGTACTCGGGGTGTCGCTGGCGGTGGCCCGCGCGGCGGCGGAGTCGGTGGGACTGCCGCTGTTCCGCTACCTGGGCGGCCCCAACGCGCACGTGCTGCCGGTGCCGATGCTCAACGTGCTCAACGGGGGGGCGCACGCCGACACCAACGTCGACGTGCAGGAGTTCATGATCGCACCGATCGGCGCGGCCACCTTCGCCGAGGCGCTGCGGTGGGGCGCGGAGACCTACCACGCGCTGAAGGCGGTGCTGAAGGGCCGCGGGCTCACGACCAGCGTGGGAGATGAGGGCGGTTTTGCGCCCAGCCTGGAGCGCAACCGGGACGCGCTGGACCTGCTGGTAGAGGCGATCGGCAAGGCGGGATACGCGCCGGGCAGCGACATCGCGCTCGCGCTGGACGTGGCCGCCACCGAGTTCTACGACGCCGGCAGCTCGGCGTACCGGTTCGAGGGGACGCCGCGCAGCGCCGAGGAGATGGCTGACTACTACGAGGAACTGATCGGTGCCTATCCGATCGTCTCGCTCGAGGACCCGCTCGCCGAGGACGACTGGCACGGCTGGTCGCGGCTCACGGCGCTGCTCGGAAGCCGGGTCCAGGTCGTCGGCGACGACCTGTTCGTCACCAACCCCGAGCGGCTGGTGCGTGGCATCTCCACCGGCGCGGCGAATGCGCTGCTGGTGAAGCTCAACCAGATCGGCACGCTCACCGAGACCCTGGACGCCGTCAGCCTGGCGCACCGCTCCGGTTATCGGTGCATGTTGAGCCACCGGTCGGGCGAGACCGAGGACACCACGATCGCCGACCTCGCCGTGGCGATCGACTGCGGGCAGATCAAGACCGGTGCCCCGGCCCGCTCGGAGCGGGTCGCGAAGTACAACCAGCTGTTGCGGATCGAGGAGGAGCTCGCCGACGCCGCGCGTTACGCCGGCGCCACCGCATTCCCCCGGTTCGCCTCGACGGAGCAGGCCTGACGATGCGGCTGCCTCGCCACCGCCGTACGCCGGCCCGCGGTCTGCGGCGAAGCGCCGGCGCGCGGCCGCTGGACAGGCGGCTGCCGGCGTCGGGCTCCCGCCGACCAACCGTCGGGCGGCGTGCGGTAGGTGCGCTGGCGGGGACGCGATCGCGCGGACCGGAGCGCCTGGTGAGCCGACCCGGCCTCACCGGCCGGGCGGCAGTGCTGGCAGTCGCGCTCTGCGCGGTGGTTCTCACCCTCGCCTATCCACTGCGCGAGTACCTGTCCCAGCGCGGCGAGATCGCCAGCCTGGAAGCGCAGCAGAGGGCCGGTGCCCGGCAGGTGGCGGCGCTGGAGGCGACGAACCGGCGGTGGACGGACCCGGAGTACGTGCGGTCGCAGGCCCGCTCGCGCTTGCACTTCGTGCTGCCGGGCGAGACTGGATACCTGGTGTTGCTGCCGCCCTCGGCACCGGCGTCTACCTCGCCGCTTGACGCCGCCGCGGCCTACTCGACCGGCCCCTGGTACGGCCGGTTGTGGTCGAGCGTCGAGGCGGCCGGACGGGCCCCCCGGCCGCGTTGATGGCCCCGGTCGACGTGCGTGCCGTCGCGGCACAGCTCGGCCGGACCCCACGGGGGCTTCGGGCCGTCGCGCACCGCTGCGACTGTGGGCTGCCGGACGTGGTGGAGACCGCTCCCCGACTAGCCGATGGCACGCCGTTCCCGACGCTGTACTACCTGACCTGCCCACGGGCGGCCGCCGCGGTTGGCCGGCTGGAGGCCGCCGGCCGGATGCGGGAGATGACAGAGCGGCTGGCCGCCGACCCGCTCCTGGCGAGGCAGTACGCCGCCGCGCACGCCGATTACCTCGCCCGGCGGGACGCCATCGAGGCGCTGCCCGGCGCCGGCAGCGCCGGCGGCATGCCGGACCGGGTCAAGTGCCTGCACGCGCTGGTCGCGCACGAGCTCGCCGTCCCCGGAGCCAACCCGCTGGGTCGGCAGGCGCTGGCCGAGCTCCCCGACTGGGGGGCCGCCGGCCGCTGCGTCCAAGTCGCCGGGTGACCAGGGTCGCCGCGGTCGACTGCGGTACCAACTCGATCCGGCTGCTGGTCGCCGATCTCGAGGGCGACGCACGGACCGACGTCGTACGCCGGCTCGAGATCGTCCGGCTCGGCCAGGGGGTGGATCGCACCGGCCGGCTGGCTCCCGAGGCGCTGGAGCGCACCCGGGCGGCGATGCGGTCCTACGCCGCTGACATCGAGCGCACGGGCGCCGAGCGGGTCCGGCTGGTCGCGACCAGCGCGACTCGCGACGCGGTCAACCGGGAGGAGTTCGCGGCCGACGCGCAGGCCATTCTCGGCGTCGCCCCGGAGGTGGTGACCGGCGACGAGGAGTCGGCGCTGTCCTTCACCGGGGCGGTGCGCGCCCTCGGCGGGGGTTTGGAGGCGCCTTACCTCGTCGTCGACATCGGTGGCGGGTCGACCGAGTTCGTGCTCGGCGAGGCGACGGTGGCGAGCGCCTGCTCGGTCGACATCGGCTGCGTCCGGCTCACCGAGCGGCACCTCACCGCAGATCCACCGACGCCGGAGTCGGTGGGGGCCGCGGTAGCCGACATCGACGCCGCGCTGTCCGTCGTGGGTGCGGAGGTCGACCTCCGCCGGGCCCGCACGCTGGTCGGGCTGGCCGGCTCGGTGACGACCGTCGCGGCGATCGTCCTGAAGCTGCCGGCGTACGACGCCGCTCGCATCCAGCACGCGCGCATCCCGGTAGAGGCTGTGCGGGAGGTCACCGACCGGCTGTTGACGATGAGCCACAGCGAGCGCGCCGCGCTCCCCGTGATGCACCCTGGTCGCGTTGACGTGATCGGCGCCGGCGCCCTCGTTCTGCGGACGGTCATGGAGCGGCTCGGCTGCCCCGACGTGGTCGTGAGCGAGTCCGACATCCTGGACGGTATCGCCTGGTCGCTGGCCTAACGCTGCTCGGGCGGGGCTGGTCGCGTTTCCTCCGGTGGCATTACTCGGCGTAGGCCGGCGGCATGGCAGAGTGACCGCCGCGGAGCTCGGGGGCGGTCGGGAGGTCTTACATCGTGGGTGAGATGGTCAGCTTTGCCAGCAACGGCGAGACGGCGGAGGGCTACCTGGCGCTGCCCGAGTCGGGATCGGGGTCGGGCGTGATCCTGATCCAGGAGTGGTGGGGCCTGGTGCCGCATATTCGCGAGGTGGCCGACCGGCTCGCCGCCGAGGGCTTCGTGGCGCTCGCCCCCGACCTCTTTCACGGCGAGAAGACCACCGAGCCGGACGCGGCCACCCGCCTGATGATGGGGCTGGCCATGGACCGCGCCGGCCGCGACATCGCCGGCGCCGCCCGTTACCTCGCCGGCCGTCCGGAGGTGACCGGAAACGGCATCGGGACCGTCGGCTTCTGCATGGGGGGCAGCCTGGCGCTGTGGTCGGCGACGTTGTCGGACGACGTACGGGCTGCCGTCGGGTTCTACCCGGCGATGCCTTGGGAGCGGATGCGCCCTTCCTGGACCCGGTACGACGCCAAGGCCGCGGTGATCCACACCGACGAGCACGAGGGCGGCTCGCAGGGTGAGGGAGTACAGCAGGCCAGGACCGCGATCGAGGCGGCCGGCGGCGAGGTCACGCTCTACGACTACACCGGCACCGAGCACGCCTTCTTCAACGACACCCGACCGGAGGTCTACCACCCCGAGGCGGCTCAGCAGGCCTGGTCGCGCACGGTCGAGTTCCTCCGCGAGCGGCTCTCCGCTTGAGCGTCGTCACCGCCGAGGCCGGCAAGCCCGTGGTCGAGGTCGCCGGGCTGCGCAAGGCCTACCGGGGCCGGGGACGCCTGGGGCTGACCTCAGGTCCGCGGCGACCGGCCCTGGACGGGCTCGACCTGGTCGTCGGCGCGCGCGGCGTACACGGCTTTCTCGGCCCCAACGGGTCCGGCAAGACCACGACGCTTCGGGTGGTGCTCGGGCTGGTGCACGCGGACGAGGGGTCGGTGCGCCTGCTCGGTCATGAGGTGCCGGGTCAGCTGGCCGCGGCGACGGGCTCGGTCGGCGCCTTGATCGAGGCACCCCAGTTCTTCCCGGCGTTCAGCGGCCGGCGCAACCTCTCGCTGCTGGCGGGCGTGGCCGGGCTGCCGGCGAGCCGGGTCGACGAGGTGCTCGAGCAGGTCGGCCTGACCGGCCGGGCGGGGGACCGGGTACGGGCCTACTCGCTCGGCATGAAGCAGCGCCTGGGAATCGCCGCCGCGTTGCTGAAGAAGCCGCAGCTGCTCGTGCTGGACGAGCCGACCAACGGACTCGACCCCGCCGGCATCCGCGAGGTCCGCGAGCTGCTCCGCAGCCTCGGCCGCAGCGGGGTGACCGTGCTGCTGTCGTCGCACCTGCTCGCCGAGGTGCAGCACGTCTGCGACGAGGTCACCATCGTCGCGCGCGGCCGGGCCGTGCGGTCGGGCTCGGTCCGCGAGGTGCTCGCGTCCAGCGCGGGCGCCGGCAGGCTCCGGGTCCGGCTGGACGACCAGGCCGGTGCCGCCATGGTGCTCCGGAGGGCGGGCATGGTGGTGCTGGAGGAGCCCGACTCGCTGCTGGTCGGACCGGTGGCCGACGCTGCGGAGGTGACCCGGCTGTTGGCTCAGTCCGGGTTGTGGCTGCGCGAGCTGCGACCGGAGGCCGCCGACCTCGAGGACGTGTTCCTCGCCCTGACCGAACCGGCTTTGCCGTGATCCGGCTGGTGCGAGTGGAGGTACGACGGCTGCTGGCCCGCCGGCTGCTGCGGGTGCTGGCCGCGGTACTGCTCGCCGGCCTGGCGTACGGCGCGGTGACCACCGCACTGCACTCCAGTCGAGACCTGGCCGGCGCGCGAGCCAAGGCGGAGCGGCAGGTCGCCCAGTTCGGCGGGCAGGTGCAGGAGGAGAAGAAGCGGTGCGAGGCCGAGCAGGCCGCTGGCCGGCAGCCGCCCGGAGCGACCTGCGAGTTCATGGGTCCCACCGCGGAGAACTTCTACGTCGACCCGCGGTACAACTTCGCCCACTCGGTTCCCAACGCGGTGGCCGGCGCGATCGTCGGTGTGGCGGTGCTGGGCGTCGTCCTGGGCGCCAGCGCCATCGGGGCCGAGTGGTCGGCCGGCACCTTTGCCGGCCTGCTCACCTGGGAACCCCGGCGGCTGCGCGTGCTCGCCGCCAAGCTGCTGGCGCTGGCGGCCGTGGTCGTGGCCATCGCTCTGGCCGCGGTCGCGGTCCAGCTGCTGGTCTACTGGGGCATCGCGGGCACCCGCGGAACGCTCGCCGGAACGACCTCCCGGGTGGTGCGTGACGTGGTCTGGCGCGGCCTGCGCGGCGTCGGGCTGGTGGGCCTGCTGACCGCCGCCGCCGCGGCCACGGCCGGCATCCTGCGCTCGACCGCCGGCGCGCTGGGGGCCGCCGCCGGTTACCTGGTCGCCTTCGAGATCTTCAGCCGCAACCTGCGGCCGGGCTGGACCCGCTGGCTGCTCAGCAGCAACGCCGGAGCTCTCGTGAACGGCAAGGTCCAGATCTACCCCCCGGCGTCGTCGAGTGCGACCTACGGGCCTGTGACCGGGCCCTTCCCCAGTCCGAGGGTGTTCACGTTGCACGCGTCGCGGGCCGCGATCGTGCTCTCCCTCGGTACGGCGGTGCTGGTCGGGCTCTGGGGACTGTTGTTGCGGCGCCGCGACGTCACGTGAGCTCGGTGCCGCCCGGCTCCGGCTGGCCGGGCGACCTCGCGACGCCGGCCACCCCGGTGGCAACGACCGCCGACGGCGTACGCCGGCTGGCCGGTGCGACGGACCTCGACGAGCTCACCGCGCGAATCTCGGTCTGCCGGGCCTGCCCCCGGCTGGTGGCCTGGCGGGAGCGGGTGGCGACCGAGCGGCGGGCGGCGTACGCCGGCGAGACGTACTGGGGTCGCCCGATCCCCGGCTGGGGTCCGGCCGACGCCCGGATCGCCGTCGTAGGCCTGGCGCCGGCCGCCCACGGCGGGAACCGGACCGGGCGGATCTTCACCGGTGACCGCAGCGGCGACTGGCTGTTCGCTGCCCTGCACCGTGCCGGCCTCGCCGCCGACCCCAACAGCGTTCGGGTCGGCGACGGGCAGCGGCTCCTGGGCACCCGGATGCTGGCCGCCGTCCGGTGCGCGCCGCCGGCCAACGCGCCCACGCCGGTCGAGCGCGACACCTGCCGCCCCTGGCTGGAGCGGGAGCTGGCGCTGCTGGCCCCCACCCTGCGGGTCGCGGTGGCCCTCGGCGGTTTCGCCTGGAACGCGCTGTGGCCCGCGCTGGCCGCGATCGGCCTGCCGCCGTCCAGGCCCCGGCCGGCGTTCGGTCACCGCGTCGAGGTCGAGCTCGGCCGGACGCTGGTGCTGGCGTGCTATCACCCGAGCCAGCAGAACACCTTCACCGGAAGGCTCACGGCGGCCATGCTCGACGACGTCTTCGCCCGGGCGGCGTCCTATGCCGACAGCTGACCGGGACACCGCCCGTGGCACGATCGAGGCATGAGGCGCAGCCCGCGACCGCACATCTTGATCGTCGGCGGTGGCTACGTGGGCATGTACAGCGCTCTCCGGCTGCAGCGCCGACTGCGTGCGGGCGAGGCCAGCGTGACCGTCGTCGACCCAGAGTCCTACATGACCTATCAGCCGTTCCTCCCGGAGGCCGGCGCGGGCAACCTCGAGCCGCGGCACGTCGTCGTGCCCCTGCGCCGGGTGCTGCGGCACTGTCACCTGCTGAGTGGCCGGATCACTTCGGTCGACCACGCTCGGCGGGTGGCGACCTTCGCGCCGCACGAGGGCGAGCCGGTCGAGCTGTCCTACGACGTACTGGTGATGGCGCCGGGCTCGGTGGCCCGCACGCTGCCCATCCCCGGCCTGGCCGAGCAGGGCATCGGTTTCAAGACCGTCGCCGAGGCGATCTACCTGCGCAACCACGTGCTGACCCAGCTCGACGTGGCGGCGTCCAGCTCCGACCGTCAGGTACGCCGCCGGGCGCTGAGCTTCGTGTTCGTGGGCGGCGGTTACGCCGGCGTCGAGGCGATGGCCGAGCTGCAGGACATGGCGACCTATGCCATCCGGTACTACGGCGGGCTCACCGCACGGGACATGCGCTGGGTTCTCGTCGAGGCGACGGACCGGATCCTGCCCGAGGTCAGCACCGACCTGGGCGCCTACACGGTGGACCAGCTGCGGGAGCGCGGCGTCGACGTCCGGCTGCGGACCCGGGTCACCTCGCTGACCGGCGGACACGTCGAGCTCGACGACGGCACCGCCTTCGCTGCCGAGACCGTCGTCTGGACCGCCGGCGTCCGTCCCAACCCGGTGGTTGCCGCCACCGACCTGCCTACCGACGACAGGGGTCGGCTGCGCGCGACCGAGTTCCTCACCGTGGTGGGGGTGGATGACGCCTGGACGGCCGGTGACTGCGCCGCGGTGCCGGACCTGACCTCACCCGGCCAGCTGTGCGGCCCCAGCGCCCAGCACGCGGTGCGGCAGGCCCGTCTGCTCGCGGACAACCTCGTCGCCTCGCTGCGCGGTGCCGAGCCCTCGGCGTACAAGCACCGGTACGTCGGCTCGGTGGCGAGTCTCGGCCTGCACAAGGGCGTCGCCGAGATCTACGGCGTCAAGCTGCGTGGCTGGCCTGCGTGGTTCATGCACCGGACGTATCACATGACCCGGATGCCCACGTTCAACCGCAAGGTGCGGGTGGTCGCCGACTGGACGCTGGCGCTGTTCTTCCGGCGCGAGATCGTCTCCCTGGGCTCCTTTGCGAACCCGCGTGCCGCCTTCGAGTCCGCGGCTTCCCCGACTCCGGCCCCGGCGAAGTCCCCGACCGGCTGAACTGCCGCACCCCATCTGCCGACCAGCGCCCGGAGGGCCGCCATGGGTGACGCCGCCAGCCGGCTGGCGCCGCTGCTGCGCAACCTGACGGGCCTGGAGCTGCCGGTGCGGCTGCGGGCCTGGGACGGCAGCGAGGCCGGGCCGCCGGACGCCGTCGCGACTATCGTCGTGCGGTCGCGGCGGGCGCTGCGGCGACTGCTTTGGCAGCCCAACGAGCTGGGGCTGGCGCGGGCCTACGTCAGCGGGGAGCTCGACGTGGAGGGCGACCTGTTCGCCGTGCTGGCGCTGCCGGACCGGCTGGCCGAGCGAGCCGACCGACCGGATCTCACGCTCGGCCGGCCGGAACGGCTGGCCATGGCGACCGCCGCGCTGCGTCTAAGCGCGATCGGACCCCCGCCCCGCCCGCCGGCCGAAGAGGCCCGGCTGAGCGGCGCCCGGCACACCCGCCGCCGGGACCGGGCCGCCGTCTCGCACCACTACGACGTCGGCAACGACTTCTACCGGCTCGTCCTCGGCCCGTCGATGACCTACTCCTGCGCGTACTGGCCGTCGGTGGAGCTGTCGCTGGCCGACGCCCAGGCGGCGAAGCACGAGCTGGTGAGCCGCAAGCTGGGGCTGGGTCCCGGGATGCGGCTCCTGGACGTGGGCTGCGGCTGGGGTTCGATGGTGATCCACGCCGCGACCCGTCACGGCGTTCGGGCGGTCGGGGTGACCATCTCGGCGTCGCAGGCGGAGCTGGCCCGCGAGCGCACGGTCGCGGCCGGCGTCGCCGACCGGGTCGAGATCCGGCTGCAGGACTACCGCGACGTGGCCGACGGGCCCTACGACGCGATCTCGAGCATCGGGATGGCCGAGCACGTCGGACGCGAGAACCTGGCCGAGTACGCCGGGAGGCTCGCTGGGCTGCTCGGGCCGAGTGGCCGGCTGCTCAACCACGCCATCTCGCAGTCGCGGGATACCGGATCGGATCCGCGGTCGTCGTTCCTGCACCGCTACGTCTTTCCGGACGGGGACCTGCTGCCGGTCGGGCTCACCGTCTCGGCGCTCGAGGATGCCGGCTTGGAGGTGCGTGACGTGGAGTCGCTGCGGGAGCACTACGTGCTCACGCTGCGGCAGTGGGTCGCCAACCTTGAGGCCGGCTGGGACGAGGCGGTTCGGCGAACCTCGGTGGGTCGGGCCCGGGTGTGGCGGCTCTACATGTCCGGCGCGGCAGTGACCTTCGAGGCCGGCCGGGTCGGCGTCCACCAGGTCCTTGCGGTCAAGCCGGCTCGCGACGGCGGCAGCGGCCTGCCGCTGACCAGGGGGCAGTGGCTGGAGTCCGCCGATGGCGGCCGATACTCCAACCAACTCGTGGTGGAGCAGGTTGGCAAGGCCCATCGCGAGCGGCTTCATCACGGGGGGCACGACGCTGGTGACTGACCCGCCCGCGGCGACCGCGGCGCCTGTCTTCGTGCTGGTCCACAGCCCGTCCGTCGGTCCGCGGACCTGGCAGCCGGTCGCTGAGGTCCTGAGGGGTGTGGGCTGGGATGCGATCGTGCCAAGCCTGCGCCACATTGCCGAAGGAGCGCCGCCGTTCTGGCCTCATGTGGCTGACGCGGTGGCGCAGGCCGTTGTCGGGCTGGACGAAGGGCGGCCGGTAATCCTGGCACTGCACAGTAACGCCGGGATCTTCGCGCCAGTGATCACAACGGGGCTGGGCCGTGCCGTCGCCGGCTGCATGTTCGTCGATGCCAGCCTGCCGGCACGCTCGGGTGAGACGCCGGTGGCGCCCCCGGAGCTGCTGCCGTTCCTGCGGTTGAAGTCATCGGACGGCGTTCTTCCACCGTGGACCGACTGGTGGGACGAGTCCGACGTAGCGCCGATGTTTCCGGACGAAGCGACGCCAGGCGGTGACGGCCGAGCAACCGAGACTGCCGTTGGCCTACTACGAGGAGCGTGTCCCCGTCCCGCCCGGTTCGGACGACCGGCCGTGCGCCTATGTCCTGTTCGGGCCGCCGTACGACGAGACCGCGGCCGCGGCACGCGCCCGGGGCTGGCCGGTGGAGCACCTTCCCGGCAAGCACCTGCACATGATCGTCGACCCCGTCGGCGTGGCGCGGCTGTTGACTACCCTCGCCAACCGAGCCGGCATGGCTTCCTCCAAACCGTAGAGTGGACATGCGCTCGGCTCAGTTGCCCCCGTATCCCAAATGGCTAGAGGAGGCACCCTTAAAAGGTGCTCCAGTGTCGGTTCGAGTCCGACCGGGGGTACCAGACGCAGTCCAGCGGAGCGTCGTCAACCCTCGTGGTGACGCCGGCACCCAAGCGGGCTTGTGGTCTGCCGCTCGTTGGAACCGGGACAGCACAACTGTCCGGTGCGGAGTCCCGGGAACCGATTCGGGGTGGACCGCCGGCACGGAAACACCGAGCCGCATGCGATCGTTGTAGGTAGTGCCGGCCCGACCCTCGGGTCCGAGAGGAGCACGTACGGCGATGGCCACGATCCGCAGCAGCAACCCCGCCTTCTCCCGCGGCGTCGGGTTCCAACAAGGGACGCCGTCCCTGGGCCAGCTGGAGACCATGTACGGCGCTCAGCCGCGCATGACGATCGACGACGTCGTCATCCACACCCTCGGCCTGCTCGGCCTGCTCGGCGCCGCAGCCGCGGTGGGCTGGGTGATCGCACCCAGCGGTGGGTCCATCGGCCTGGCCGCCGGACTGGCAGCGCTCGCGCTGTCCTTCGTGATCGGCTTCAGCCGGGTCATCCGGCCGCCGCTGGTCGTGGTCTTCGCCGTACTCGAGGGTCTGTTCATCGGCGTGATCTCGCGCATCTACGAGGCGAGCTATGCCGGCATCGTGCCGCAGGCCCTCCTCGGCACCGGATTGATCTTCGGCGGCATGCTGGTCGCCTACCGCAGCGGGCGGCTGCGGGCGACGCCGCGGATGCGCAAGATCGTGTTCAGCACCCTGCTCGGCGTAGTCGGGCTCGGCTTGATCGACGTCGTGCTGCGGCTCACGACCGGCAGCCACCTGCCGGTGCTCAACGACGCCACCCCGATCGGAATCCTGTTCAGCATCGGCATCCTGGTGGTCGCCTCCCTGCAGTTCATCCTCGACTTCGACTTCATCGAGCGGGCCATCGCGGCCGGCGCACCCAAGTCCGAGGCGTGGCGGGCGTCGTACGGCCTGCTGGTGGGGTTCGTGTGGGTCTACCTCGAGCTCCTGCGGCTGCTGTCGAAGCTCCGCCGCTAGCGACGACGCTGGGAGCATCGCCGATGGATGCAACCTGTATTGAGCTGCGGATACGATAGAGCGTATGGCCTCGCTGCTGCAGATCCGCAACGTCCCCGACGAGGCCCGGCGCGCTCTCAAAGCCCGCGCCGCTGCCAGGGGCGAGTCCCTCAACGCCTACCTGCTCGACCTCATCGTCCGGGAAGCGGCGCGCCCCACGGTCGCCGAGGTCCTGGGCCGTGCTGCTCAGCGCGCCGAGCGAGCGGAGGCTTCAGCGGTCGACGTCATCACTGCGGTCAGGGCAGAGCGTTAGGAACAGCTACAACACCTCTACGACAGGTGATCGTTGTCGACAGCGCGGCTGTCGTCGACGCGCTCACAGCGGTATCAGGCACGGATGACCTGCGCACCTACCTCGCCGGCGAAGACCTCCACGCGCCGACGCTGCTCGACTACGAGGTGGTGTCCGCGGTCCGCGGGCTTACTCTGGCCGGGCACTTGACACAAGCACGGGCCCACGACGTGTTGATCGACTTTAACGACCTGCCGATACGGCGCTGGCCCTCGGCCGATGCCCTACGACAGCGGGCTTTCCAGCTTCGGCACAACATCTCGACGTACGACGCCGCCTACGTCGTGCTCGCCGAAGCCCTCCGCGCTCCGTTGGTCACCCGAGATCGGCGGCTGGCGAGGTCCGGTGGGCACGCCGCCCGCATCGAGGTCCGGTAGGCCCACGGACCTCAGCCGCTGACGTCGGGGCCGGCGCGAATCAGCTCGATCTGCAGCAGCACCCGGCCTTCGAGCTCCATGGCGGCCCGGTAGTCGGCCCAGTCGCCATGCTCCCCGGAGATGGAGCGGTAGTACTCGACCAGCGGCTCCATCGCCGCTGGCAGCGACAGGATCTCGACCTGACCTTCGACCTGCACCCACGGACCCCAGAACCGGTCCGACATGACGCAGAGCCACGCGCGCGGGTCTCGGCGCAGGTTGCGGGTCTTCATCGCGGTCTCGCGCGAGCTGACCACGACTCGGCCGGCGTCGTCCACAGTCGCCGCCACCGGCGATAGCTGTGGCCCCCCGTCCCGACGCAGCGTCGCGAGTACGGCCCGGTGGTTGGCGCGCACGTGCCCCCGGGCGGCGTCCAGGTCCACGGCCTCAGCCGCGAGCGGCCATGCGCCGCCGGTCGTGCTCCTTCACGATTGCGGTGGCGTAACCGTGCGGCAGCGAGTGCTCGTCGGCCAGCCAGTTCACCCGCTCCTCGAACCGCAGCAGACTGGGCCCGTTCTCCAGGTAGGAGAACCACTCGCGCAGCTGTCGTCCGGTCACTTCGGGGATCCTGGCCAGCAGGCTCTGTTGGGTCTCCGCGGAGTGGTGGAGCGACATCTGCGCCTCCCGCAATATCGGCTGTCGGTGTCAGCAGCGTGCCTCAGGCGGGCGACCTAAGACAAGGGGCAGCTGAGGACCACTGGTCGGTCGGTAGGTTGGCCGGCGTGTCCGCGCAGCTGGCAGGTCTCCGACGGCTGCTCGACCGGGAAGCCGGCCTCCTGGTACGTCGGTTGCGGGGGTTCACTGAAGCACGGTACGCCGCCGAGGCCCCGCCGTTCGCCTCCAGGGCGGCGGTGGCGCGCCACCTGGCGCAGGCGCTCGCGAACACCGCCCAGGGAATCGAGTCGACCGGCTCGAACGAGGAGCCGTCCTGGCGGAAGATGCCCGACCTGCCCCCGCTCGCGCTGGCCGACGCCTTGGCCGTAACCGCCAACGACCTGGTGGCCGCGCTTGAGCCCACGCTGACCATGTCGGTCGCCGTCGACGCGGTGGCTGCCGGTGCGCTCGCCGAGGTGTTGCTGCACCGGCGCGATCTGGACGGCTCGCCGCCGGGCTGGGAGTCGGCAGCGGCCGCGCTCGAGGTACTCACCCCCGGCGCCGTGGCCTCCCCCCGGCTGCTGCTCATCGAGGCGCAGCACCGCTGCCCGGCGTACGGCCCGTGGCGCAGCAGCTAGACGCTAGGCGCTAGGACAGCCGCTCGATCACCATCGCCATGCCCTGGCCCCCGCCGACGCACATGGTCTCCAGGCCGAGCGTCTTGTCGGCGGTCTGCAGGCCGTTGATCAAGGTGCCGGTGATGCGGGCGCCGGTCATGCCGAACGGGTGGCCGACCGCGATCGCGCCGCCGTGGACGTTGAGCTTGTCGAGGTCGACGCCCAGGTCCCGGTAGGACGGGATGACTTGAGCGGCGAACGCTTCGTTGATCTCCACCAGGTCCATGTCCGCGATGCTCATCCCGGCCCGCGCCAGCGCCTGCCGGGAGGCTTCCACCGGCCCGAGTCCCATGATCTCCGGACTCAGGGCGGTGACCCCGGTGGAGACGATTCGAGCCAGCGGGGTCAGGCCGAGCTCGCGGGCCTTGGTGTCGCTCAGCACGACCACGGCGGCGGCTCCGTCGTTGAGCGGGCAGGCGTTGCCAGCGGTGATCGTGCCGTCCGGGCGGAAGACCGGTTTGAGGCCGGCCATGCCTTCGACGGTCACTCCGGCCCGCGGCCCGTCATCGGTGCTGACCACGTTGCCGTCCGGCGTCGTCACCGGAGTGATCTCCCGCTCGAAGAAGCCGTCGGCGATCGCCTTCTCGGCGTTGTTCTGGCTGCGGGCGGCGAACTCGTCCTGCATCGCCCTGGTGATGCCGCGCAAGGCGGCCACGTTTTCCGCCGTCTGGCCCATCGCGATGTAGACGTCGGCAAGGCGGCCGTCGGTTCGCGGGTCCCTCCAGACGGGGGCACCGCCCTCCGCGGCCCTCGCCGTACGACCTCTCGCCTCGGCGAAGGCCGGGTTACGGGTGTCCGGATGGGAGTCGCTGCTCCCCCTGGCGAAGCGACTGACCATCTCCACGCCGGCGGAGACGAAGGCCTCACCCTCGCCGGCCCGGATGGCGTGGAAGGCCATCCGGGTGGTCTGCAGCGAGGAGGCGCAGTAGCGGGTGATGGTCGTGGCCGGCAGGAAGTCGTAACCGAGCAGGACGGCCACCACCCGGGCCAGGTTGAACCCCTGCTCGCCACCAGGCATGCCGCAGCCGACCATCAGGTCGTCGACGTCGCGGGGGTCGAGCGCCGGGACCTTTTCCAGCGCCGCTGAGATGATCGTCGCGGCCAGGTCGTCGGCTCGCAGGTCCTTGAGGGATCCCTTGACCGCCTGGCCGATCGGGGACCGGGCGGTGGCGACGATGACGGCCTCGGGCACGGCGCTCCTTCGTGGGTGACGATCCCAACGCTAACCGATGGGGCCGGGCTCACCCCGATCCCGGTTCCCTCGCCACGGTGGCCCGAACGGCGGGGAGCAGGGCCCGGGCCCAGAGCCGGTAGCCGCGGTCCGAGGGGTGGAAGTCGTCGCCGGCCAGCGTGGTCGAGTCGGCCCGCATGGCCGGTCCGGTCTGCCGGCCGATGTCCACTACCTCGGCGCCAGCGGCCCGGCCCACGACGCGCTCCGCCGCCGCCACCCGCCGGCCCTGCCACGCGACCACGAGCCGCAACGGCTGCGGAAAGGCGCGGGCGGCCCCCATGTCAGGGCAGGTACCCAGAACGACCGCAATTCCGCCGCGGCGCAGCCGGCTTACCGCCTCGGCCACGTCCCGGCGTACCGAGCCGAGCCCGGTCCGATGGGTGGCGTCGTTGGCACCGATGAGGATGACCGCGACGTCCGGCCGGTCGAGCAGGACGCGCGACACCTGAGGGGCGAGGTCGCTGGCCCTCGACCCGGACACCGCGACGTTGGAGAGCGCCACCCGGTGCGAATCGGCGGCGAGCGCGCTGGCGAGCTGGCCGCCCACCGTTGCCGAGGTCGTCGACGCACCCACGCCGGCGGCCGTCGAGTCGCCGATCATGACGAGGCGGACCAGCGGTTGGCCGGCCTCACCCACGGCGGTGTCCGTAGCCGGCGGGGCCGAGTCGGCCGACAGGAACGTGCGCCTAAGCGTCACCGCGGCCTCCCCACCCAGCACCAGCAGAGCCACCAGGGCCACACCGAGTAAGCCGGCTGCTAGCCGTGGGGCGAGCCGGCGCGGGCGGCGCGTGACCGGAACCGACATCGGTGCCTCCTGTCCTAGCAGCGGTGTCACCGGCGTACCGGCTCGCTCGGTCAACTCCGACGGTAGAACGGCTGCGCACTCGCGCGCGGTTACCCTAGGACTGATCGCCGGTACCGAGGAGGACGTCCGTGCTGGTCCATGACTCCCTTGTCGACCTGGTCGGCGACACTCCGCTGGTCAGGCTGCACCGGGTCAACGCCGGGCTCCGCCCGCAGGTGCTGGCGAAGGTCGAGTACTTCAACCCCGGCGGCTCGGTGAAGGACCGCATCGCTCTCGCGATGGTGGAGGCGGCCGAGGCGTCCGGGCAGCTCGGACCCGGCGGGACGATCGTGGAGCCGACCAGTGGCAACACCGGGGTCGGGTTGGCCATTGTCGCCGCCAACAAGGGTTACAAGTGCGTCTTCGTCATGCCCGACAAGCTCAGCGCCGAGAAGATCGCGGTGCTGCGGGCCTTCGGCGCCGAGGTGGTGGTCTGCCCCACCGCGGTGGCTCCGGACAGCCCGGAGTCGTACTACTCCGTCTCCAGCCGGCTGGCTGCCGAGATCCCCGGCGGCTGGAAGCCCGATCAGTACGCCAACCAGGTCAACCCGGAGTCGCACTACCGCTCGACCGGCCCGGAGATCTGGCGGGACACCGACGGGAGGATCACCCACTTCGTCACCGGCATCGGCACCGGCGGAACGATCAGCGGCACCGGCCGCTATCTCAAGGAGCGCAACGCGGAGATCGTGGTGATCGGTGCCGACCCCGAGGGGTCGGTCTACTCGGGCGGCTCCGGTCGGCCGTACCTCATCGAGGGAGTCGGCGAGGACTTCTGGCCAGACACCTACGACAAGTCAGTGGTGGACCGGGTCGTCGCCGTGAGTGATCGGGACTCCTTCCTCATGACTCGCCGACTGGCCCGCGAGGAGGGGCTGCTCGTCGGTGGCTCGTGTGGGCTGGCGGTCGCCGCCGCGCTGCGGATCGCTCCCGAGCTGGATGAGAACGCCGTAATGGTCGTGCTGCTGCCCGACTCCGGTCGCGGTTATCTGACGAAGATCTACAACGACGAGTGGATGGCCGACTACGGCTTTCTGACCACTCCGTCGGACGAGCCGAGCATCGGCGACGTGCTCGCCCGCAAGGTTGACGAGGGCGGCAAGCTTCCGGAGCTGGTGCACGTGCATCCGGAGGAGACCGTCGGCTCGGCGATCTCGATTCTGCGTGAGTACGGCGTCTCGCAGCTGCCGGTGGTGAAGGAGGAGCCGCCGCTGATGGCCGCCGAGGTGGTCGGCTCCGTCGTCGAACGGGAGCTGCTGGAGGCTGTTTTCGCGGACCGCGCGAGGGTGGACTCGCTGGTGGGTGCGTCGATGTCCAAGCCGCTGCCGACCGTTGGCGCCGGCGAGCCGGTCGGCGTACTGATCCCGATCTTGGAGAGCTCGACGGCCGCGGTGGTGCTCAACGACGGCAAGCCGACCGGCATCCTGACCCGCTCGGACCTGCTCGGCTTCCTCACCGCCCGATAGCAGACACCGGCGTTGGTCGCGAAGGCCTCCCGGGCTGCGCGTTAGGCTCCTCGGATGACCGGAGCCTGCGCATGAGCCGCCGGGACGGGTCGCCGGTCGTCGGACCGCATGACGACAGCGGCTGGGACCCGGCGGCCTACGGCTTCGAGACCCTCGCGATCCACGCCGGCCAGGATCCCGATCCCACGACCGGCGCGGTCGTAACGCCGATCTACGCCACGTCGACGTACGCGCAGCACGGGGTCGGCAAGCACAAGGGCTACGAGTACAGCCGCTCGGGCAACCCGACCCGGACCGCTCTCGAGACCTGCCTGGCCGCCCTCGAGGGAGGCACCCGCGCCATCGCCTACGCCTCCGGGCTGGCCGCCGAGGACTGCTTGCTGAGGACGGTGTGCCGGCCGGGACATCACGCGATCATCCCCGACGACGCGTACGGCGGCACATTCCGGATCTTCTCCAGCGTGCTGGACCGGTGGCAGGTGGCCCACACCTCGGTGCCGCTGGGAGACCTGGACGCCGTACGAGCCGCGCTGCGGCCGGAGACGTCGGTGATCTGGTGCGAGACGCCCACCAACCCGCTGCTGAACATCGCCGACATCGCGGCGCTGTCCGGCATTGCCCGGGAGGCGGGCGCCCGGCTGGTGGTCGACAACACCTTCGCCTCGCCGTACCTGCAGTCGCCGCTCGAGCACGGCGCCGACGTGGTGGTGCATTCGACGACGAAGTACCTGGGCGGGCACTCCGACGTGGTCGGCGGCGCGCTGGTCGTGGCCGATGCGGCGCTCGGGGAAGAGCTGGCCTACTTCCAAAATGCGATGGGCGGGGTGCCCGGGCCGTTCGACTCCTGGCTGGTGCTGCGCGGCGCGAAGACCCTCGGCGTACGGATGGACCGGCACTGCGCCAATGCGCGCCGGGTCGTCGACCTGCTGAGGAGCTCCCACGCGGTCGAGCGAGTGCTCTACCCGGGCCTGCCCGACCACCCCGGCCACGAGATCGCGGCCAAGCAGATGCGCGACTTCGGCGGCATGGTGTCGTTCACCCTCCGCGGCGGCGAGGCGGCGGCCCTCGACGTGGTGACCCGGACTCGGGTGTTCATCCTCGGCGAGTCCCTCGGCGGCGTCGAGTCGCTGATCGAGCATCCGGCCAAGATGACGCACCTCTCCGCCGCCGGCTCGCCACTGGAGGTACCGGCAAACCTGGTACGGCTATCGGTCGGGATCGAGTCCGCCGAGGACCTTCTCACTGACCTGGCTGCCGCGCTCGGCGCCACCTGACCTCTTCACTGCGCCGGCAGGGCATGCAACAAGGCCGGGCCACATTGGCCCGGCCTTGTTCCCCCCCTCAGCGGCCAACACCGCCTGAGCGCAGCGTCTAGCGGCTGGCGGTCTTACAGTTGTCCGCGGCCAGTCGCCGACGAGCAGGTGACGTTGAACAGAATCGCGCCCGGTCCAGGCGCGTTCACGGCCGGGTTGATGTAGTCGACCCCGAACTTGTTGCCGCAGGGGAGGAAAAATCCGCTGCCCGAGAAGGTGCGGGTCACGTTGAGCTGGACCTTGGCCTTCGAGTAGAAGAACGTCGCTGACGGCAGGATGTAGCACGTCCCGGCGTTGCAGCTGTAGCGGAAGAACTCGCGACCCTTGCCGGCGCCGGTGGTGTAGCCGGTGGACTTCGTCTGGTTGATCCGAACACCGCCGCTTACCGAGGTGAAAAACACCTTGGCACAATAGTGGCTGGCAAAGACCGAGCATGTGATTGCTGGGCTGTCGCTTCGCACCGAGCCGGCGGCTGCGGCCCCGGTCGATGCCGATGCCGGCGCGGCGACCGTCGCCAGCGCCACCCCTGCAGCGGCCACGACCGCGAGACGTCGAAACATGGAACTTCCCCCTTGTCCCGGCAGCGCCGCCCGGCCCGTCGCCGCGTGATCCGAACTGCCTGTAGGAATCGTCGAGGTGGTGCTGTCCCGCCGTCCAGGGACAGGTGTCCCGCCGTGGCCGGGATTGTTCGGCCATCCGAGAGGGACGAGCTAGCGTGGCGCTGCATCGCCACTGCTGCTTGCGTGACCGGAGGAGCGAGCAGAAGGTAGGCGAAGCAACGGGGGACAGGGGGCGCCGAAATGCGGTCAGCCGGGCGACTGTTTCCCCACTCCGCCGGTCTCGCCGTACCGGCCTTGTCCGGCCACGGCGCCGGAACGACTGATCTGGCCGGGGCTGCCCGCCAGGGGGGGCGGCTCGCCCGTCGCGCCGACGAGCAGGCCGCGTGGTTCATCTGCGGCGGATCCATCGTGTGCGTCGCACTTGGCCTGACCCTGTACATGCACAACCGGCAGACGCCCGGCGCGGGGCAGTTCTTCGATCCGGTGCTTCCCGCCATCGCCCTGACGTTCTCGGCCACCGGTGCGCTCGTTACCGGTGGCCGGCGCCTTAACCCCGTCGCCTGGGTATTCAGCGCCGGCGGGCTTGCAGCCGTCAGCTTCTTCGCTGAGCAGTACGCCGTCTACGCCCTGCTCGCCGAACCGGGCCGGCTTCCCGGCGGTGAGTGGGCCGCATGGCTGGCGACGTGGGCGTGGGTACCGGCGTATCTGGGAGCATTCACCCTCCTGCCGCTGCTCTTCCCCGACGGCCGGCTGCCTTCACCCCACTGGCGACCAGTGCTGTGGGTGGTGGTTGCTTGCATCGCCGGGACTGCCGTCTCCGTAGCGCTCGCGCCGGAGAACCTGACCTCGCCCGCGCCCCGAAACCCGCTGGGCATCAAGGCCGTCCCCGAGCTGGGCTGGGTCGGCGTGGCGATCTGCATCTTCCTGCTGGCACCGCTGTGCCTGACGGCCACGGTGGTGCGCTACCGGCGTTCTTTGCAAGTCGCCCGGCTCCAGCTCAACAGCTTCGTCGTGGCGGCCGGCGTGGCGGTGAGCGTCCCGCTGGCCGCTCTGTTGTTCGAATTCGCCGGGATCTCCGTCCCGATACGCCTTTATCAAGGCCTGGGGGTGGTCAGCCTGTCGGCCATGGCCGGCGCCGCCGTGGTCGCCATGACGAAGCACGGCCTGTATGGGGCCAACCTCAGCGTGACCACCTTTGTCAATCGGGCGCTGGTCTTGGTCGGTCTCGGTGCTGTCGCCGCCGCCGCCTACGTCGCCGTCGCGGCAGTGCTCGCTGCCCTCATCCCCGGCCAAGCCGGGCTTGCGCCCGCAGCGGTCGCCATTGTGGTGGCGGCCGTCGTGGGGCGAAGCATGCGAACCCGCCTGCAAGCAGCAGTCGACCGCCTCCTCTACCGGCAGCGCGACTATGACTACGGGGTGCTGGCGTCGCTGGGGCAGCGCCTGCGTTCGACGCTGGGGGCGGACGCGGTGCTCCCTGTCATCGCGGAGACCGTGGCGGGCGCGCTGAAGCTGCCCTACGTCGACGTCACGGTGGGACGGGGGCAGCAGGTGGCCGCCAGCGCCAGCTACGGCGGCGTCCACCGGGACGCCGTGGTGTTGCCCCTGGTCCACCAGGGTGAGGTGGTCGGCCGCCTGACCGTGGCTTCTGCAGACCCGGCCGGAGGCTTCGACGAAGCCGACCGCCGCCTCCTCGACGAGTTGGCGGCCCAGGTTGGAATCGTCGCCTACGCGCTCTGCCTGGCCACCGACCTTCAGCGGTCCCGTGAGCGGTTGGTGGCGGCCCGGGAGGAGGAACGCAGGCGCCTGCGCCGGGACCTGCACGACGGGCTCAAACCCACTCTGGCCGGCATCGCCCTCGGTCTCGACGCGGTTTGCAACATCGTCAGCCGCGATGCCCCGACCGCTGGCTCGTTGCTGGCGCGCCTCAAGGCAGAACTGGACGGGGCCGGCGCAGATATTCGCCGGCTCGTCCACGACCTTCGCCCTCCGGCCCTCGATGAGCTCGGTTTGGTGGGGGCCCTGCGGCAGCACGCCAGCAGGATCCAGCTCTCCCCCACCAGTCCCGACGTGGTGCTCAACGCCCCCGCGGAGCTTTGCCGGCTGCCGGCGGCGGTCGAGGTGGCGGCGTACCGGATCGGCATGGAAGCCCTCGAAAACGTGCGGACGCACGCTCACGCGCGGTCCTGCGAGATTTCGCTCCGCGTCGAGAGCGACCACCTTGCGCTGGAGGTACGAGACGACGGCAACGGACTCGCCCCGGATCGCAGGGCCGGCGTCGGCCTCCTCGCGATGCAGGAGCGGGCCGCCGAGCTGGGGGGTTCGTGCAGCGTCGAGACCCTGGATGGATCCGGGACCTGCGTGCGGGCCAGACTGCCGCTGGAGAGCCCATGAGCGGTCCGGTCGTGCGGGTGCTGCTGGCCGACGACCACCCCGTCTACCGGCTGGGTCTGCGCTCGCTTCTCGACTCGGTCGAGGGGGTCGAGGTCGTCGGCGAGGCCGCCGACGGGGAGGAGGCCGTGACAGCGGCCCTGGAGCTGCTGCCGGACGTGGTCGTGATGGACCTGCGGATGCCACGAGTCGATGGCATCGAGGCCACGGCGCGGATCACGCAGCGGAACCCTGAGGTGGCCGTCCTCCTGCTGACCTACACCGACGAGGATGAGCCGATCCTGGCCGCCCTTCAGAAGGGCGCTCGGGGCTACGTGCTCAAGGACGCCGGGCAGGATGCCATTCTGCGAGCCATCCACGACGTGGCCAACGGCGAGATGATCTTCGGCGCATCGATCGCCAAGCGCGTGGGAAGTCTGCTGGCTGCTCGGTCGGCGCCGAGTGTGCGTGCCTTTCCGGACCTGACCGCGCGCCAGTACGAGATCCTCGAGCTCGTCGCCCAGGGACTCAGCAATCAGCTGATTGCCCGTCGACTGGGTGTGGGGGAGAAGACCGTGCGCAACTGCGTCACCGAGATCTACACCAAGCTGCGAGTCGCCGACCGCGGCCAGGCGATCGTGCAGGCCAGAGAGGCCGGCCTGGGCCGAGCCGGGGTGGAGCGACGATGAGGTCCCGCAGCCCGGCAGCGGTGGCTGCTACGTGTCTGGTGCTCCTCGCCACGGCCTGCGGGAGCTCCGGCGGCGGGCTCGGCAACGGCAGGCTGGCGGGCACCCGGATCACGTTCAGCATCTCGGTCTCGGCCGAGGAGAAGCCGGCCATCCAGGCGCTCCTCAGCCAATTTGAGCACGAAACCAAGGCCAGAGTCAGCCTCGAGCTGCTCGGCCGCTTTCGCAGCCCGGTCGGTGCACGGGTCGACCTCACGACCTCGATCAGCTCGACCGAGCTCGTCGAGCGGCTTCGACTCGACGAGCGGGGGGGCCAGCCCGGCATCCAGCTGTTCGCTCAGGACAACCTGGCTCTCAAGACCCTGGTGGACGAGGGGCTCGTCCAAGACCTCTCCGATGTCGCCGTACCGGCCGCGGTCTCCGCCTCGATGCTGCCGCCGAAGTTCGGGGGTAGGCAGTACTTCCTGCCCTTCCGACCGAACGTGCGGCTGACCTACCTCGATCGGGTGCGCCTCGAGCGGGCCGGGGTGAGGCCACCCACGACGGTCGCGGAGTTCAAGGCCGCCGCCGAGAGGCTCAAGGCGGCGGCCGGCAGACCGGCAGTGACGTTGTCGCTGGCCGCTGGGGATCCGGCTGCCGTCACCATCTCGGAGTGGATCGTCTCGTTCGGCGGAGACCCGCTGCTGCTGAACGACCGGGGATCGCAGCAGGCTTTTGCGTTCCTCCAGAGCCTGTGGAAAGAAGGCGTTTTGGCGCGCGAGAGCCTGTTCGGCAAATACGACACCGAGGTGGACAACCTCGAATCGGGTACGGCGTGGGTCGCGCAGAACTGGCCCATCACCTCCGCCGCGCTTGCCAAGCAGGGAATGTTGCCGCGCTTCTCGGTTTACGCCGGATGGAAGGGGCCCGTCCGCTCCGTCCACGTCGTCGGTGGTGACGTCCTGGGCATCCCGAACGGGATCACCGGCAGGCAGAAGAAGGCCGCTCTGGCACTGGCGGAGTTCCTGATGTCCAAGAAGTCCCAGGAGTACCTGGTCACCCACAACGCCTGGCCCTCCATCCGCGACGACGCCTACAGCGACGTGCCGAAGGAACAGGGGGAGACCTTCAGCGCCATCCGGACGGCTCTCAAGGACGGCTGGTTCCGTCCCAGCGTGTCCTACTGGCCCGACGTCTCCCTGGCCATGAGCGAAGCCGTGAACCGGATCCTCCTGCAGTACCAGCCGGTCCAGGCGGTGCTCGACGAGCTCCACGCCAGGGTCGGCGCGGCGGCCCGTGCCAAGGGAGCCGTCTATCCGCCGAGCCGGTGACGCGGTGGCGCGACGCCGAGGCGCCCGTCAGGCTCCGGGGCGCGTCGCTGCCAGGGTGAACAGGACGGGCAGGTCCTGGCCGCCAATGCGGAAACGGTAGCGTCCGTCCTCGCCCAGCTCGGTCACGCCCGGCCGCTCGTCGCGGGCCGTGCCGGAGAGGTGCTCGCGCAGCGTGTCTACGCGCAGACCGGCATCCGCGGCGGCGGTCACCGTCTCCCCGAGCGAGTGGGCGTAGTTCACCGACGCGGAGGCCGTCATCCGTGCGCCAGGGTCGGCGTACGAGCCGGGGCTGTCGTAGTAGAGCACGCCCGCGTCGGCGTACGGGAAGTCGAGCACCAGCGGGTCGACCGAGTCGAACATCTGCAGCAGTGGGTGCAGGTCGACCACGACGAGCCGGCCGCCGGGCCGCAGCGCAGACGCGGCCGAGCGCATCCACGCACCGATGTCGGAGATCCAGCACAGGACCCCGTAGGTCGCCACCACGACGTCGAACCGCCCGCCGAGGTCGGCCGGCAGGTCGAGGACGTCCGCGGGCGCGAAGCGGGCGGGCAGCCCGGTGCGCTCGGCCAGCCCGCGCGCCCGCTCGACCGCGACGGAGGAGAAGTCGACGCCGGTGACCCGCGCCCCCCGCCGGGCCCACGACAGCGTGTCGAGCCCAAAATGGCACTGCAGGTGCAGCAGCTCGAGCCCGGCGACGTCCGGGAGCTCGGCCAGCTCCGCCGGCTGCAGCGTGTCGGCGCCGGCGAGGAACGCTTCGACGTCGTAGTAGCTGTCCTGGCCGTGGGTCCGGGCCAGCTCGTCCCAGCGGGCCCGGTTGACCTCCACCGGGTCAGCCACTAATGGCCTGGTTTGTAGATCATGAGCAGCAGGATCACCAGCCACAGCACGCCGATCGCCGCTGACACACCCGCGATCCGACCGGCCTCGACGTTCACCTTCTCGGCGCCTTCGATCCGCGCGATCGCCCGGCGCTGGTCGCGATCGACCAGCCCGAACAGCAGCCCCAGAGCAGCCAAGAACAGCGCGATCGAGGCGCCGATCCAGAACTCGTTGAAGGAGTACTTGCCGCGCACCAGCCCGAGCCCTAGCAGCAGGACGATGACCGAGGCGGCGCCGTAGATGCGGGTCGTCCGCTGCAGCCAGCGCAGCAGCGGCAGGCCGGCCGTGCCGTCCCGTACGGCTCGCGCGGTAGCCGACGACGCCACCGTCAGCGGACCGATGAGGAAGATCGCGGCGGCGATGTGCAGGAACAGCACGAAGCTCATGGCGCGACCCTAGCGGCCGGCTCGTCTGCCGGCGCGCCTTGCCGCTGTCGGGTCTCCGGAGCGGCATAGGCGAGCACCGCCGCCAGTCCCAGGGCGCCCGCCGTCGCGCCGAAGGCGGCGCCGTAGGACAGTGAGTCTGCCAGCCGCCCGGCGACCAGCGGTCCCACCACCTGGCCGGCGTCGCCGGACATCTGGTACGCCGCCACGACCGTGCCGCCGCGCCCGGTGACCACGTCGCCGACCACTGCGGCCGGGGCGACGTCCAGCATCCCGGAGCCCAGCCCGAAGACCACCATCGCCGCCAGGTATCCGGCCAGCGTGGGCAATACAGCGAGCATCGCCACGCCCACCGCGGAGGTCAGGCAGCCAGCGACCAGCACCGGCCGCCGGCCTCGGGTGTCGGCCAGCCGGCCGGCGGGCAGCAGCACCGCCGCGTTGACGGCCGCCACCACGACAAACCCGACGCCCACCCAGATGATGCCGACCTTCAGGACGTCGCCCACGAACAGCGGGATGAGCGCGCTGCGTACGCCGAGCACCGCCCAGGCGTCGGCGAAGTTCGCTCCCATCGCGGCCCGGTACGCCGGCAGCCGGAGCGCGTCCAGCAGTCCGGTCCGCTGCACGCCCTCCGGTCCGCCGGCCTTGTCGGCCAGCGGCGTGTGCCGCAGCGCGTATAGCCCGATCCCGCCGGCGACCGTCAGCGTGCCGGCGTACAGGAAGAAGGGGGCGCGGATCGAGTACGACGTAACCACGCCGCCGAACGCGGGGCCGGTGACCCCGCCGAGCAGGAAACCGCCGGCGAACAGCCCGCTGGCCCGGCCGCGCTGGTCCGGCTCGACCACCCGGAGCAGCAGACTCACGGCGCTCACCGAGAACATGGCCGAGCCGAAACCGCCGAGCCCACGGAGCACCAGCAGCTGGTCGTAGCTGCGCGCCAGCCCGGCCATTGCGCTGCTGCCGGCGACAATGCCGATGCCGGTGGCCAGGATGATCCGCTCGCCGAACCGGTCGACCAGCCGGCCGCAGCCGAGCGCGGAGATCAGCCGCATGAACGCGAAGGCGCTGATCACCGCGCCGGCGGCCGTGCGGGTCACCCCGAAGGAGCGCGCAAACACCGGTAGGGCCGGGGCGACGATGCCGAAGCCGACGGCCACCGAGAAGGCCACCGCGACCAGGACCCCGACCTCGCGGGGCAACCCGCGCAGCCCGGCAGGGGCTCTGAGCTTCGGCACCCGGCGTCAGCGCCCGCGCCGACCGTGCCGGGCCCGCAGGTAGTCGCGCACGACGTACTCACCGAGCCGGTCGGGCGCGGGGGAGAAGACCCGGCCGCCGTTGCGTTGCGCCAGTGTCTCCACGAAGCGGACCAGCCGCGGCTCGTCGTCGAGCATGAAGACGTTGATGGTCGCGCCGCGTCGGGTCAGCTTCTCCACCTCCGCCATGGTGGCCGTCACGGTCTCCGGCAGCGGCGGCCAGCAGAACTCCGCCCGCCCGTTGCGCAGCAGGTGGGCGGTCGGCTCGCCGTCGGTCACGACCAGCACCACCGGCTCGCTGTCCGGATGGGCGCCCAGATGCCGACCGGCCAGCATCAGCGCGTGCTGGAGGTTGGTCCCCTGCACCATGTCCCAGGACAGGCCCGCCAGCTCGGCCGGCCCGAGCACCCGGGCGTAGTCGCTGAACCCGACGATCTCGATCGCGTCCTGGGGGTAACGGGTGCTGACCAGTGAGTGCAGCGCCAGCGCGGTGGACTTCGCCGTACCCCAGGTCCCGCGCAGGGCCATCGAGTAGGAGAGGTCGACGAGCAGGCAGACCGTCGCGGAGGTGCGCCGCTCGGTCTCGACGACCTCGAAGTCCTCGACCCGCAGCTGTACGCCGCCCGCCTCGCGCCGGCTGTGAACGACCGCGTTGCGTACCGTCCGCACCACGTCCAGCGGTTGCTCGTCGCCGAACCGCCAAGGTCGGGACGCGCCGGTGAGCTCACCGGTCGCACCCGCGTCGGCGACATCGTGCGCCCCCCGCCCGCGGGCGTCGAACTGCGCGAACACCCGGCGCAGCGCGGTCGCGCCGATCCGGCGTACGGCGCGCGGGGTGAGCTCGAGCCGGCCGTCGGTCCGGGTTAGGAAGCCCTGCTCGGCCAGCTCGCGCTCGATTCGGCGCAGCGCCTCGAGGTCGTCCACGGCGGACCTGCCGAGGGCGCGCTCGACCGCTTCGGCGTCCACGTCCTCCAGGCTGGCGCCGGAATGGTCCTGACGCAGCGCGGACTCGAGGTCGGCCAGGTCGGCGAGCTCCTCCAGCGCAGTGGTCGCGTCTCCGACGCCCATCGCCTCGTTGCCGCGCATCCGCTCCCGGCCGGACCAGTCGAGGTCCGGCCGTCGCTCCCGCAGCGCCTGCCCCAGCCGGTCCAGCTCGGCGGCGAGCCCGAGGTCCGCCCGGGCGGCCGCCATCAGGTTGGCCAGCTCCTCGCGCTCGGCGTCGGACAGCGACGCCAGCAACCGGGCGGCGGCGGCGGCCCGCCGGGCCAGCGAGTCGACCAGCTCCGCCAGGGTCTGCGGGTGGTCGGGGAAGAAGTCGCCGTACGCGCCCATGAACTCGGCGAAGGCGACCTCGGTGTCCTCGCCCTGGGCGTCGGCCGCCAGCATCGCGTTGAGGGCGGCGAGCATGTCCTTGATCCGCTGCGTCTGCTCCGGCGAGGGGTCGGTCAGCGCCTCCTTCATGCCGCGGAAGTGGCTGTCGAGGACCTCTCGGCGAAGCAGGTCCTGGATCTCGGAGTAGGTCTCCCGGGCCGCCGGCGAGCGCCACTCGTAGTCGGCCAGCGCCCGGACGGCGCGGGCCGGGTCGTCCGGCAGCGTGTCGAGCTCCAGCTCCGCCAGCCGGGCCGCCTCGTCCGGGTCCGGGAACAGCGCCGCCCGCTCCTGCGCGAGCGCGCGGTCGAGCAGCTCGCGAACCTGCTCAAGGGTCCCGTCGAGCTGACCGCGCCGGCGTACTTCGCGCTGGCGCTGGCGCACCTTGCGGAGCAGGTCGTCGAGGCCGCGCCGGCCCTCGGGGCCCTGGCGCAGCAGCGCGGACAACGCGTCCCGCGGGCTGGCCCCCTCCAGGACCGCGTCGCCGAGCTGGTCGAGCGACGCCGCGACGTCGTACGGCGGAGCCAGCGGGTCGGGACCGCCGTCCCAGCGCCCGTAGCGGTAGGCCCCGGCGCTCACCGGCGCTCCGGCAGCCGGCTGTGACCGGAACTGGTTGCTGTAGCGACCATTTCCGCACGCGGCCTGGTCGGGTGGCAGATCGTGGCATCAGGGTCAGCCGGGTCAGCCATGTCAGCCGCCATAGACGATCCGGCCCGGTAGCTCCTCCTTGGCCAGCCGGCGGCCGAGATGAAGCCCCTCCAGCGCGAACTCCAGCGCCGCGGCCGCCAGCCCCGGCGTCTCGGCGCCCTCGTCGATTCCCAGCCGGTCGAGCAGGCGCGCGAGTCCGGGCACCGGACCGACCCGGGCGAGCAGCTCGGCGGCCGGCACCAGCTCGCCGGTCTCCACGGTGGCGCCGTCGGCGAACCCGGCCAGCAGGCCGGACAGGTCCAGGCCACCGAGACGGCCGCGGTAGGTCTCGCTCACCGCCCGGCGGAGCAGGTGAGTGAGGACCTCGGTCTCCCGGCCCTCGTCGGCCGCCTCGAACTCAACCTTGCCCCGGGCAGCCGGTACGACGGCCGGCAGGTCGCTCACCCGCGCCACCGCCACCGGCTCACCGGTTAGGGCGGCCCGGCGTACGGCGGAGGCGGCCACCGTCTCCGCCGCCGCGATGCCGAACCGGGCCGAGACGCCGCTGCGGGCGTCCACGGCGGGCGAGCCGCGGACCAGCCGGGCGTAGCGGGCCAGCACCTCCAGAAGGTGGTCCGGCAGCACGGCGGAGACCGCGTCCGGGCCCCACGACAGCAGCGCCTCCTGGCGGAGCAGGTCCAGCTCGGCGTCGAGGGTCAACGGGTAGTGGGTGCGCACCTCGGTGCCGAACCGGTCCTTGAGCGGGGTGATGATCCGGCCGCGGTTGGTGTAGTCCTCCGGGTTCGCGCTCGCGACCATCAGCAGGTCCAGCGGCAGCCGCAGGTTGTAGCCGCGGACCTGGATGTCGCGCTCCTCGAGCACGTTGAGCAGCGCCACCTGGATCCGCTCCGCCAGGTCCGGAAGCTCGTTGACGCTGAAGATGCCGCGGTTCGTGCGCGGGACCAGCCCGTAGTGCACGGTCTCCGGATCGCCCAGCGGCCGCCCTTCCGCGACCTTGATGGGGTCCACGTCGCCGATCAGGTCCCCGACCGAGGTGTCCGGAGTCGCTAGCTTCTCGCCGTACCGGTCACTGCCGGCCCGCCAGGTGACCGGCAGATCGTCGCCGGAGCTCGCCGCGAGCCGGCGGCAGCGTACGCACACGGGCGCGTACGGGTGGTCGTTGATCTCGCAGCCCTCGATCACCGGCGTCCACTCGTCCAGCAACCCCACTAGCGTGCGGATCAGCCGGGTCTTGCCCTGGCCGCGCTCGCCGAGCAGCACGACGTCGTGGCCGGCCAGCAGGGCCCGCTCCAGCTGTGGCAGGACGGTGTCGGCGAAGCCCACGATCCCCGGGAAGGGGTCGACACCGCCGGCCAGCCGGGCGAGGAGGTTGTCGCGGATCTCGG
>JBPCOB010000133.1:0-44690 GCA_051000715.1 Mycobacteriales bacterium
CCCGCCACCTGGACGCGCTGAACCACAACAACGAGCGGATGCGGGAGTTCCAGACAAACTCGGTTACCCGTGAGCTGTGGCAGTCGGAGAAGGATGCTGCAATCACCCGCGAAGGACTCCTGCGTGACCAGATCATCGTCCTCGATAGGACCTTGCTGACGATGACACCGCTTCAGCAATCCGAGAAGAGCCACGCCGAGATGGTGAAGCAGGTCGAGGCGAGGGTCAGCGCTGCGGCGGAAGTCCTCGACAACAAGATCAGCGTCGTCGCCGACAAGCTAGCCGACCTCAAATCGTACCGGGACACGACGGTAGGCCGCTCGTCGGGCTACCAGGCGCTCTACGCCTGGGGAGTCGCGGCGGTCACCGTCGTGATCTCGATCATCGTGCTGGTCAACGCTTTCCTAGGAAAGTAGCCAGCCCATTACTACCGAAAGGGGCGACCTCACCATGACCATCATTGAGATTCCCACCCCCCCCGGCATGGGTCGGTCGCTGATCGACCACGACCCCCGCAACCGCGACTATCCGACCCGGGGTGTCCTGCACGCCGTCGATGCGCCGCTGGTCGAGAAGACCTGGCGGCGCGGCCACGCCTACGACCAAGGCCGGACTTCGCAGTGCGTCGCGTTCACCGGCAAGGGCATGCTGAACACGGCGCCGACCTCGGCGGCGGCACCGTACCGAACTCGGGCGGCCTACTCGACGGACGACTTCTACGCGGGCGCGCAGGCTGCGGACGAGTGGCCCGGACAGTCACCGGACTACGAGGGCACCAGCGCCAAGGGCCTGTGCGCCTACCTAACCACGCAAGGCCTCATCACCGAGTACCGCTGGTGTTTCGGTGTCGACGACGTGCTCCGCACCGTCTCCCACCATGGCTCGGTGGGTTGCGGCACCTGGTGGTCAAGGTCGATGTTCACCCCCGGAGAGCGTGGTCTGCTCACGGTTGACGGCGAGTGGATCGGGGGTCACGAGTGGGAGATCGTCGGCGTCGACCCGCATCGTGAGGAGGTCATCGCCTGCAATTCGTGGAGCCTGTCGTGGGGGGACCGGGGACATTTCCGGCTCACCTTCGCCGACCTCGACCGGCTGCTGACTGCGGACGGCGACGCGTTCACGCTGGTGCCCGCATGACCGGCCCGGTGAGCCTCGCGGTCCTGTCCACCGGCTGCGTGTGCGTCGCCGAGCATTCCCCGACGGCCTACGTCCCGACCCGGCATCACCGGCTCCCGCAGTCCTGGGGTGGCCCGTCCGTCGCCGACAACCTGGTTACTTTGTGCCCATCGACTCACACGGCTGTCCACCGCTTGATTGACGAGTACGTGCGGCACGGCGGCGACCCCGGGTGGGACACCCGGCGTCACTTCGGTGCCTACGCCCGTGACCTCGCAGCCCGGGCATGGGAGCAGCGACCCGTTACACCGACCATCACGAGCCTGCACGTCGCGGCCGGCTAGAGCTGCTTCCGTGGCCGCCCGGTCCTGCCCGGCCGGGTCGCCTGCCATTCGCGGATCGTGGCCTCGTGCCAGCCGGGTGAGTTGCCGAGCATCGCGTCCGGTGGAGGCAGGGTGCCACGGACCCGGTAGGTGCGTATCGATCCGGGTGCGAGGCCGAGCAGGGCGGCGACCCCCGCCGTGTCGAGGAGGGGGCCGCGGTCCGTGGTGGTCACAGGGCCTCAGCGTCGGCCCGGGCTGCGCGAGCCTCAGCGCGGTAGTTGTGTGCCCAGTCGGCAGAGTCGACCAGGCTTTCCGCACGCAGCTCCTCGGCGGCACCCTCGTAGTCGGAGTTGCAGTTTTCGGCAGCCGCGTCAGCCACATCCTCGGCGTTGTCGGTGAAAGATTCCGCGGTGGCGTCGCAGGCCACGGCGTAGGCCCGGAGTGCCTTCACTTCATCGGCGTAGAAGCCGTCGAGGTCGGCATGGCCGGTGAGCCGGTAGCCGCCGTCTTCGGCGTCGAGGAAGATGCCGTGCTGGTCGAAGATGTCGCCGCTGCTGATCTCGCGGGCGATGGTGAAGAGGTAAGTGCTCATCTTGTGCTCCTTGTTTGGTGTTTCGGTCGTGGCGTTCATGCCATCACCCGGTCGTACTCGGCGAGGGTCGCGGCGAGGATCGTGTCCATGTCGAGCCCGGCGCCGCTGGCTGCCGCGCTTGCGTAAACGGCCGCGTTGGTGCCGAGGGCATTGCTGCCCCCGTGCTCGCCACTCTCGACTGCCACCTGGGCTGCGATGACGGCTTCGCGATCGGCCCCGACCGGGGCGCCGATACGGCTCCACGACTCGCGCTTGGTTGCGTCCTTGGCGTCACCGCACTCCTCGGCGGTGGCCTCGCCGCGGGTGAAAGCTTCGGCGGTGGAGATGGCGGCCTCGCACACGACCGCGTAGTCGGCGGGCACCAGGTGGAGCACCTGGCGGGCTGCGCAAGCACCGAGTGCGGTGTCGAGCTTGGCGGCCAGCTTGCGGTTGGAGCGGCCGGCGGGCACTGAGGTGGTTTCGGCGCGGGCGAGGAGGCCGGCGTCGGTGGCGTGCTTGGCGAGGACTGCGATCACCGGGTGAGTGGTGGTGGTGGCTGTGGTGGTCATCTTGTGCTCCTTGGCTGGTGTTCTTCCGATAGGTACAACTTACCGCGTCCGCAACCCCGTGTCAACACTCTGCGAACAACTTTCTTGAGAATCTTCTGGAGGCATCATGACCCTGCACGCGCTGACCGCGAACATCCGCGTCGACCTGCCCGACCGGGATGCCGAGACCGAGATCCGCCGCGACCTCGCTTTCGGCCCGGATGTGCTGCTGCTCCAGGAGGTCGGGGGCCGCGCCGCGGTCTTCGACCGAATTGCCGGCGAGGGCGTCTACGGCGAGGTGCGCTTCGGCCGACAGTCGGGCATCGGGGGCGGGGCGGCTAGGAACAACGTGATCCTCTACCGCCGGGCACGGCTCGGGCTCACCGACCGGGAGAGCACGTTGCTGCACCGGAGCATCCTCTTCCGGAGCGCGACCCGGTACCTGACCTCCGCGCTGTTCCTCGACCAGCAGACCGGGCGACCGGTCCCGGTCAACAACGTGCACATGGTGCCGCACGCCGACACGAGCGCCGGCTGGCTGACCAGCTACCCGCGCCGCCGCCTCGTCATCGCCGCGCTCGATGTCATCACCGCGAAGATCGCCGTGCAGAAGGCATCCGGCGCTCTGGTGATCACCGGCGGCGACTGGAACAACAACGACAAGGCGGACGCCGGTCAGGACAAGGCGAACGTGCAGGCTCGCCTTGGTGCGGTGGGCGCACGCTCCAACTTCGACGTGCTCGGGACCGCCGCCTACACCGGCACCCACGGCCGCGACTTCTACGACTCGATCTACGTCACCGGCCCGGCGGCGTTCGCCCGGGAGACCGTGCATCCGCGTGGCCTGTCCGACCATCACGCCGTGTCCGTCTGGCTCGAAGTGGCACCCATCAAGCCCGCACCGGTCCCGGCTGCATCTGTCCCCGTCGTCACACCCGCACCTACCCCGACCGCCGCACCGAAGGAGCCCCTCATGGCCGCACGCATCGACGGCATCGACTTGTCCCACTGGCAGAGCGGCGCGCTCGACTTCAACGCCGCGAAGCGCGCCGGCGTCCGCTTCGTGTCCCACAAGGCCTCCGAGGGGACCGACTACCGGGATGCGAAGTACGGGCAGCGTCGCCGTGAATGCGCGGCGGCCGGTGTCCCGTTCGGTGCCTACCACTTCGCCCGGCCCAGCCGGTCCGGTGGCACCGCACAGGCGAAGTTCTTCCTCTCGGTCGCCGACCCGAAGCCCGGCGACCTGCGGCCCATGCTCGACCTCGAAGACCGCGGAGGTCTGTCCATCGGGCCACTGAGCGGATGGGTCGGTGACTTCGTGGCCGAGGTCGTCCGCCAGATCGGTGTGCCGCCGTTCATCTACACGTCTTTCGACCTGGATGACACTTTCGACTGCCCGCTGTGGGTGGCGCGGTACTCGAACGCCATGTCGGCCCCGCACATCCCGGCGCCGTGGAAGCGGTACACCATCTGGCAGTTCTCGGACGGTGTCTACGGTCACCCGTCGACGGTGCCCGGCATCGGTAAGTGCGACATCAACACGCTGAACACGTCCGACCCGGCGGCGCTGGTGAAGGCGTTCATCCTCACTGCTCCCGCCGCACCCGAGCCCGCCGTCGTCGAGCCGAAGCCCGCACTGACCCCCACTCAGGAGCCCACCGTGCCGAACAACCGGATCACCCAGGCCCGCGGCCACCTCGCGACCGCCCTGAAGCTGCTCGACGACGCCCAGAGCATCGAGCACCGCACCGGCTGGGTGCGGATCGCCACCGGTGTCATCCGCACCGGCTACAACCGACTCCCCAGGAGCTGACATGACGATCACGGACGTGCAGACCGACGCCAGGGACGGCACGACCCATCCCTATGGGGTCCGCGTCGGCGACCCAGTCCACTACTGGCGCGCCGACGCCCCTCCGCTGTCGGAGACGTACGAGGCCCCCGCCTGCTGGCACGGCCTGGTCCTGGGATTCTCCTACGACGATGCGCGCTCGATCTGGCTCGCTGACCTCGTGGTGGTGGACCCTCACGAGGGCTCGCTGCACCTTGTCCGAGCAGCTCCGCAGTCAGAGTCGACCGCCTCAACCGTGCGCATCGGCGGCGAGTGCGGCGAGCCGTCGTGGGGGGTCGGCGCTTCGTGGCATCGACCAATCACGGGCCACCTACGAACCAATCTGAGGAGCTGACCATGAACGTCATTCGCACCGAGCCCGCGCTTGTTGTCGCCGTCGTCCTCGCCGTCATCGGCGTGGCGTCGGCGTTCGGCCTCGGCCTTACCGATGGGCAGGCGGATGCGATCGTGGCTGTCGTCGGCGCGGTTCTCGCGCTCGTCGGTGGCGCGGTCACCCGCACCCAGGTGACACCGGCCGCCAAGCACGCAAGGGAGAACTGACATGGCTTTCACCGATGCAGCACTGAATGCCGCTGTCGACGGTATCGCGGCGGCCGGGTCGTGGATCTCCGCGCACACCGCTGACCCTGTCGCCACGGGCACGGCTCAGGCCGGGACTCGGGTGCAGACCACGTGGGGTGCTGCCGGGTCGGGTGCGACCGGTGGGGATCGGACGGGTTCGCAGGTGAGCATCGGGGTCGCCGCCGGGGTCACGGTGACTCATTGGGGGCTGTGGTCGGCGACGGCGGCGGGGACGTTCTTGGGTGGTTTCGCGCTGGGTGCACCGGAGGCGTTCGGGGCGGCGGGGAACCTGCTGCTGACGCCGACCCTCGACGTCGACTGAGGCTGATTCGTGGCAACCGTCACGAAGACGTTCTCGTTCGCGGCGGGCGTAGAAAGTTTCACTGCCTCCTCCGACCGTGTTGCCGTAAGCACGTGGGATGGGGCTGTCGGCAATCCGCCGGGGTCACTGAGGTCGAGCGTAGCTGGGCGCAGCGCGTCTGGGTCGACGGACCGGTACACCGCCGGCTTCACGTGGATGGACCTCAACGTCCCGGCTGGGGCCACGGTTACCGGGATACGGCTGCTGTCTCTGTCCACACGATGCACCGACTACACGATCGGCAGCACCACGCGTGTCGGACAGTGCTACCTATATCTGTCTGGTTTTGGCAACATGGAGCTAGTCCCTGGTCGCAGTGTTGCCGGTGTCGACACGGGATGGCAGGTCACGCCGGCTCAAGCGCTGGTGGCGATTCCGGTGACGTCGCCGTCCACTGACAGCATCACAGTTGGTTTGTTCTCCGACCTCGCCACCGGCGCGAGCGCCAAGGCGGTCGTCACCGTCTACGTTGACGAGCTGGTCCTGGAGACCACCTACACGCCGGCGGCCGCGACCGGGGAGACACACACGGCGACCGGGACGCGCGCACCCGCGCTGGTGGCCGCCCGCAGCACGGCGGCTACCCGCCGACCTGCGGCCCCCGTCGCAGCGGCCGTTGTCGTCGCGTCGGTGGCACGGGCCAGCATCCGCCCCCGCGTGGCCAGTGGCATCGCGACAGCCACCACCCGGGTCGCGGCGACCACCACCCGGACGAGGGCGAGCATCAGCGTCGCCGCGGCCTCGGCAACCAGTCAGCAGGTCGTCAACCACCCCGTTACCGTCCGGGGCGGCGCGTCGACGGCCGCTAGTGCTGTCGTCACCACCCAGCATCCGGCTACCGTCGCTGCCACTGCCACCACCGACGGCCGGGCCGTCTCGGGTAGCAGCCGCCCGTCGAGCCGCCGCGCTTCCGCAACCGGGACCGCGCGCGCCACGACCACCAGCAGCCGGAGTCGACCGGTCACTGGACCCGCAGCCGTTGGCGCACGGACCACAGCCGCGAGCACCCGGGCGTACGTGGCCACCGTCCCCGCGACGGCCGTAGCCCGCACCGCAGCGAGCAGCAGCCGCCCGAGGCCCGTCACCGCCCCAGCGACCACCACGGCACGCGCTAGCGTCACCACGGCCCGGACTCCCCCCTCGACCGCACCAGCGACGGTCACCGCCCGCGCCGGACTCACCACCGCCCACCCCCTGGCAGCCACCGCGCCAGCCACCGCGGTCGCCTCGGCCACTGCCACCAGTAGCCGACCAGTCACCGTCGCAGCCACCGGCACCGCCTCCGCTTCGGCGACCGTCGCCCGGGTTACCACCGACCATCCGGTCACCGGCCGCGCCGGAGTCGTCGCCACTACACGAGCCGTCACGGCCACCACCCGGACGTCGTCGAGCACCGCGCGTGCTACTACCGGCGCGGGCGTCGACAGTGCCAGCGACCGCCCCCGGACAGTCACCATCGCGGCCACCGTCAGCACCCGAGCCACGGCGAGCAGCAGCCGCCCCACAACCAGTACCGCGTCAGCCACGGCTACTAGCCGCGCCGTCACTGTCAGCGCCGCCACCCCGCCCGAAACTCACGCCACAACCGGACACGCCACCGCCACAGCCGCGGCCACGCACAGCCTGACCACGGTGCGAGTGGTCACCGGCACCGCACCAGCCCGGCTCGTCGCCGCGACCAGCACACTGACGACCCGCCTAGCCCTCGGCACCGCACCCGCAGTCACCCGCGGTAACGCCGTCACCGCCGCGGCCCCGCTGTACCGGCCGGCGCTCCACCCCCGAGCGACACTCTCATCCAACCGGACGGACGCGAACATGCGCATCACTCACCCGAGGGCAACCCTGACACCCAATCAGACGGACGCCATTCTGCGCGACGACACCACGGCGGCCACCCTCGCCCCCAACCAGACAGATGCCATCATTACCGACCACCACCCGAAGGCGGAACTCGCATGAGAATGTTTCGCGGCGACCTGCTCCCCGACCTGCAGATCACCTGCACCGACAACGACGCCCCCGTCGACCTGACCACCGCTACCGGCATCCGAGTCATCGGCGTCACAGCTGGCAAAGTCCTCTTCGACCGGGCCGTGACCGGCACAGCCAGCGGCCTGGTCACGATGGTCTGGGAGACGGCCGACACCGCCGCACCCGGACGCGTCGCCGTCGAGGTCGAGGTCACCTGGCCCGGGGTGCGTCCGCAGACTTTCCGGCCCGCGCAGGTTGTCGACATCGTTGCCGACTACGCCTGAACCAACGCTCTCACCACCACCCCCGTCACCCTTCCGTGGCGGGGGTCTTGTCATGTGCGGCAGACAGCAGGTACTGTCTGGAGTTCTAGCTGGGCTAACGCTCATACGGGATGGGCTCCGGACCCGCCCCGCCACCTCACGGATGGCGGGGCGTATTTTTATGTCTTTTGGGCACTCAAGAGGCGCCGACGGCGGGGGCTTTCGCGCGTCCGGGTCAGGAAGCGTCGCAGGAGACAATGGCGTACTGCCCAGATGCAGTGTTCTTGGCGACCTGCTTGCCGTCGACCGTCACCGAGCATGTGATCGTGCCTCGGCCCTGGTTCTGCGCAGACAGGCTGTAGACCGAGAAGAACTCGTCCTTCACGGTGAACGCCTTGGTCCAGGGCAGCTTCTGGCCGTTCTCCTGGGAGATGTTCGACCCGTCAGGCGTAGTGGAGAATGTCATGTCGGCACGCTTGGCCGTCCCACCGATCTTGTAGATGACCTTCGTCGTTGCGCTATCGGATCCACCGCCGGACCCACCGCCACCACTGAGCGAGACCGCGACCACGACCACGATGATGACCACGACCAGGGCCACGATGCCCAGGCAGCCGACCTTGAAGATGCGTCCCATGAAGTCCCCCGTCCAGGGATCGAGTGCATTGGTCCGGCCACCGTACGCCTAATCGAGTGGTCATGAGATGACGTCGGCGGCCAAGACGGACCATAGAAGGTCTGCCGACCTGCCGCCACCCCTGTGCGCCAACGCCACCACCCGCCCCCAGACGATGCGCTCCCACCTGTTCATCTGATCCCACCCTTCCGGCCAGCTCATCGGGGGGTCACCTAGCAGGGCGCTCCCGAGTATGCCCAGGTTTGCGAGGCGTCGCACGGCCGTGAGCCCCTCCTTGGCAGGCAATCCTCTGAGCCCACCGCGATCCTTGAGGTCGTGGCAGGTAACGCAAGCTGGGACCACTTCTTGCCCGCCTGCACACCGAGGGACTGGCGCGTGGTCGTGTTCGTGGCGAGTGCGTCCGAACGGGGCTGAGCAGTAGAAGCAACGCTCGCAGTCATCGTTTGCTAGCGGGGAATCGAGAGGATCTGTCATGAGATCTAGTCTACGCGTGCGTGACCTATAATGGTGATTATGGGAATAGGTGAGCCCGTAGACCGTCTCGTCGCCGACTGGCTGGACTACCTCGCGCATGAACGCAACCTGTCTGCGAACACCGTCGCCACCTACGCCCGGACGCTGCGCACCCTTTCCGGCGCGGACACCGCGACACGCGAAGACGTGGAGGCGTGGGCGCGTTCGCGCTCGCACCTGTCGCCTGCCACCCGGAACAACGAACTCTCGGCTGTTCGGAAGTTCTACCAGTGGTGTCGCATCTGGGGGCACCGGCCGGAGACCGACGATCCGACCCTGCGCCTGCTCGGGCCGAAGATGGCCAGCGGTCTGCCCCGGCCGATCTCAAGAGACGACCTGAACCGGCTGCTCGACACGTTGAAGGGCGACCTGCGCCGCACGGTCTGCCTCGGCGCCTATGCCGGGCTACGCGTCAGCGAGGCCGCGGCGCAGGTGTGGGAGGATGTCGACGTCGAGAACCGTCGCGTCCGCGTCACCGGAAAGGGACAGAAGACTCGACTAGTGGGGCTCTCGTCGCTGTTGCTCGACTCGCTGCTGCCTGACACTGGCGGCAGCGTCGTCACGGCTGGGGAGACGCCCTACACGGCGGGAACGTTGCAGCGGAAGGTCAACCGGGCAATCGAGGCGGCAGGTGTGGACGTGACCTATCACCAGCTCCGGCACCGGTTCGGCACAGTAGCGCTGGGTGCGTCGGGCAACCTGCTCGCGGTGTCGCGGGCGATGGGTCACTCATCTCCGGCGACGACGGCGATCTACGCGGCCACCTCCGACTCTGATCTCGACGTGATCGCCGAAGCCGTCACCCGTTAGGCGGCGGCCGCTAGCATCGCGGCACGCACCGACTCGTCCGGGATCGCGACGTAGATCGCCGTGGTCTCCGGCTTCGCATGCCCGAGCAGCTCCTGGACGGCGCGCAGGTCGCGGGTGCCCGCGTAGGAGACGGTCGCGCACCGGTGCCTCAGGGTGTGCGTGGTCAGGTCATCGGGCAGGCACCGGGTGACAAGCTTCCCAAGATGGTGCGGCGTCAGGTGCCCGCCGTGCGTGGACGGGAACAGCCAGCCCGGTGCGTGCTCGGTGATGAGCGCGGCGAGCTCGTCGGTCAGCGGCACCATCCGCACGTGCCCGCCCTTGCCGGTCACCCGCAGGCTCGACCCGAGCAGGTCGGGCTCCACGTGCTCGGTGCGGGTCCGGGCGATCTCGGCGCGCCGCAGGCCGCACTGCCCGGCGAGCAGGACCGCCAGCCGCACCCGTTCGTCGGCGATGGCCAGGGCGAGCCGGTAGGCGGCTTCCGGCGCCGGTCGTGGCTTCCCGCGGGGGACCCGGACCGGTGGCAGCAGGTGCGCCGGCGATGTGGTGACCCGTCCGGTGGCGGTCGCCCATCTGTAGAAGGCGCGCAGCGACCCTCGGTAGGCGCGCCGGGTGTTCGGTGCCCAGTCGTGGCCGGCGAGCCACGTCACGAGCTCGTCGAAGGTCAGTGTGGCCGGCCCTGTGCTCGTCTCCCGTGCGAGCCGGGTCAGGTGGTAGGTGCGTAGTCCGATGGTGGTCTCGGGGGAGCCGGTCGCGCGCAGGTAGTTCTCCCACGCCGCGATGTGCTCGGTCCAGGTGCGTGTAGGTGTCATCTACGTCTGTTCCCCCGTGGCCGTGGGTCACGCCGCCGCGTAAAGTCGCAGGTCAGCGCGGTAATGCTCTAGGTCAGCGGGTTCGGGGTTCAAGTCCCTGCTGGCGCACACATCTGCCCCGTTCGGCCCGTTGGGGCTGGACGGGGCGTTTCCGTCTCTGAGCCATTCCAGCGGCACGCCGGTCCGCATGGCCCACACCTTGAGGTAGGCCGACTTCGGCGGTGCCCCACGGTCGGTCATCCATCGGCTGAGCGTGGCGCGACTGACGCCTAGCTCATCGGCCATGTCCTCGACGCTGATGTCTCGCAGTGACATCTTGAGCCGCCACCCCAGCGTGAGCTGTGGGATCGTGCCGACTTCGCTTCGTAGATTGCTCATAGCAAGCATGGTGGCCCATGTGACGTATGTGCGTCAAGTGGTCAGGGTTGAAAGATTCTCGGGCGTGGCTATTGCGCGCCGTGCGACATTGTGACATGGTTCCGTCATGGCACACGACGAGCTCATCACCAGCCCCGAAGCCGGAGCCATCCTCTGCCGCTCCGCCCGCACCGTCCACCGACTCGTCGAAGCCGGCGCGCTGGTCCCCGTCAAGCAGCTCTCCGGCCCCAACGGCGCTTATCTCTTCCGTCGCGCCGATGTCGAAAACTTGGCGAAGAGGGTGCCGGCATGACACCAGCGGGATATGCAGACGCCAGCCCCAACCTCCGGGCAGATGGAGAGCGAGAGACCGAGTTCCTCTCACCCCGCGTGCTGATGCGTGAGGCCGCCAAGGTCTGTGACGACCTCGGCCTCAGCATTCGCGGCGCACGTCTGCGCTCGATGATCGACCGCTTCGTCACTGAGGGCCGCGGCGACATCGACTTCCGCACGTGGTTCATCGCCTACGCCGACCCCACCGGTGAGACCGCAGTCCGCAACGTCATGCGAGAGGAACGGCCATGAACAACCACGCGAAGCGCTGCATCAAGAACCTCGAAGCGCTCGGCTTCTATCGCGATCACGACGCGCAGACTCGCGGACTCGCCTACCGGCACCCGAACGCCCCCGACCAGGTGCTCAAAGTGTTCGACCAGATGACGGACTCCACGATCACGTCCGTCATTCGCAAGGCGAACAAGATCGCGGACACCGGCTGGTCCGGCCCACGGCAGCCCGAGACGGTCAAAGAGCGTGCGCGGGTCACGCACTCCAAGAACAAGTCGCAATGGCAGCGCGAGGACGAGGCGCGCCGAGCACGCGCAGAGGTGGCCGAGCGTGCACATGAGGACCGAAGTCGGACCGAAGTCGAGACGGAACATCGCCGCGAAGTTGAAGATCTCATGCAGCCGGGTTACGGCCGATGAGCGCCGAGGTCGCCGTCACTCCATCGACCGACCTGGCCATCGAGCAGATGGCGCGCATCGACCAGCGCATCGACAGCCATGAGGGCGAAGCACTGCGGGATCGCTGGGAGTTCGGTCGGCACATGCTCGCCGCACGTGACGGAGCGGGCCGGCTGCCGAACGGCTACCTGTCGGCACTGGTGGGACGCACCGGGAAGAGCCGCGCCGAGTTGAAGTTCAGGGCACAGTTCGCAGCTACCTACGCCACGGAGGCAGAACTGGCTAACGCGTTAGCCAGTTCCAACTCATGGCGGGGAATCGTCGCAACGCTCAAGAAGGCCAAGGATGCCGAGGACAACATCATCTCCGCGCCCGAGCCAGCCGCCGGAGGACTGGTCGGGACCATCGTCGCGGACCCGCCGTGGTCGTACGGCAACACGTCCACCCGTGGTGCCGCCGAGAACCACTACCGGACGATGAGCATTGAGGAGTTGTGCGACCTCGGCGTGGCCCGCGAGCGTGCTGCTGCACAGTCGCATCTCTATCTCTGGTCCACCGCCGGGCACCTATCCGAAGCCTTCAAGGTGATGGCGGCATGGGGGTTCACCTACAAGACCTATCTCGTCTGGGTCAAGCCGCAGATGGGGATGGGTAACTACTTCCGAGTCTCCACCGAACTGGTGCTGTTCGGCGTCAAAGGTGGGCTGCGAACCACCGAGCGGAACATCAAGAACTACTTCACCGAGCCGCGGCAGAAGCACTCCGCCAAGCCGCTCTCGTTCCAGGACATCGTTGCCAGAACCAGCCCCGGACCCTACCTAGAGCTGTTCGCCCGCTGTCAGAAAGACGGGCTGTTCGCCGGCTGCCAGAAAGACGGGCTGTTCGCCGGCTGTCTGTGTTCCAAGTGTCGCCTTGGCTGGGAGACGTGGGGGAATCAGTCATGAGTGTCGACCGGCTCTCTAAAGGATATGAGCCGCGATGGGACATTGACCTTGCAGCCGGTCAGCAGGGGGAGTTGTTTGTTGCTGACCTCATCAAGTCACTGGCCTCCGGCTCGGCCAGTGTTGAGGTCAAGACTGATGAAGCGGTTGCTAAGACCGGGAACGTATACGTCGAGTACCAATGTCTGCGCAGCGGGCAATGGCATGACAGTGGCATCTCAGCCACGCAAGCGGATCTGTGGGCGTTTGTTCTTCCCGCTCGGGTGCTCATCGTTGCTCCGGTCTCTGCGGTGCGCGAGATAGCGCGGCGGAACCATGCGCGGTATCGCCGTGAATGTGTTCGCGGAAGCCACCCGACTAGAGGCGTTGCCATTCCCGTAGGCCGCTTCGTCATGGAGCTCTACCAGTACGACGTGCCTACACCGTTGGCCGACACCGGTTAGCCCCTAAGCCCCGGGTGCGCGTGCTAACCCCTGTCGCGCGCACCCGGCTAAGACGGCCGGCCCCGACTCCTCGGGGATGAGGAGCGTTGGTCGGGGCCGGCCCCCCAGCAGCAGAACCCCCGCCTCAAGCCGACCAGGGGCGAGACGGGGGCACCTACAGAAAGAAGGATACCAATGACCGTCACCGAACACCCGCAGCCAGCAGCACCGACCACCACGGTCGCCGACGTCCTCGACGACGCCGCCGATTACATCGAGACCAACGGCTGGTGCCAAAAAACCATGTATGCCGCTGGCGACGGCCCACATCCGGCCGCGTGCGCGATGGGCGCAATCCTCCGCACCGCGCCCGAGGGGCACTGGTTCGTGGGTCGTGCCATAGACGAGTTGGCGCACACGGTCGGGCACACGGTCAGGCGATCGTCGGTCGCCTGGAACGACGACCCGGACCGCACCGAACAGCAGGTCCTCGACATGCTCCGCCTCGCAGCCAAGGACGCTCGCATCGAGCAGGACCGGGCCGAGGGCTCGTCATGGTGACCCGCCGATACCGGTACGTGAGCCGGGACGAGATCGAGCAGGTCGCGTTCAACCACCCCGGCAGCTCCATCGTCGCCGGGTGGGCGAACCTCACGCTCACCATCGGTGATGACACCTTCGTCACCCCGCCTTGGTATGCCCCGGCACCGAGTTCGCTTGAGCGGCAGCGAGTCGCAGTATCCGCTGCGTGGGACGAGGGCTACCAAGCAGGCCGCGCCGACATCCGGTCGGCACGGAAGCACCTCACCGATAACCCGTACGGGCCGGTGAACTCATGACCACCGCCGCCGTCCTCGCCTCGGTCGCCCTGGTGACTGCGCTGTTCGCTCTGTTCATCGCGGTCCTCGCCCTCGACGTGGCACGGCTGGCCCGGGAGCAGCTCACCCGCGCCCAGCTCGACGCCGCAGTCGAGAAAATGCGCGCCCGGCTCCGTGTCGTCGACGGTCTCGACGCCGCGTCCAACCGGTGGCCCGGTCCGGACGGGGGCGATACCGCATGAGCGCGACCTGGGTCCCCGGCGATCCGCTGCACGGGCGCGGTGAGTACGCCGGCTATCTGTTCAACTTCCGTGAGACTCGGGCCGCCGAAGAATGCCACTGCGATGACGCGGCGTCCTGGCCCGACCCGAAAGCCTGGCAGCGGGTCGACGGGCGCGACGACATCCGGGGCCGGCTATGAGCATCCGGCAACCGACCACGTTCACCGACCGGCGCGCGACGAGTCCCCTCGACGACTTCTTGTCTGCGATCAGCGGCGAGCCGTGGATGCGGCAAGCCGTCTGCGCGTCGACCGGTGGCGCTGACGACTGGTTCCCCAGCCAAGGCGAGGCGAACAGGGCCGCGAAGCGCGTGTGCCGCGGCTGTCCGGTGCAGCAGGAGTGCCTCGACTACGCGCTGCGCCGAGGCGAGGTCCACTTCGGCATCTACGGCGGCACCACACCCACGACCAGGCAGCGAATGAGACGGGAGCGTGGAGCATGAGCACCGACCGCGGCTCTAACTTCCCCGCCGACGCCGCTGCCTTCGAATGGGCGCACGGCGAGCCCGACGATCAGCCTGCCCGGTTCGACCGCAGCCCGTACGGCTGCGAGGACATGCCGACTCGCGCTGAGATCGAAGCGGAGGCACACCGATGAGTGCCGACACGTACTACGCGGGGCGCCGGGCCGCCGCGAAAGCAGCCGCCGCCAGCGGGGACGCGGCGGAGCCGGTTGCGGTGGCGCGAGCCCCCGGCTTTTATGCCGACGTTCCCGAGCAGGAATACCATGGCGACCGCGACAGCCTCTCGGTCTCCGGCGCGAAGACCCTGCTCAAGGCCCCCGCGCTATTCCGGTGGCAACAAGACCACCCGGTGCACAAGGATGTTTTCGACTTCGGGTCAGCTGCACACGCCCTCGTGCTCGGCGCTGGCATGGAGTCCATCTACATCGCCCCCTACAACGACTGGACGAAGCGCAAGGGTCCCGAGGGTGGCGTGCAGTACACGACCGACGAAAAGCGGATCGCGCAAGAAGACGGACTCTCGCCGATCCTCCCGAAGGAATGGTTGAAGGTCTGCGACATGGCCGCTGCACTGGCCTCCCATCGGCTCGCGATGCGACTGCTCAGCGAAGGGCGGCCCGAAGTCAGTGCGTACGCTCCGGACGAGGCGACCGGAGTCATGCGGCGCTGCCGGTTCGACTGGCTCGGGTCCACCATCGTCACCGATTACAAAACCGCAGACTCCGCCGATCCGGACCTCTTCGTGAAGACTGCCGTCAACTTCGGCTACCACATGCAGCACCCGTATTACCTCGACCTCGCCGCCGACCTCGGACACCCCGCTGCCGCGTTCGCCTTCATTGTGCAGGAAAAGACCGAGCCCTACCTGGTGACCGTGGTCGAGCTCCCACCCGAGCTCGTCGACATCGGCCGCGCCCGCAACCGGCGCGCCCTCGAACGTTTCCGCGACTGCACCGAGTCAGGTCTCTGGCCCGGCTACGTGTCGGATGACACCTTCGCCCAACCCGCCGCCCCTCGCTGGGCGCTCTACCAGGAGATGACCGCATGAGCACAGACATTGAACTACGCAAGCAACCCACCGCCATCGCAGCCATGCCGAGCGCCGGCACCATGCGGCTCGTGGAATGGGCACAAGAAGCCGTCGCCGCCCAACAGCTCGCCGTGGCACTGTGCAGCACACCCTTCGCCGGCCAGTTCCGTGGTGACCCCGACGCCGGCGCCGCCGCGATTCTCCGCGGCCACGAGATGGGGCTCACCCCGGTCACGTCGCTGGCCGCCTTCGACCTGATCCAAGGCCAACCGGCGCCGAAGGCGATCACGCTGCGGGCGCTCGTCCAGTCCCACGGCCACGACCTGGAGATCATCGAGTCCAACGCACAGCACGCCGTCGCCCGCTACCGGCGCAGCAATCGCGGCGACTGGCTTACCTGCGAGTTCACTATCGAGCAGGCCCGCGCCATGAAGCTCCTCGGGAAAGACAACTGGCAGAAGCAGCCGGTGACGATGCTCGAAGCGCGGGTGACCAGTAAGGCGGCCCGGCTCGTCGCCTCCGACGTGATCCTCGGGATCGGATACTCCAGCGAGGAGCTGCGCGACCAGGACAGTTCGTCGTCAGCGCCAGTGCCTCAGGCCAACGGTGGTGGACTCCGGACCGCGCTCGCCAGCAACGAACCAGCAGCAGCCCAGCCCGAGCAGGCCGACGACTACGACCGGCTGGGCAGTGCCACCCGAGCGCAGGTCACCAAGATTCAGACCATGTACGGCGCCGTCGGTATCACCGAACGCGCCGACAAGCTCGACTACGCAACATCGGTCATCGACCGGCAGATCGGCTCAGCGAACGACCTCAGCTTCAAGGAGGCGCACGCGGTCATCGACGCCCTCACCGATCTGGAAGCCGCGAACACCGACACCGGCGAGATCAGCGACAGCGAACCGGTCGGGCAGGACGGTGACGGAACGTGAGCTGCCTGGACTGCGGCCGGCCGATGGTGAGTGAGCGAGCCCCAGACCGGCCGGCGGGAACAGTTACCCACGGTGGCCGCGGTCTCTGCCGGACCTGCCGTGCCCGGCACGCCTACCGAGGTGACCTCCACGACTACCCGACGGTCACCAACCACTGGGTCGACTACGTCGGCGACTACGCCATGCTCCGCGGCGAAGGCTACCGGCTCTACGTCATCGCCGGGCGGCTTGGCATGACCGAGGTCGCCCTCAACCGAGCCCTCGAACGTCACCGCGACGACCCGCGCGCCCGACGACCAGGAGCAGTCGCATGACCCCGCTCCTCGGACCCCTCGGAGTTGAGGTGACGGCCATATGACCGCCGTGACGATGACCTCCCGGACCACCTGCACCCTCTGCGCGTGCCGCCTCCGCGGCTTCTACGTTGCGTCGGTCCGCGTCAACAAGACCACCCTGCGGACCACCAGCCCGGGACTGCGCTTCACCGAGCCCCGCTGCCCCGAATGCGGTTTCGAGGCCGACTCCGCCCCCGGACGGTGGGCACTCGACACCGAGTCACACGCCGCCGTGGAAGCCGCTCGGGCGCGACGGGGGTGGGCATCGTGACCCGCATCCGCCTCCAGCCGTGGCTCACCATCCGCCACCATCTCGCCGACGCGCTGGACCGGCTCCTCGGCCCCCGCTGCCCACGGTGCGGGACCCGCGTGTTTCCGGCTGATCAGCGCGCCCATGACGACATGGAGCATGCGGGTGAGCAGCCATGAGCCGCACCCGCGCATCCGCCAAGCAAGCGGGGTCGGCCTTCGAACGGCTCATCGCCGACTACCTCGCCCTCCACGTCGACGACCGGATAGACAGGCGCGCAAAAACAGGGGCACGTGACAAGGGCGACGTTGGCGGCCTGAGACACATGGGTGGTCGCATCGTCCTCGAATGCAAGGACACTGCCACTATTTCGCTCGGCACCTGGGCCAGAGAGACAGACGTCGAACGCGGCAACGACGACGCCATCGCCGGGCTCATCGTCCACAAGCGACGCGGCACCACCGACCCCGGCGACCAATGGGTCACCTGCACTCTGCGCGACCTCGCTGCCCTGCTCACCGGGACCAGGCCATGAGCACCCGCCACGTCGACCACGCCGCCCGCATCGAGGACCTCACCTGGATGGCTGAGACCGGCGAGACCGTGGCCGGCGCCGCGCACCGGCTCGGATTCAGCGCCGACGCCCTCAACTCCTGGTGCCGCGACCACGGCCGCCGCGACCTGTACCGGCGGCTCACCGCCAACAGCGACCTGCGGCCAGTCGGGAAGGTGCAGCGATGAGCAGCCACGAAGGCCACCTCGAACTGGGCCGCGCTCTCGGACCAGAGGTGTTCTGGGCCGTCTGCGAATGCGGCTGGATCGGGTTAGCACGGTCCGAGGAAGCGCCGGCATGGGATGACCACCGCGCTCATAAGGTGCGTGCGCTGTGAGCCGCGCCGAGATCATGGCCGAGGTCGTCGCCCGGCTCGAAGCCGAACGGATGCAGTCGTTGCCGCGACGAATGGCGCCCGCACAATGCGACCCGGTGCCCGACCTGACACCCGAGCAGCAGGCCGAGAATCTGCGGACGCTCATGGAAGCTACCGGCGGCGAGGCCGACCTGTGGGCGAGGAGGCGGTTGTGAACGCGCCCTATTACGCCGACGAGTCGGTCCAGTTGTACCACGGTGACTGTCTCGACATCCTCCGCTCCGACATTCTCGGCTACGAGCACTCTCTCGGCTATTTCCCACCATTGATCCCCGGCAGCAGTATCGATTCGGTAGTCACAGACCCGCCGTACGGGCTGGAGTTCATGGGCAAGGAGTGGGACGGCGCCAACGGGTTCCGCCGCTCGCTCAACCCGGCCGACGTAGAGCGGGACAACCCATTCGGGCGCACATCGAAGACCTCCCCCGAGTACCGCGCTGGTCAGACGTTCGGTCTCTGGTGCCTCGCGTGGTCGGAGGAGTGTCTGCGTGTGCTCAAGCCGGGCGGCCACATGCTCGCCTTCGGTGGCACCCGCACCAGCCACCGTCTCGCCTGCGCCATCGAGGACGCCGGCTTCGAGATCCGCGACAGCATCGCCTACTTACACGCCACTGGAGGTCAGCAAACCGATATACTTACCGAGTGGAGAAAGTGGACTGTAAGTACGAGATATGCGGGGGTCAGATTCTCGGACGCGCCGCCCGGCGGTTCTGCTCCCGAGCCTGTTCTGCTCGCAACCAGTCTCGAAAACTCACCTGCGTCTGCAATCATTGCGGGACTCAATTCCAACGAAGCCCGTCACACCGACGCGGACAACTGGCGTTCTGCTCTGTCGAGTGCCGGCGCCAGTACTACGGCGTCGAAGGCCCTTGTGACCATTGCGGGACATCCACCAGGAAGCCGAGGTCCAACACCGGATACAACGGCTTCTTCTGCTCACAGCGGTGCATGGGACTGGCTCGACGCAAACATCATGGCCAGACTCAAGGCCGGAACAGCCCTGAGGATATGGCTTGGAAGCAAGCCATCTACAAAGCCGGCGGCTACCGCTGCGCTGTGTGCGGCACTGACCGACGACTTGAAGCTCATCACGTGCGCTCAGTCCGAGACTTTCCAGAGCTACGACACGACCTCTCAAATGGTGTGTGTCTCTGCCACGACTGTCACTACTACGGCGTACACGGCGGCGCACCTAATTTCATTCACGGCCGCTACTCTCGCAAGCCAGGGGGGTGATGCCACGGAAAGTCAGTCCGGTCCCCTCGCATGGGTCTACGGATCTGGCTTTCCGTGAAAGTCGAAGTCGTTGGACGTGGGCCGGGCGATCGACAAGGCGGCGGGGGTTGAGCGGGAGGTCGTGGGGCAACGCGTTGCTACTGGGACTGCTCGCAAGTCCACGACTCACACCGGCATCGGCGCAGCGGTAAGCAACAAGGCCGAACCGCGTGACTACATCGACACGGTTGTCAACCTGACCGCCCCTGCCACCCCCGACGCCGAACGCTGGCAGGGCTGGGGCACTGCGCTGAAGCCCGCCCACGAGCCGATCGTGGTCGCCCGGAAGCCGCTGTCCGGGAACGTCGCCGCGAACGTGCTGGCGCACGGGACCGGGGCGCTGAACATCGACGGGTGCCGGGTGGCTGGCGACGAGGACGGGTCGCGTAACCGGCCCGCATCGCGGCTCGGGAGCAGTGACACCTACGCGCAGGACGAGTGGACACGCACCGCCGTTGTCGAACGGCAGGACACGACAGGCAAAGGTCGCTGGCCCGCGAACGTGGTCCTCGACGAGTCGCAGGCAGCGGTGCTCGATGCGATGAGCGGACAGACTCGCTCGTCGGGCTTCTTCACGTTTGGCGAGGGCGATTTCAACGGCCCCGCCTCGGTCAACATAAACCGCGAGGGTTACACCTCAGGCCAGTATGACGACCAAGGTGGCGCATCCCGATTCTTCTACGTCGCCAAGGCCGGCGCCTCAGAGCGACCCCGCGTCAACGGAATCAGTCACCCGACGACAAAACCTCTGACCCTCATGCGGTACCTCGCGCGACTCGTCACCCCACCCGGCGGCACGGTTCTCGAACCCTTCGCGGGCAGCGGAACCACCGTCGAGGCGTGCATCCTCGAAGGCTTCCGGTGCATCGCCATCGAGCGCGAGGCCGACTACCTGCCGTTGATCGTGCAGCGCATCACTCGACGCCGCGACCCCGTGGCTGCCGTGAAGTCGGCGGGCACTGACGGCGGACTGTTCGACCTACTCGACGGCGGTGTCGCCTGATGCCCTGGTTCAAGGTAGACGACACGCTCGCCTTCCACGCGAAGGTCATGGCCGCGGGCAACAGTGCGGTTGGCCTGTGGACCCGCGCCGGGGCGTGGTCGATGCAGCAGCTGACGGACGGATTCATCCCCAACCACGTCGCCCGCCAACTCGGCACGGCCCGCGACGCCGGACGGCTCTGCGACGCGGGGCTGTGGATCGAGAAGGACGACGGCTACATGTTCCACGAGTGGGACCAGCGCCAACCGAGCCGAGCCAAAGTGCGGGCCGACCGCGAAGCAAACGCAGAGAAGCTGCGGAAGTGGCGCGTGAAGAATCAGAAGGATGTAACCGATGTGTAACCGCGTTAGTAACCGGGTTACAAGTGCGTTCGTAACCCCGCCCCCGACCCGACCCGACCCGACCCGTAGTTGTAGTTGCTTTTGGTCTGTGGTCAGGAGTTCCAATTACTTTTGCAAGACCAAGAAAGACTGCAACGTGCGAACGATTTGGATTTGGAGCAAGCAGATGATGGAACAAACCGACATCGCCAGACTCGCCTCGATGGCCAACGGACTAAGACCCGACTGGCCCAACGCCAGCATCTACACGTTCATCGCCCGCAACCTCTCGACCCGCGCCTACCGAGACGTCGCCGTCGCACTCGCCTGGGTCGCCGCCGACCAGAACACCGACACCCCGGCCCGGATCCTCGAACCCGGCCCCTGGTGGCGGGCAGCGACCGTGGAGAACCCCGGCGGCAACATCGCGCCGAAGCTCGACGAGACGTGCCCGGTGCATCCGGCGTACCGGGCGAGCAACTGCGGCGGCTGTCGTGCCGACGAGCTCGCTGGCGACGACCGACCCACCCCACCCGAGCAGCGCCGACCCGACCGGGCCGCCAACATCGCCGGTCTTCGAGCGGCCCTCGCCGGCGCCACCGCCGGGGTCTGCCCCCACGGTGTCGACCCGGCGGCCTGTGCCGAGCACGACCCCCGCCGGCGCAAGGCAGCACCGGCTGAAGCCGAGGCGGCATCGTGACCACCGACCGTACGATGAGCCAAATACCCCCATTGGATCGATCCAATTCGGCCGCGCAGGCATCGGTGGTACATCCGGACACCTGCGAGGCTGGAAGGCCCTCAGATCGGCGCGACGACCAACGCCCCGAACCCACAACCGAGCGCCAGGAGGCGATGGAATGAGCACGTTTCGCAAGAAGCCCGTCGAGATCGAAGCCATGCCCATCGCGGCCGAGACAAAGGAGGAAGACTTCCTCGACCCGAACTCTCGAAGCATCGCCGAGGCCAGCGGCTGGATGATGAGCAACGGCTTCCGTGCCTTCAAGGTCCACGGCAAGCGCCCGTTCGGCATCGCGATCGAGACGCTTGAGGGCGTCATGGTCGCCAGCCCCGGTGACTGGATCATTCGAGGCGTTCAGGGCGAGTTCTACCCCTGCGCGCCGAGCATTTTCGAGGCGACCTACGAACCCGCCGAGCCCACCGCAACGAGACGTGATGAGCGCGATGAGCGCGGTTGAGCGGCTGGAGGCGGTGCTGATGGAGCATGACGTCAGCCGCGTGCTGACCGCCCAGAATCGCGATACGTGGGAGTGCGACTGTGGCTGGTTCGGAACGGGTCGCGCTCACTTCGCTCACGTCGCCGCAGCGTTGCGTGAGGCCGGGTACGTGCACCGCGACCAGGTGAAAGCCGAGGCGCTGCGGGAAGCCGGCGACGAGTGGACCCAGGGGCGATGGGCCGATGCGCCCCGACGAGTGGATCGGGTACAGGAGCGCATCGCTACCGCGCAACACGTCGGCGACTGGCTCCGCGACCGCGCCGAGCACCTGGGCGGTGAGCGATGAACGCCGACCTTCACTGTCACGAGGCCGTTGTCCGACACGACATCGAGGAGCCCTGTGACCGTGCAGCCGTGGGCTACAGGCTCGACCCCGAGGAAGGCAACCCGTACCCGGTCTGCCGACGCCACCATCGGCCGCCGTACTGGCTGACCGCACAGGCCGAGGCGCGACGATGAGCAACAGCGAGACACCGCTGCGCGATGGTGACGTGCCCGACCTGTGCCTGACCAAGGAACAAGCCGAGTTCATTCTCAGGTTTTACGAGCTCGATCCCCGAACGGGTCGCCGGATCGTCCACCGCGGCGTGCTGTCCCGCCCCAGAGGAGCCAGCGATGAGTAACGGACCCATCGAGCCGGACGCCGACAAGCGGTGGGCCGCCAAGGAGCTGCGGCAGATGTTCCTCGCGCTCACGCAGGAGGGCTTCACCGAGCAGCAGGCGCTCGTTGTCATCGGCCAGATACTGGCCGCGGGCAACAGAGACGGTGGGCAGTGAGCGAAGCGCTCTGCCCCTGCGGGAAGCCGACAGCCGGTGGCTTCCTCTGCGACCGTTGCGTGCACACCCTTGACGTGGCGCTGGCCAACATCGCCGCCTACCACGGCGACCTGGACACCCTGCGCACCAAACAGGCCCGGTACTCAGTCACTCGGTCCCGGGCATCGGTCGGCCGGACCCAGCCCCTGGTCATCGACGGCCGCTGGGTCGACACGTCCGGCACAGGCTCCGAGGTCGAGTACGCCGTCCGCTCCACGGTCGTCGCCTGGACCCGTGTCGTCCTCGACGACTGGCCGCCGCTGAACCAGCTCCACTGTGAAGACGGACTCTGCGTCCGCTGCTCGGTGATCCGGCGCCGTAAGCACCCGGCCGACACCATCGCATCCTGCTGCGCCTACCTGCAACGGATGCTCGGCCGTCACCTCTCCGGCGCGGAGTATGCACCCGAGATGCTCGACGAGATGCTCGACCTGGAACGCAGGCTGCGCCGGCTGGTGGACTCACCACCCGAGCGCTGGTACGCCGGTGTCTGCGGCTCGGTCACCGACACCGACATCGGTGAGGTTGTCTGCACTCGCGAGCTGTATGCCGACCCGGGCTCACCGTTCGTGCGCTGCGGTGACTGCGGCTGCACCTACGATGTGGAAGCTCGGCGTGAGGTCCTGCTTGCTGAGGCGAGAGACCGCCTCGCGACAGTTCGCACCATCGCGCGGATCGTGACCACGCTGGGCGAGGTGCGGGCCAGCGAGAAAAGGACCGAGTCACGGATCAACACGTGGGTCCATCGCAGTCAGTTGACGAGGCGAGGACAGCGGGTGGTTGATCACAAGCCACGGGCGCTCTACCGCGTGGGCGACGTCCTTGACCTGCTGGCCGAGGACGCACGGGAGGAGTCCGCGTGACTTCGATGCCTGGTGTGCTAGCGTTCGCTGTGACATTGGATTTGCAGTCTGACGACCCCGAAACCCGGCCCCGCCTCACACGCCGAGCGGGGCCTCCTGCGTTCTCGGGACACTACGGGCCGAGGACGCGACGGGGGAGGATCCGTTGGTCGCAGACACCTCACGCAACACCCGCCGGCTGCAACGGATCAAAGCTAACCAGCGGGCCAGGCGGTTGCCGTGCTGGCTGTGCGGACAACCCATCGACTACGCGCTGCCGGCCGGACACACCGACGCATTCAGCTACGACCACGCGAAGGCATGGAAGCTGCACCCGGAGCTGCGCGAAGACCCGGACAACGGCAGGTCGGCGCACAAGCGGTGCAACTCGTCGCGCGGACTGCGCGACCCGGCACCCGGGCTCGGCGACGCCGCCGGGCAATGGTGACCGCCAGAAATATCCAGCAAAAATAAATATGAAAGCCGCCTTGGAATCGCTTCCCTCTCCCTCCAGGCCCCCTACCCCCCATCGTGCGGTGGGATTTGACCGTTAGCTGACTCCTGTCGGCCTTGTTGGATGAGGAGGCTGTGCCGTGGGCGACCTCCTGAAGGCTTACGACGCGTCTGTCGAGGCGAGTCGGGCGGAGGAGCAGGACGAGGCGCTTGTCGAGGCCGGTCGGAGGATCGCTGCTCAGATCGACTACGCGGTCGAGTTCGGTAAGGGCCAGGAGGTGACGAAGGCTCTGTATCTGACGCCGCATCTGGTGAACATCCTCAAGGAGTTGCTCGCTACACCTGCGGCTCGACTTGCGGCCGAGAAGAACAGTTCGGAGGCCGAGGGTGGTGGCACGCTCGGCAAGCTCCGTGCGGTCCACGGCGTCAGCAAGTAAGAAGCGGTTCGGCCGTACGACGCCGCGTATTTATACCCCGCCGCTTCGTAGGCTCACGAAGTGGACGACGCTCGGGCTCGCGGTCATCGAGTTTGCCGAGCAGGTGCTCGGGATCATCTTGCTTCCGTGGCAGAAATGGCTTCTTGTCCATGCCCTTGAACTGCTTCCGGACGGGACACCTCGGTTCCGTACGGTGATTGTGCTGGTGGCCCGGCAGAACGGCAAGTCGACGCTGTCGATCGTGCTGAGTTTGTTCTTCATGTACGTGCTTGGTCGCGGCCTGGTGATCGGCACCGCTCAGGATTTAGACGTTGCCGAGGAGATCTGGCAGAACGCGGTCGACCTCGTTGAGGAGACGCCGGAGCTCAACGCGCTGAAGAAGCGTGTGGTGCAGAAGAATGGCAGCAAGGCGCTTGAACTGAAAACCGGCGAGCGGTACAAGGTCAAGGCCGCGAACCGCGGTGCCGGCCGGTCCCTGTCGGGTGACCTGATCCTGCTTGACGAGCTGCGCGAGCATCAGTCGTGGGACGCCTGGGCGGCGTTGACGAAAACAGCTATGGCTCGCGAGCTGGCGATGATCTGGGCGTTGTCGAACGCCGGGGACGCATCGTCGCTGGTGTTGCGGTATCTGCGGCGGATGGCGCATGCCGCGGTCGGTGATCCGGATGGGTTGAACGCGGACGAGGATCCTTCGTCGTTGTTGCCGTCGACTGAGGACCTCGACGACGAGGCGCTTGACGCGGATGAGCTTGAGGTCGCCGAGGATGACTCGCTGGGCATCTTCGAGTGGTCGGCTGAGCCTGGTTGCGCGGTAACGGACCGGGATGGTTGGGCTCAGGCGAACCCGTCGCTGGGGTACCTGATCAGTGAGCGGACCATTGCGAGTGCGTGCCGGACGGACCCGGAGTGGGTGTTCCGGGTGGAAGTGCTCTGCCAGTGGTCGGAGGGCACGTTGGAGGGGCCGTTCCCGCCGGGGTCGTGGGAGGCGACGACTGACAACGCGTCGAAGGTTGCTGACGGTGGTCAGATCGTGGTCGGGGTCGACGTTTCGTGGGATCGGTCGAAGGCCCATATCGCGATCGCCGGGTACCGCGATGACGGTGTGCCGCATGTCGGTGTGGTCGCTTCTCGGGCCGGCGTCGACTGGGTGTTGCCGTGGCTGCTGGGCCCGGATGCGCCGCCATTCTCCGGTGTGGTGGTGCAGACCAATGGTCCGGCGTCGAGCCTGGTCGAGCCGCTGCGTCGGGCTGGGCTCAGGGTCGTGGACTGGGCCGGGACAGATCTTGGTCGCGGTACCGGTGCCTTTTACGACTCGGTGCGTTCCCGGAAGGTTCGGCATCGGCCGCAACCGGTGCTCGACGTCGCTGCGGCTAACGCGTCGGTGAGACCGATGGGCGACGCCTACGTGTGGGATCGGAAGAAGTCGCCGGTCGATGTCGCCCCGCTGGTCGCGGTAACCGGCGCGCTGTGGGCGCTTGCGTCGGACCAGTTGGTGCCGGATGTCCCATCGCCCGCACCGGTCTTGATCGAGTCAGGTTCCAGCCAAAGCGCCGACCCGCTCGGGGGTGTCCCCGGGTTCGGTTCGCCGAACTTCTAGCTGAGAGGGAGGTCGTCTGGTGTCGAGCCTTGCCCCGGAGATCCTCCCGGCTCCGCCGTCTCGTGAAATCGGCCATGCGCAGCCTGGTGTGTGGGAGGACGAGTTCGACAACCCGGAGCTCCGCTTCCCTGCCGCGTACCGGACGTTCGATGAGATGCTCCGGCATCCTCAGGTCAACTCGGCTTTCGCATCGGTCATCCTTCCGATTCTGCGGACAACGTGGCGGATCGACGGGACCGGTTGCCGTGAGGAAGTTGTCCGCCATGTGGCTGCTGACATGTCGCTGCCGATCGTCGGTGAGGGCGACGTGGCGTATGGGTCGGGGTACGCGGAGGAACGGTTCTCGTGGAGCGAGCACCTCCCGGCGGCAGTACACGGGATGTTTGCCCATGGCCACGCATATTTCGAGCAGAAGGCGGAGTTTGATCCGATCGACGGGCGGTGGCATCTGGTCAAGCTGGGATATAGGTCGCCTCGTACGATCACGGCGAAGGTCGCCCGGGACGGCGGGCTCATCTCTCTTGAGCAGGACCCGTCCGGTGCGACCGGGATATACACCAGCGGTGCCCGGCCGATCTCGTTGCCGCTGCGTCGTGTCGTGGTCTACACCCACGACAAGGTGGGCACGAACTGGCGGGGTCGTTCCATGCTCGTCCCGGCGTACATGGACTGGCGTACCGACCTACTCAACCGGTCTCAGCAGCGGACCCTCTTCGAGAGGCACGCTTCGCCGTCGCCGGTCTATGAGGCGGCAGAAAGCGAGTCCAGCCTTGAGGCTGGCAAGAAGGTCGCTACCGACTATCGTTCCGGCCAGTCGTCCGGCGCTGCGATTCCCGCCGGCGCGAAGCTTCACCTCCCTGGCCTGGAAGGGTCTCTGCCGAACCTGGACCAGGCGCTCGTTCGGAACAGCGAGAACATCGCCCGGGCGTTCCGTGCGCATTTCCTGAACCTGGGGACCGCCACCGGCACCGGGTCCTACGCGCTGAGCAACGCCTTGCAGAGCTTTTTCACGCTTACTGTCCAGGGCAACGCCGAAGAGGTCGCCCGCATCGGGTCGAGGTACGTGGTGCGAGACATCGTGGACTGGAACTGGGGGCCGGCCGAGCGGGCGCCGCGGCTGGTGTTCGACGAGATCGGGTCAAGAAGCGACGCGCTGATCGAGGCGATCGCAGCGCTCGTCACTGCGGGTGTCCTCCAGCCCGACGAGGCGCTGGAGAAGTACTTGCGCACCACCCTTGGCCTTCCCCCGGCACACGGGGGTGCCCCCAATACACCAGCTCAGGAGGTTCCTGCGTGAGCACCCCACTGTTTGACCGGTTCCACTTTCTCGCCCGCGATGGCCAGCATGCGAAGACCCCGATCCGCGCAGAGGTCCCATCGGTCAAGACCGACCAGGGCGTGGCGACGCTTCGGCTCTACGACCCCCTAGATTCCTACGGTGGTCCTTTCGGGCTGTCCGCTAAGGAGTTCGTGGGGGCACTGGACGAGCTGCCTGATAACACGACCGAGATCCGGCTTCTCATCAACAGCCCTGGCGGTGAGGTCTTTCAGGGTATTGCAATCTTGAATGCGCTGCGTGCGCATCCCGCTCACGTCGTCGCCGTCGTAGAGGGCATCGCCGCCTCTGCGGCTTCGTTCATCGCTGCTGGTGCCGACGAGCTGCTGATGATGCCGAACGCGGAGATTTTCGTGCATGACGCCCTCGGCCTCTGCGTGGGTGATGCCACGGACATGCAGAAGATGGCGGAGGACCTCGCTCACGTGAGCGGCAACATCGCCAGTGTGTATGCGGCGAGGGCCGGTGGCACCACCGAGAGCTGGCGGGCCGTGATGCTCGCTGAGACGTGGTACTCCGCCGACGAAGCGGTGTCAGCCGGTCTCGCTGACCGCGTGCTCACCACATCAGGTGGCGACCAGAACGCCACCAAAGATCGCTTCGACCTGTCGATCTTCAACCACGTCGGCCGCTCCAAGGCACCGGCACCTATTCTCCCGAGCGCGTCCGCGGTCGGGTCAACCCCCACTCAGGAGAGGAGTCCCGCCGTGGCGTTCAGCGACGAGGGAACCACCACCATGAGGCAGAAGCTCGGCATCGCCGAGGACGCGGACGAGGCCACCATCCTGGCGGCCCTCGCAGAGGCGCTCGATGAGCGCACCGATCCGCCTGCTGCCTCCCCAGACGTGCCCGAGGGCCACGTCGTCATCCCGCAGGCCGCGCTCGCGGACCTGCAGACCAACGCGGCCGCCGGTGCGCAGGCGGCCGAGACGCTCCGGGTGCAGAACCGGGAGTCGTTCCTGGATGCGAACCGCACCAAGTTCGCGCCCGCGAATCGGGCGGCTTGGGCGAAGGAGTTTGACCGTGACCCGGTCAACACCGCCAAGCACTTCGAGGCTGCCCCGGAGATCATGCCGGTCGGCGAGCTCGGGTTCGACGCTGAGCCCACCGACTCCGAGGACGTCACCGAGTCCGCGGCCTACAAGAATTGGAGCATGTGATGGCTGCCATCCCGCAGGTTCGCAAGACCGGACCTCGTACCTACGTGCCGGCTGAGCAGATCTTGGGCGGCCAAGTCGTGGAGGCCCGTGCTGCGTCTCGGGTCGGCGTGGCTGCCGCCGGGAGCCTGAAGGTGCTCGGCGTCGCCGTTACCGACGGCATCAACCCGGAGGCGTTCGTCGGTACCTCGACTGTCGTCAACGGGCTGCCGACGCTCAACGCTGTGCAGCTGCCTGGTCACGTGGTGGTCGCGGATTCCGGCATCGAGGTGCCGGTGACGTACGCGGCCGCTGCTGCGTTCGGCGATCGGCTCATCGCGGGGGCCGCCGGCACCGTCACACCCGCCGGGCTGACCCCGGACGCCCGCAGCGTCGTCGGGATCTGTTCTGAGCCCAACGGTGTCGCCATCAACGCCACCGGCCTCGTCCGGACACTCTGAGAGGAAACGACATGCCTACCCCCTACACGGGCTCCCGTAGCGGTCCGGCCACCACGGTGGCCGACCTCATCGGCAACCCGAAACTGATCCCGGCGCGGATTACGTCGTGGCTGAACAACGCGTTCCTCTCTGCCGCGCTGCTGCGCGACGCGGGTCCGAACGCGAACAGTCTCGTGGCTTATGAGGAGTCGACCCCGCTGTATCTCGACGGTGACCCGGAGATCGTCGGCGAGTTCGGCGAGATCCCAGTCAAGGCTGGACAGCTGGGGTTGTCGCGCATCGCTACTGGCACCCCGAAGGGTCTCGCCGTGCGGGTTTCCCGCCGTCAGCGTGACATGAACCAGGTGGACCGGATCAACCAGCAGATCATCCAGTTGGTCAACACGCTGGTTCGTGACGATGAGCGGGCGTTGCGACTCCTGTTCGACAACCCGGCTATCCCGAGCATCGCAGCCGGTGCGGCATGGGACACGGCCACTGGCCGCCCCCGGCGTGACTTCGCGAACGCAATGGAGGTCGTCGCTTCTGCCCGCCCCGCGGGTACGGCTGCGGCGGATGCCAACTTTGGCTTCCTCGCCGACACCGTGGTGTTGCCGGGCACCATCACCCCGGTGCTGATGGACAACGACAACTTTGCGTCCATCTATAACAAGGACTCGCTGGCCAGTGAGGACATCGCCTATACGGGCAAGTTGCCGAACAGGGTGATGAACTTGGACGCCTTGCAGTCGCGGTCGTTCGCCACGAACAAGGTCCTGGTGATCGAGCGGGGCACGGTCGGGTTCTTCTCCGACTTCCAGGCGCTCATGATCACCGAGACCTACCCGGAGGGCAACGGTCCTAACGGTGGGCCGACGCAGACGTGGCGTGCGGATGCTACCCGTGAGCGGGTGGTGGCTGCTGACCAGCCGCTGGCCGCGTGTTGGATCACTGGCGTGACCACCCCGTAACCATCGCCTACGTAAGAGGAGAACAGGAAATGAGCATCGAGATGAGCGACATCAAGGCAGGCAGCTACGAGCTGACGGCGTTGCAGTGGGACGAGATCACGTCGAAGCCGGGGCAGCCGCTCGACTTCCATCGGCACCGTCGGGGCGACACGGTTTCGCTGGATGTGGAGCAGGCTCGGCGCCTGGTCACTGCGGGTGCTGTGCGCAAGCCCGGTGCCGATGGTGAGTCGGTGGTGCCGGGCTCTGAGCCGAGCACCGCGCCTGGTGGCGATGCTCGGTCGGTACCCAAGGGTAAGTAGCGTCTCGTGCTGTTCACCGCCGCGGAGTTGAGCGACTTCTTGCACGGTCCTGTGACACCCGAGGCTGCGGTGTCGGTGGAGCGGGTGGTGTGGGGTTGGCTCAAGCCCGTGCTGGGTGTGAGTGCGCGTCCGGATCCGGTGCCCGCTGAGGTGTGGTCGTGGGCGATCGAGTTGGGTGCGATCGCGCACGAGAATCCCGCGGGCCTCACGTTGTACCAGTTGGGTACGGAGCGTTCGCAGTTCTCTGCGGAGCGCCGGGGCGCGATCCTTGCCGAGGCTTCCGACGAGGGCGTGTCGGGTAGCGGTTCGCCGCGCGGGTCGTTCCCCCCTCCACTGGCGTGGCCGGACCCGATCCAGTGATCCGGCTCGCTGATCAGGCAGTGGTGTTGCAGCCTGCCGTGAAGATCGACCCGTACACCGAGGCCGAGACTCCGGACTGGACGAAGCCACCGCGTTCTGAGTTGGCGACCCCGATCAAGGTGCAGCCGTACTCGTTGAGGTTCTCCACTGAGGCGGTCCTGACGGCGGGGACCGTGGTCTCCCGCTGGGAGGCGTGGCTACCGCCGTCGTTCGACGGCACCATCGACTCGTCGTGGCGGGTCCGTTGGGATGGCGACGACTACGACATCGACGGCGAGATCGGTCGGTGGAAGACGCGTGGTGTTGTGCGCTACCTCACTTGCACAATCAAGCTGGTGACCGGCTGATGGCGAACGCACTGATGCCCCGCACTGTCGCCCTGGTCAACGAGTGGCTGAAAGCGCAGCCTGCGATCACAGCGGTCTGCGGGAAGCGGATTTCCTACGCGCTCGGCGGCACTTATCCGGCGATCAGGCTGGCCGATATCGGCCCGATCACCCGTGGCCCGGAGGAGGCGCTTCGCCGGATCCAGGTGGAGTGCTGGGCCGACGACTACGACACGGCTGAACGTCTCGCGGCAACCGTCGAGTCGGTGCTCCCGGAAGCGGTCGGGGCGTGGCCGTCCGGCTACTGCGCGGGCGGCTCGGTCGAGTCCGGCCCGTTCGCTAGCCCTGACCCGAACTCGGTGCGGTACCGGCATCAGCTCGATGTCGCACTGTGGCTGTACCCGTCCACTATCTAAGAGAGAGAGCAGATCATGGCTGACATTTTCATCGCCAAGGAGCCGATCTTCATCGGTCGCGCCCGCGCCCACAACACGGGTGACGTGGTTCCCGCGTCGAACGTCAAGCGAAACGGCTGGGAGGACTTGGTCGCGAAGCAGGGCACGAAGGCTGCTGACGCGGTTGCTCCCGTGCCGAGCACGCCTGACTTGAAGACCGACAAGAAGTGACGGCTACGACCCCGGATGAGCTCACCGTGCGAATCGGGGACGTCTCGGAGATGGCTGCGCTGATGTTTGCGCTGGGACGGCTCCACCAGGCGATGAGCGAGGAGACGGTGCTTGCGATGACGGATGCGGAGGCTCGTGCCTACGTGAACCTGCAGGACGCGATGCGTCGTGTCGGCGCCCTCTGATGGACGGCTTGCGGTTCATCATCGACGCGGCCGAGGTTGACGATCTGTTGGATGGTCCGGAGGTTGAGGACCTGCTTCAGGAGGTCGGCGACATGGTTGCTGACCGTGCGTCCGAGCACGCCCCGAAGGATTCCGGTGAAGGCGCCGCGTCGATCCATGCCGAGGTGCACCGCGGCGATGACGCGACAGCGTTCCCGTCCACGTTCACCCCTGAGGACGATGTTCCCACTGCGTACATCGGATGGGACGAAGACCATTTCTATATGGGTTTCGCGGAAACAGGCACCGAGCACCAGCCGGCGCGCCCGTTTCTTCGGCCTGCCTTAGATCAGACCAACATCTGACCCAACCCCCCGATTCACCCCACGCCGCCTGGTGCTGGGGCAGTCAACCATGCCCGAAGGAGACATCACCATGGCAAGAGGAAACCCACTGAACGTAGCGCTTGGGCCCGGCGTATTGCGCGTCGCGTCGCTCGGCTCCGCGATCCCGACGAACCTCGATGACATCTGGGCCGTCGCCTGGACCCCGCTGGGTTACACGCTGGAGGGCTCGTCGCAGTCCTACGCACCCGCCTATGACGACGTGGACGTCGCCGAGGAACTGGAGGCGCTCGACTCCGTGGCGACTGGCCGCACCCTGTCGGTGTCGTTCGGGCTCGCGGAGAACACGGCGAAGAACCTGAAGCTCGCCTACAACGGCGGCGTGGTGACGTTCGTCCCTGCCGGGACGGCGCCGGTCACCAGGGCGTTTACGCGGTTCGAGCCGCCGGAGTTGGGTGTCGAGCTGCTCACGATGATCGGCTTCGAGTCCGAGGACGGCAAGGAGCGGATCGTGTGGAAGCAGTGCAAGCAGACCGGGTCGGTGGAGACGGCCCGCCGCAAGGGGGCTGAGAAAGCGGGGATTCCGTGCGAGTTTCGCGCTTTCAAGCCCGCGGACGGCACGGCTCCGTTCACCCGCATGTCAACTCGTGGCACGGACGGGGTCATCTGATGCGGTCCTACAAGGCCGCCCGCCGCGCGGCGTTGAAGGAGCCTGTCGAGTTCGACTACGAGTACGTGACCACCGAGCCGGTGGTCGACGAGGACGGGGCGCCGGTTGCCGCACCGGACGGTGTTCCGGTCACCCGCGAGGTGGAGAAGTCGGAGCATTTTGTCTGCAAGGGCGAGGTGTCGGCGCTGACCTTGTCCGAGTTCGCCTACAACGCCGACGTGGACAGCGCGACCCTTGAGGGGGCTGCGTTGGTGCGGCAGTTTTTCGGTGAGGCGTTCGGGGATGAGAAGGAGTATCAGCGGTTCTTCCGGCTGCACATCCGCCACGGTGACGATGACCTCCTGATGGACATCCTGTCCGGGCTGGCGGAGGACTTTACGGGGCGCCCTACGAAGCGGCCCTCGGACTCGCCTGCTACGCCGTCGGAGACGATGGTGTCTGGGCAGAGCTTGAAGGTCGTCTCCTTGTCGCGGGGCACGGTGGTGCAGGGCGAAGTGGTGGACCAGGAGGTCTCCTCGGCCTGACGGCCCGGGAGTTCTGCGACTTCGTCTACCACTGCCTACGCACGGATTCTGACCTGATCGCTTCGCTGGCGACCGAGTCGGCGGAGAACGTGCTCGACGCGCGGGTCGACCTCGATGAGCGTCTCGAAGGTTCCGGGGTCACGTCCTTGTCCGACCCTGACCGTGAAGCGATGTGGGCGCAGATGAGCTAGCCCCCGGAAGGACGGTGGACGATGGCGCGCACTCTCGGTTCTGCGTTTGTCCAGATCCGCCCTGACACGTCGTCGTTCGGCCCGGAGCTGAAGAAGGGCGTCAACTCCGCGGATTCGGCGAAGGTCGGCGAGGCTGCGGGCACGAAGATGGGTGCCGGGGTCACATCGAAGCTGGGTCATGCGGCGAAGGTCGGTGGTCTGCTGATCGGTGGCGCCGCGGTGGCGGGGGCTTACGCGTTCACGAAGCGGGCGGTCGGTCTGGAGCAGGACTTCGGCCGGACCATGAACCAGCTTCAGGCAGCGACGGACACCCCCAAGCGGGGTATGAAGTCGCTGTCTGATCTGGCGATCAAGATGGGCGCCGACACGGTGTTCTCGGCCTCGGATGCGTCGCAGGCGATGTTGGAGCTCGCTAAGGGCGGGATGAATGCCGCGCAGATCAAGAGCGGGGCGTTGAAGTCGTCGCTGACGTTGGCGGCGGCTGGCGGGATCGACATGGCGGACGCTGCGTCCACCATGGGCAACGCGATGCACGCCTTCAACATCCCGGCCGGTCAGTCGGCGACGGTGGCGGCGGCGCTCGCCGGGGCTGCGAACGCGTCGAGTGCGAGCGTCGGGTCGGTCGCGCTCGGGTTGCAGCAGGCGGGCACGGTGGCCGCGGATGCTGGCTTCACGATTCAGGAGACGACGGGTGCGATCGCGGCCCTGTCCAACGCGGGGATCGCCGGCTCTGATGCTGGTACGTCGCTGAAGACGATGTTTTCTCGGCTTCAGCCGACTACGAAGTCGGCGCGGGATGCGTTCGAGGCGTTCGGACTGTCGAGCTACCAGTCCTCGGGTTCGATGAAGGAGCTGGCGACGAAGGGCATCAAGCCGGCGTCCACGTCGATTGATGACGTGTCGAACGCGATCCGCAAGTATCTGGTGCGTTCGGGTGAGGCGACGGCGGGGACCGCGAAGCTCGAAGCGAAGACTAAGGACATGTTGTACACGACGGGGTTCATGTCGAACGCGTTCGTCAAGCAGAACGGGGAGTTCAAGTCCCTCGGCGCGATCTCGGGCGTGTTGAAGGACAAGTTCTCTGGCATGTCGGACTCTGAGCGGGCGGCGGCGTTGAACACGTTGTTCGGCTCGGATGCTCGCCGTGCCGCGACGGTCCTGACCAATGAGGGCACCAAGGGGCTGGCGAAGTACGTGAAGGCCACGTCGGACAAGACTGCGGCCGAGCGGATGGGCCACGCGGCGATGAAGGGCACCGCCGGCGCCATGGAGGCGATGAAGGGTTCGATCGAGACGACTTCGCTGGCGTGGGGGATGGCGATCAAGCCGCTGACGATGTTCGCCGCGCATGTGGTGACCGATATCGCGAACCGCGCGACCCCGATCATCCAGGACTTGGGCGTGAAGCTGAAGACCTTCTTGAAGGGCGTCGACTTGTCGGGCGGCATCAAGAAGGCGATGGGCAGTGTGGACATCGGCGCGATTTTCGCGCGGATCAAGACCTCGGTCGCTGGCGTCGACTGGGCGTCGATAGGCGCGGGACTGTCGAAGCTTTTTGCGCGGATCAAGACGGCTGTGACCGGGATCAACTGGGCTGGTGTCGGCTCGGACATCGGCGCGATTTTCGCGCGGATCAAGACGGCTGTGACCGGGATCAACTGGGCGTCGATAGGCGCGGGCATGTCGAAAATCTTCGCGCGGGACTGGGGGTCGATAGGCACGGACATGGCGAAAATCGGCGCGTCCCTACGGGGTGTCGACTGGTCGGCGTTGCCGAAGGCGTTCGGGAAAAGTGTCTCGGACTCGATCTCGGTGTTCGCGGTGGTGATCGGCTTCGCTGCCCGGCACGTGGGGACGTTAGCGAGGGCGATGCCGTTCCTGATCGCCGCGTTCGTCGCCTACAAGGCGGCGCAGGCCGCGTCGAGCCTGGTGGATCTGGCGCATCTGCCGATTACGGCGGCGATGCTGGTCAGCAACGTCGCGCTGGCCCGGTCCAACGGCCGGCTGGCGACGCAGATGGCGATCACGAACGGTGTGGAACGGACCACCATGGTGACCCGCGCCCGGTCAGCGGTGGCGACGGTCGCCTCAGCCGTGGCGCAACGGGTCGCGGCGGGTGCGTCACGGGTGTGGGCGTTGGCGACCCGTACCGCGACCGCGGCCACGAACACGGACACGCTCGCCACGATCCGGCAGCGGATCGCTACCGCCGCCTCGGCGGTCGCGCAGCGGGTGGCAGCGGGTGCAACACGCTTGTGGGCGATCGCGACACGTAGTCAGACAGCGGCCACGAACACGACGACCGCGGCCACGATCCGGCAGCGGGTCGCGACGGTCGCATCCACGGTGGCTACCAAGGTCGCCGCGGTGGCGACGAAGGGCATGGCCATCGCGCAGCGGGTCTTGAACCTCGCGATGCGCGCCAACCCGATCGGGCTCGTGATCACCGCGCTGTTGTTGCTGGGGACTGGGCTCGTCGTCGCCTACAAGAAGTCGGAGACTTTCCGCAAGATTGTAGACGGCGCGTTGAGTGCGGTTACCAATGCCGGGGAGGCGACGGTCGGCTGGTTCACGAATCATCTGGTTCCGTTTTTCACGACCACGATCCCGAAGGCGTTCCGGTCGACAGTCACGTGGGTCAAGGGGCATTGGCCGGTGATCTTGGCGATCATCACCGGCCCCATCGGACTGGCGACGTTGTTCATCGCCAAGCACATGGACAAGATCACCGAGAAGTTCAAGGCGGTCGGGGACTGGGTTCGTGGCGGGTTCAACAAAAGCTGGTCGGGCTTGACCAACATCCTGACCAGCCCGGTGCAGACGGCTCGTGATGTGTTCGGGAGCCTGCTCGGCAGCGGTGGGAAGGTTCGGACGATCTTCTCCGGTGCGGTGTCTGCGATCGGCGGGATCTGGTCGCGGCTCCAGAACCTGATGGCAGCCCCGGTCAACTGGATCATCAAGAACGTGATCAACCGGCTGGTCAACGCCGTCAACACGGTGGCCAAGTCACTGGGCGTCTCATCGCCGCTGCACACGTTGGGCATGGTCGGGGGCGGTAGCAAGTCGACCGGCCACGCAGCATCCAACCCGGGCGGGTCGAGCGCGCAGCGCAAGAACGCGTTCGCGGCCGGTGGCGTCCTGCCTGGTTTCACGCCGGGCCGCGACGTGCACCACTACACCTCCCCGACCGGCGGCGCACTGTCGCTGTCGGGTGGTGAGGCGTTCATGGTCCCGGAGTGGACTCGTGCGGTCGGTGGTGCCGGTGCGGTGAAGACGATGAACGCGGCCGCTCGCTACGGCCGGAAGATGAGTTTCTCCAAGGGCGGCGTGATGCCTGCTTATGGCCGCACCACGTATGGCGGTAAGACCGTCGACTGGCTCACCAAGTATGCTCTCATGGCTACTAGTAGGCGCCTGGGTTACGGGCCGTCTCTCACTCAGGGTTCGTACAACCCGGGCGGTGTGTCCGCCTCTGGCGGCACCCATGATGGTGGCGGTGTAGTCGACCTTTCCGCGTCGGACGGGCTGCGCAAGGTCCGCGCGTTGCGTATGACCGGGTTCGCTGCTTGGCGCAGGCCGACCATCCCTGGCCTGTGGAGTAAGCACATTCACGCTGTCCTCATCAGCAACGCGTTGTTGTCCGGCGCCGCCCGCGCACAAGTGGGCGCCTATCGTGCGCACAGGGACGGCCTCGCCGGCAACGCTTACGACCCGACGTGGCGGCCCAACTCGATCCCTTGGTTCACGACGAGGACTGACGCGACCCAGCCCGGGTGGCGGCACCTGTCTGGGCAGGGTCTCGCTGGCATCGGAGCGCTGATTGCCGCCCGCCTTGCGGGCGGCAAGGCTCCGTCCGGTGGGGCGGTGCCTAAGGGGTTCGCGGGCGCGTCCGGCACTGGCGAAGCCACCGCGAGCGGTGGCGGGTCGCGCTTCAACCCGCTGTCGGCAACCCGTAATCTGTTGGACCGGATCGGCGGCACGCTGGGCAGGGTGCCTGGTGGTGCGGTGGGCGCGATGCTCGCCAAAGGTACGTTCAAGCTGCTCAGTGGTGGGGCGACGAAGTGGGCTGGCGGCCAGGCGGTGAACGCGGCTGCGGGTATCGCGACGCATGGGATGCCAGGTCTGCTCCAGGTGGCGAAGCTGTTCCATAGCCTGTCCGGTTCGTCTCCACAGCAGACGGTGCGGTCCATGATGGGTGCCTACGGGTGGGGTGCGAACCAGTGGCCGAGCCTGAATGCGCTAGTCCAAGGCGAGTCGGGCTGGAACCCGTCCGCCCGGAACCCGTACTCGTCTGCGGCAGGGCTATTTCAGAAGATGACGAGCCTGCATGGCGCGTTGGAGAAGACTGTCGCCGGACAGGCCGGGTGGGGCTTGGGTTACATCAAGAGCTCCTACGGGTCGCCGGCGAACGCGTACGCGAAGTGGAGTTCGCGTAACCCGCACTGGTACGACGACGGCGGGGAGGCCCGGGGCATCGGCTTCATGCCGAAGAACATAATCAACCCCGAGCGGGTGCTCTCACCTCGTCAGACCGACCTGCACGACCGGCAGACAGTTGCATTGGAGCGGTTGGCGGCGCGCGGGGGTAGCGGGAACGGCGGGACTGCGGTGTTCAACCTCTACGACGCCGACGGCGCGCTGATCGGCCGGATGCGTGGGGTGGCTCGTGATGAGGTCGCCGCCGACCGTGACTTCGCCGGCACCCGGGGGCGTGCCCGGTGACGCGGGTGACGATCCGCACCGGGTCGGACACTTTCGTCTCCTCGACGCATCCCTCGACGGAGTACGGGTCGGCCGACCGGTTGCTCGTCGACTCCGGGTCGGCGTACGGGCTCACCTATTTTTCGGTGCTTCCGGCGGTCCCGCGTGGGGCGACGGTTACGTCTGCGACGTTGCGGATCCGGCAGTTCCGTGCCTGGCCGGGGACTCGGACGATGCTGGTGCGGACCGTGCAGGAGGCGTGGAAGGCGACGCGGGCGAACTGGAACAACAAGCCGGCGGCGGCCGGTCTGCCGGTTTCGTCGGTGACGAAGACGGGCAGCGGCGACGGTGATGCGTGGGATTTCGACGTGACCGCCGATGTGCAGGCGATCGTCAACGGTGCCCGCAACTTCGGGTGGCGACTGTCCACCGACGACACGACGCCGCGCTATGTGCGGGGCTTCACGGCTGCGGCGTGGAAGCCAATCCTCATCGTCGACTACGCGGTCACCCCGGACCCGCCGGGGGATTTGTCGCCCGCGTTCGGCGCGGTCTCCGTCGACAAGCCGGTGTTGCAGTTCGGCTACTCGGCGACACTGGCACTGTCCTCGGTGCAGGTGCAGATCGACCCGGCGGGGAACTTCACAGCACCCGCCTGGGATTCCGGTGAGGTCGCTACTACGTCCGCGCAGCTCGACTTGGCGAGCTTCATCAATGCCCGTACCGCCTCGGTCACCACTACGGTGGCGTCCACGGCGGTCACCGCCCCGGCCGGGACGTTCTCTACCCAGCTCGATGTGGGCATGTCCATTACCGGCACCGGCATCCCTGCCGGTGCCACTGTCGCCTCAGTGCAGAGCGATACCGCCGCCACCTTGTCGGTGGCGGCGTCGGCGGCCGGTACCGTGAACGCCACTATCACCCGGCGATACCTCGGCCTGGCAGTGGGCGCGTCGACGCAGTGGCGGGCGCGGGTCCGCAATGCAATGGGGTGGTCGCCGTGGTCGAGCGCGGTGACGTTCTCGCGGGTCGCGAAGCCGCCGCTGGCGATCACGAACCCACCGGCCGCGCCGAACAATGTGCTCAACGACGGGACGCCGCCGATCATCTGGACGTTCCCGGGTCAGGCCGCGTACCGTGCGCTGCTGCGTGACCCCGCCGGGACGATCGTCGACGACTCGGGCTGGACGCCGGGTGCGGCTACGGAGTGGACGCCGACGCGGGGCGCGACCCGCTCGGGCCAGACATACTGGGTCGAGGTCCGCACCCGGGACGCGGTGGTCCGGGAGGCAACCCCGGGCGACCCTGACCACGCGTATGCGCGCGCCGATTTCACTTTCGAGTTCTCGGCGACCGTGGCCGGTCCGGCCACTTTGGATGTCACTCAGGATCCGCCGGCGCCGTGGGTCGACCTGCGGTGGACGGATACCGCGCTCCCCGACTCGTGGGCCATCGTTCGGGACGGCGAGGTCATCGCCCGCCTAGAACGGGCCGACGTCCCCAACAACACGTGGACGGACTGGACGGCGGCGCCGAACCGGCAGCACACGTGGCGAATCGCGCGCGTCGTCAACGGCCGTCTGTCGGCTGGTGGCCCCACGGTGACGATGACACCGACCGTGAAGGGTGTGTGGCTCGCTGACCCGGCTGACTCGACTCGGCAGGTACAGCTGGTCGGCACAGATGACCTTTCCTTCAACGCCACCGACGACGCGGCCGTCTACAACCCGATCGGCGCCTCGGCGTCGGTGCGGGTGGTCTCTGGCATCCGCGGCCCGGAGGGGTCCGGGGCTGGGATCTTGTATGACGCCTACGGGCGCACTGCACTCGCCCAGGACGCTGCCCTGAATGCGATCAAGGCGAACCCGGCGACGCCGGTGCGGCTGGTCACCGCAGACCTGAACATTCCGGCCACGGTCGGCAATATCGTGATCGGAGCCCGGCGGCACGGTACCAACCAGACGAAGATCGTCAAGACGGTGGCGTTTGACTTCTGGCAGCAGCCCGGTCCTGAGATGCCGTTCACCGTGGTCTTGTGATTCCGCTCGGGCTGACGGCCGCGGAGTTGCCGTTGTTCCATGCTGCACTGACCAGGTCGCACACGTTTACCTTGGACGTGGACGTGCTCGACATGGAGCAGAAGCCGGTGTCGTCGCTGTCGCCGGTGGTGACCGATGGTCAGGTGAACCTGTCCGACGACGGCGAGGTCACCCGGTCGTTGTCGATGACTTTCCTTGACCCGACGCGGTCGTTGCAGCTCGACTCCGATTCGCCGTCTGATGGTGCGCTGTATGCGGATCGGATGATTTCGGTGCGGCACAGTATCCGGGTGCCGGAGCTGGGCCGGTCGGTGAGCGTGCCGGTGTTCTGCGGGCCGTTGGTGAAGTTCGACCGCACCGGTAGCGAGGTGTCGGTGGAGGCGCAGGGTAAGGAGTCTCTGGCGAAGGACGATGTGCCGACGTTGGTGTGTCGGGCCGGGATGCTCACGGTCGACGCGATCCGCACGATCCTGTCCGAGCGGTGCGGGGAGACGTTCTTCGCATTCCCGGCCAACGTCCGGGCCCGGCTGGGCAAAGACGTCACGGTCGGGGAGGCCGACGAGCTACGGCCGTGGGTCGTGTGCCTGGCGCTGGCGAAGAGCCTGGGGATGCAGTTGTTCTACGACGGGGCGGGGACGTGCCGGCTGCGGAAGATCCCGGTGTCGCCGGTGTTCGAGCTGCTGGCCGACGCGGATGGCGCGAACATCACCGCGCCGGTCGCGATCAGCCATGATTTCACCGAGATCCGGAACCGGGTGCTGGTGACCGGCGCACCGGGGATCACCGCGGTCGCGACGGCTCCGGCGTCGCATCCGTTGTCGCCGACACGGCTCGGCCGCAACGGCGTGCCGCGCCGGAAAACCCTGTTCTACGAGGACGACAAGTTGACTTCTCGCGCTGCGGCGCAGGCGGTCGCGAACCGGGAGCTCGGCCACTATCTGGCGGAGACCATCGGGGTGTCGTGTTCGATCGTTCCGGCGATGCACCTGGATGTGCTGGACCTGGGCCGGATCACCACCAGGGATTTCGCGGCCGAGTTCCGGCTGCGGTCCGCGTCGATGCCGTTGGGGACGGGTGGCGACATGACGATCGGTTGGCAGACGCGGGTGTCGAGGCCGAGGGAGAGGATTCGCCTTGTCTAGTGGGCTGTGCACGTCGGTGGAGGTCCGGTATCCGGGGTCGCACCTGGTCGCCGATGTGGCGGCGGGTGTGGACGCGTTGCCGGTGGATCAGGTCTCGGCGTTCTCGGAGACCGGCGGGCGGCTGCTGGTTGACGGCCTGACGCTGGACTACACGGGCGTCGACGTGGACACCGACGAGGTGTTCTTGGGTTTCCCGTTGCAGGTGCCGGTTTCGGCGGACGATCCGGTGTCGGTGCTGCATGATGACGGGTCGGCGTGGGTGGAGCATGTGGCGAATGTGTCACTGGACGAGGATGGCGACGACGTGCCGGCGACGATCCCGACCGCGTTGGTCGGCTACTTCGTCGAGGGTTTCTACGATCCGCCGGTCCGGGTGGAGGTGTCGCTGGATTCGGGCACGTATGTAGTGTCGTCGCGGCCGGGGCAGTCTCCGGTGTTCGACGGCTCGGTGATCGACCCGGCGACGTTGCCGGCGATGCAGCCCCCACCCCCACCTGATCCGCCGCTGGCATCCCCGGCCCCGTCGGTGCGTGGCGGCATCGGTGCGTTGGTGGTGTCGTGGCCGGAGGTCGGCGGCGTCCTGGGTGTGACGGTCGACGTCTACGTGTCGGTCGCCACGCCGGTGCCGGCGACGGCGGCGAACCTGGTGGCGTCGGTCGCTGGTGGCGGCCGGGGTCTGTTGTTTGTGCGGTCGTTGACGGACGGGACGCCGGTGGTCGCGGGCACCACGTATCACGTGGTGACTTCTGCCCGCAATGTCTCCGGGACGGCGCCGGTCTCGGTGGAGGCGTCGGGGAGCCCGGGGCTGGTCACGAGCACCGATGTGGCCGCGAACTTGGTGACCTCGAACATGCTGGTCACCAACTCGGCGCTGATCGACGCCCTGCAGGTGACGGGGATCGACGCGGGCACGATCCGCACCGGGGTGCTGAATGCGCTGCGGTTGTCGGTCGGTGCGGTAACGGTGAGCGCTCTGGACAACAGCCAGTTCGAGGACCCGGTTGTCGCCGCTGACGGCACGGTGAATCCGGACAGCTTCGCGGGCTGGATGCTGGCCAGCACGGTGGCGGGGACGAGCCTGGCCGCGCAGACGGCCGCCCCGATCGGTGGTACCCGGTCGGCGCGGGTCACGTTGGCTGATGCGGTGGCGTCGCAGCGGTTGATCTCGTCGCGGTCGAAGCCGGTCACGGGTGGGCAGCGCTACGAGATCGCGGCGAAAGTCAAGGCGACCCGGACGGTGGACACCTCGGCGGCGACCGGTTCGCCGGTGGCGACTCTGACGATGCACACGGCGGCACCGGGTGGCGACCCCTCGGTGCCGCCGCAGGCTTCTCCGGAAGTCATCTGGACCGATGTGGTGCTCGCCCAGACTTTGGCCGCCGGCGTCGCCACGGACCTGTCCGGGGTGGTGAGCGTCCCGGCGGGGCACACGCTGATGCGCTGCTCGATCACCGCGACGGGGCCGAACGATGCCGGTGCGGGCTGGTCGCTGGACGTGGACGAGTTCTACGCCCGGCCCGCGCAGTCCGGGTTCACCATCACCGACCCGGCGACCGGTGGCACCAGCGCGGAGATCACCGACCAGGGCGACGCGACGTTCCACGACGTGACCATGGAAGGCGCCCTGTTCACGTCGGCGGATGCGATCGACCTGGGTGGTATCAGCCTGGCCGACACGCTTGCTGCTTTGCCGCGTGCCGATCTGGCGTCCGGGTCGATCACGGTCAACATCGCCGGGATCACCGGCACCCGGTACGGGCTGATCGAGCTGCCGGTCGACCTGCCCGATGACGCGTTGACCCGTAACTACCACGTGACGGTCGCCGGGTATTTCCTGGCCTCACAGGCCGGTTCTACGGTCACTCTTGATGTCAGGGATAGTGGTGCCGCGGTCCCGACCGCCACCGGCCCTCAATTGGAGACACCGAGCTCGTTTCTGCAACAGTTGATGCCGGCGAACTCAAACACGGTCGCAGTCACCGGTGCGTTCATTTGGCGGCCCACCACCCTGGGTCGGCACCGGCTGCTGCTGACCTGTCGGTCGCTGCAAGGGGGCACGGCCGGAATCAGCGCGCTCTACACTGCGTCGATCATCGTCGCCGACGGCGGAGCACGGACCGCGAACACCGGGATAGCGAACACCGGCGGCGGGGTCCTCGCGACGGGCGGCTCCAACACCACGCCGACGCCGGTCCCCGAGACGCAGACCTACACGCGCACCTTCAACGCGACCACGAGCTCCTGGTTCAAAGGCTCCGGTCCGAAGTCGGGTGCAAATCCGGACTCGAACTTCTTCGGCAACCCCGGCAGTGTCGCGGACGGGCGGCGAGCGACCGCGATCTGGTTCGACGACGCCGCGATCCGGACGGCACTCGCCGGCGCCACGATCACCCAGATCGAGTTCTACGCGTACCTTTTCAACGGCGGGTCGAACCGGACCGTGACCATCGGGATGCACGGCGACTCGATCGTGCGGACCAACTATTTCGACATCCTCGGCCGCACCCCCGACATTCAACGGTCCGCGAACTGGGACTCCGGCTCATCCCGCTGGGTGACGTTGCCCACGACTCAGGGGTTCGCGACAGGCAACGTCAGAGGTGTCCTGCTCACCGCGCCTTCCGACGCCGCGGTCTACACCGGCGGCATCTACTCCGCCGCCCGGACGCACCTGTACCCGCGGGTCCGGATCACCTATCAGAAGTGAGGCAGCCAGTGAACACCGCGTGGCGCATCAGGACCGCTCGCCGCAAGGCGGCCCGGTGAAAACCCAGGAGGATGGCCAGGCTGACCTCACCGCCGACGACTACGCCGATCGCGCGACCCGCAACGAGGGGCGCCTGGTCGGCCTGGAGCGCCTAGTCGCGGAGACCCGCGAGTCCGACCGAAAACTCACCGAGCAGCGGTCCGAGTCGCTGGCCCGCGAGTTGGAGCGGCGCGCCGATGCCCTGCGGGAACTGGTGACGGCCCACGCCGACGCCGTGACCAGCCTCGGGCGGGAGGAGCGACGAGCCGACCGTCTCCATGTGGAGACGGTCACCACTGAGGCCGAGAAGCGCGGCCAGCTGGCGCTCGGACTTCTCCGCGAGGTCTACGACACCGCGCTCGAAAAGAATTACGAGCAGTCCCGCGAAGCAATCACCGGCCTTGAGCAGCGCCGCACTGCCGAGGTGGCCAAAATTGAGCAGATGGTCCGCCAGTGGCGCGACTCTGACCGCGAGGCACGGGAGTTGTTCGCCGCCGAGCTGGCCCGCCACCTGGACGCGCTGAACCACAACAACGAGCGGATGCGGGAGTTCCAGACAAACTCGGTTACCCGTGAGCTGTGGCAGTCGGAGAAGGATGCTGCAATCACCCGCGAAGGACTCCTGCGTGA
>JBPCOB010000134.1:0-23304 GCA_051000715.1 Mycobacteriales bacterium
TCGACCTCGATCTGCTCCTTGCGCACCTCGCCGCTGACGGTCTCCTGGGTCGTGACCGCATCCTTGGCGACCCGGACCCGCTCGACCGGCACGGTCTCCTTGGTCACGACCGGCCGCTCGGCCATCAGGGTGACCTCGTGCTCCTCCTCCGACAGCTCCTGGCCGGACATGGCCTTGTCGATGTTGGCCTCGGTGATCGGCTCGCGCTCGATGCGCAGCTCCTCACGGCTGACCGGGACGGTCTGGGTGACGTTCTCGGTGGTGATGTACTTCCGCAGCCGGACCAGCTCCGAGGGGCGCCGGACGACACCGACCTTGAGCCGCTCCTCGGACCGGGTCATGGCGTCGTCAGTGGTCGGGCCGCTGGTGTCCCGGCCCACGGTCGTGGTGCGCTCGGTCGTGGTGCGCTCGGTCGCCGTACCGGTGGTCGGCAGCCCCGAGCCGGAGCGGGACTCGGAGTAGCCGAGGCCGTAGTGGCGGTAGAGGGAGGCCTCTTCCTCCTGCGACAGCTCCCCGTCCGGCTCCGCGGCCGGGGCGTTAGAGATCTGGTCCTTCGTGTACGGGACGGTCAGGTCGTCCCCCGACATCGAGGCCTCGGCCAGCGGCACGAAGTTCTGCCGGCTCCCGAACATGCCGGTGGAGACCAGCGCCCACTCCGGCTGCTGGGTGTCCTTGTCGATGTAGATGTCGGCGACCTTGCCGACCTTGCTTCCACTCGTGTCCATCATGGTGCCGCCGCTCATCTCGCGGGCGTCGTCCAGGGACAACTGGTTCATAACCACTCCTTCGAGTTCGACGGTTGTTGGGCACGGTTGTACGTCGGAGCTGCCGTACGTCGGACCGTTACCGGCGGATCTCCGTGCTGCCGCCGGACTGGACCGGCGAGCCGACGGTGCTCGAGGTGACCTGCTGAACGCGGGTGCCCGAAGCGGACGACACCTGCTGACGGATCTTGGGCTTCTCCTCGTCGTACTTGTCGAGGGTCTTCTCCCAGCGGGTCTGCATGGGCCGGATCCCACCGCCGCCGACGGCCACGACGATCACACCGACGATCGCTGCCAGGGCCGCGTAGAGCAGGCCGTTGACGACGCTCTGGGCGATGTTGAGCTGGTTCAGCGCGGCGATCACGCCGAGGGCGATGATCAGGCCGGACACCAGGTTCGCGAGCATTCCGCCATAGGACATGCCGCCCAGGCTGCTCTCGATCAGATTCTTCACGGCGGCCGCGATGGCGGCGGCCACGATGATGATCAGGATGGCGATGAAGATCTTCGGCAGGTAAGCGATGATCGAGGTCAGGTAGCCGCTGATCGGGTTGGGACCGAAGACGCCGAAGGCGGTCGACAGCACGAACAGCATGAGCCCGTAGAACACGAGCTTGCCCAGGATGCCGGCGGCGTCGTACTGCGACCGGGCCAAGGCCTTCTTGATGCCGCCGCGCTCGACCAAATCGTCGAACCCGACCCGCTGCAGCACCTTTGCCAGGATCTTCGACAGGACCTTCGCGATGATGTAACCGATGATCAGTATGAGGAGGAAGACGACGAGCTTGGGCACGAACGCGGCCACATTGGAGAACGCGTTGCTGATGCCCTGCTGGTAGTCCACGGCGAGGTTGTTCATGGCACCTTCCTTGGCTCGGCGGATGGGATGCGGGCCGGGAAGGCGTTCCGGCCGCACACCCTGTAGACGGCTTCAGGCCCGGCGCATGACGCAAGATGTTCAAGCCGACTGGGAGAGTGGGAGATACGCTGGCAGCCGGACCGCCTCCCGGGTCCCACGCCGAGCTTGCCCGGAGACGTCATGACCACTGCGACGCCGATCTCGGTGGAGCGCGACGCCGCGCTGGTGGCGCTCATGGAGCCGATTCGGCGGGTAGCCGCCGCCCGCGGTGCGGACTCCCACACGGTCGATGACGTCGTACAGGAGACCCTGGTCCGGCTGATGGCCCAGAGGGAACGGCTGGCCGACGACGCCCTGCTGCCTTACGCGTTGGTGACCGCGCGCAACCTCGTGGCCACGGCTGGCCGGGACGTCGCTCGCGGCCGGCGGCACGCGCACCGCCTGGTCGACCTCCGTGAGCCGGACCGGCCGGAGGACCTGGCCCTACGGCGGGAGGAGGAGCGGGCGCTGGCGACGGCGCTGGCCGGGTTGTCGCCGGACGAACGGGAGATCCTGCTCCGCCACGAGGTTGCCGGCGAGGACACCGCCTCGATCGCGGCCGAGAGCCGCAGCACGCCCGGTAGCGTGGCCGCCCGGCTGGCGCGGTCGCGGGCCAAGCTTCGGGTCGACTTCCTGCTGCAGCTGCGTGGGGTAGTGCTGCCGACCGCCCGCTGCCGACCGGTGCTGCTCGCTCTGGCCGCCGGCGACCAGCGACGGCAACACAGCCTGGGCGCCGGCCGGCACCTGCTGACCTGCACGGCCTGTACGGAGCTGAGCCAGCCACTGATCGAGCGCCGGCGGGCACTGGCCGGGTTGGTGCCCTGGCTCGGCCTGGGCGGTCTCGCCAACGCACTGCGTTACCTGGCCCACAGTCGCAAGGCACAGCTCACCACCGCCGCCGCCGCGGCCGGCACAGCCGCCGTCGTCGGCGTGGCGGTCGCGGCCACGCCAACGCACCACGCGCCGGCTCCCTCCCGAGGTAGCGCCAGCACCACACCGGTCGGAACCGCTGCCGCGGCCCGCCCGGCGCTCGCCGTCGACGGCAAGGCGCTGTTGCCGCTGCCGGCCGACCGACTAGCGCCGTACGCCGGTCAGACCGTGACGGCGACCGGCGTCCTGGTGCAGTCGGTCGCGGCCGACGAAGGCTTCTGGGTCGGCCAGAACGCCACCGACCGCGTCTGGGTGCAGCTCCGCCTGAGCACCTCGGAGTCGCCCGAACAGGTTCGCGTCGGTGAGCGGGTGAGCTTCGTCGGCACCGTGGTGGCCAACCCGCCCGGGTTCGCGGAGAGGGTGGGGGTGAACGCCGCGGAGGGCGCTGCCCAGCTGACGCGGCAGGGAGCGCACATCAGCGCGAACGGCGACGTCATCCATCTCGGCTGACTTCGCCAACGGTCGAGCCGGGCCGGCGAGGCACGCTCCCTACTTGTAACGCACCCTCACCCGGCCCTTCGCGGTGACGTAGGTGAGCCAGCCGTGCTGGAACTCGTTCTCGACGCCAACCGTGACTGCGTACCGGTCGGTGACCGGGTAACCCAGCCGGCCGACCGGGCCGCCTAGCTTCGCGTACTCGGCCAGGATCGGCCCCCGGACCCAGCGCGCACCGGTCGGTGCCGACCAGTAGACAGTGCCACCCTGAAAACGGCTCAAGGCGCCGCCGTCCCCGACCGGGAGCTCGTCCGAGGTGGCGAAGCCGAGAAAGCTCGCCGTCCCCTGCATCGCCAAATACTTGGCCAGGATCGCGCCCCTGACGACGTGCGCGCCGGTGGGGTCGGACCAGACGATGATCCCGCCCTGGAAGTCGCTGAAGGCACCGCCGCCGGCAGCTGGCAGCTCGTCGGAGGTGGCGAAGCCGAGAAAGCTCGCCGTCCCCTGCATCGCCAGGTACTTGGCCAGGATCGCCCCCCTGACGACGTGCGCGCCGGTGGCGCCGGACCAGACGATGATCCCGCCTTGGAAGTAGCCGAAGGCACCGCCGCCGGCAGCGGGCAGCTCGTCCGAGGTGGGGAAGCCGAGAAGGCCGCTGGACCCGTTCAGAGCCCCGTACCGCGACAGGATCGCGCCGCGCACGTAGTGAGCCCCGGTGGCTCCGGACCAGTACATCTTCCCGCTCGTGAAGCTAGCGCCGGCACCCCCCGGCAGGGCGTACTCGTCACTCGTCGTGGCGCCGAGCGGCGACCTCGCGCCGCCCAACGCGTAGTAGTGCGCGGCGATGGCGCCCCAGACGTTGAGGTTGCACGGCGCGCTGTGGGCGGCGGTGAGGTCGTCGGTGGCGCTCGCCGTACTGCACGAGGGATCCAGCTGGTACGGCGGAACGCAGCTCACGACCCGGCACGCCACCGGACCGACGCAGGCCACCTCCTGGTGGCACTGGCCGTACCGGAAGACGTTGCAGCACACCCGGCGCTGGTCGCAGCTCGAGGTCGGGCCGCAGTGACACGAGCAACTCCAGCACGCGGTGTCGCAGAAATGGCCGCAGCCAGAGGAGCACCGCGAGCACTCCGCGTTGCAGTCGATGTAGTAGCGCGCCTGCCCGCCGCAGATCGAAGTTCTGTCGGCCTTCCACCAGCCACCCGCGATGGTGCCCGGCGGGCATGCGTTGACGCCGTTGTTCACCGTGCAGCAGAAAACCGAGAACCCGTCGCTGCACCCCGCCGCCGGCCCACAGATCGAGGAGTACGCCGCGACGGGGCGCAGCAGGTAGTTCACCGGGTTCGTCACCAGGGCCGAGCCGACGATGGCGCTACGGGCGAGAAACCCGCGCCGGGAGAAGCGCGCAGCGAGTACCGAGGACGCGGCGTCGGTCAGCCGCCCGCTCATCCGGATCCTCTCTCCGCGCGCGGCCGGCTCATGTCCCGGCCCGTGCGACTACGGTCAGCCGCTCCAGCAGCGCCGCCACCGCGGGCACCAGTGCGGCGCGGCGGGCGTGGCTGCCGAGGACGACGTACAGGCAGAACGCCCGACCCGCCTCGGAGTAGAAGTACTGCACCCCGCTCTGGCCGGGCAACGTGCGCTGCAGCTGCCGCTGGCTGAAGTCCGCCGGGCTCGGCCGTGGACGCCCGCGCCGGGCGAACAACGGCGTAGCGGTCGCTTCCGCGTCGTACTCGAAGAGCACCACGAGGACGTCCTCCGGCCGCATCCGCTCGACCACGCCGCTACCGAAGTCGCCACGGTCGTCGGGCAGCGGGAAGTTCGCCGCGTGCACAACCGGGTTGACCGTGCCGCCGGCCACCGCCGGCCTTCGGAAGACGCGGAGGTCCCAGCCGGCCGGTACGTCGACCGTGAGGCCCAGCCGCTCCACCTTCATGTCGGCCATCCGGCCACGGTCGCCGCGACGGCGCAGGCCGCGACGGCTCCGGTCGTACCGTGGGCCGCCCACGGCTCCCAGCTCCGCAGGCGGCGGTGCACCGCGCGCAGCTGCGCCGGCCCGGCGACCGCCCGCATGGCGACGAGCGGCAGCGACCGGACCCCGCCGAACACCGCGCCAAGCAGGCCACCGATCACTGCAGAGCCGCCGAGCAGCGCGAGCATGAACGTCAGATAGACGCTCGAGGTGGTGACGATGGTGACGACGCCGAGGCCGAGCTGGAAGCCGAACCCCAGGCCGTACACCCAGCCGCGGTAACGGCCGAGCCAGCTCTCGTCCACCTGGCGGGACACCGAGGGCAGCGCCAGCCCGCCCACGCGTGCATCCAGCACCAGCCCGAGCACGCAGGCGACCGCGAAGGCGGCGAGTAGCGGCAACGGATGGCGGTGCGGAAGGAGTTGCCCGATGGCGCCGAGCAGCGTGCCGAGCAGCGCGCCGCCGACGAGTGAGCCGACCACGTACGCCGCGACCGTCGGCCCCCATCGGCGATGTCGTCCCCGCTCCCCGAGCGGGGTGATGCTCGCAAGCATCGACTCGCCTCAAGGCGACCAGGTCGAGCGGATCGCGGCCACCGTGGCGAGCGGCAGTCCAACCAGCACGACGACGGTCGGAACCGTCATGTCAATCGTCCCGGCCAGCGCCGTCAGGAGCGGCGTGCAGGCTCGGGTGACCCGGGGTGATGCCGGCCGCGAGCAACTCGCGCTCGGCGCGGGCCTCCCGGTCCGCGTCACCCACGACCGGCCGCCCGGACCGACGGTCGACCCGCGCGCTGGGCAGCCCGGCGTCGTCGATCGCCTGCTGCATGAGCGCGGCCACCTGTGGCCAGGTGCCGGCCGAACCTTCGCCGACCACCCGGCCGGCGGTCCCATCGACGTACACGAAGTACGGCGCGGCGGGCACCCGGTAGTCCTGCCAAGCGGCGCTCGAGAGCACGAGCGTCTCATCAGCTGGCGACAGCTCGCGTAGCCGCGCCTCGCTCTCCTCGGTCGCGTCCTTGGTCACGATGACCAGCCGGGCGCCGCCCGGGACCGTGAGCCCCGGATCCCCAAAGGCCTCCCAGAACCGCGCACAGGTTGCGCAACCGGAGGAGAGGAACGCGAGCAAGGTGCGCTGCGGCGATCCTGCGATCGCCAGGGCGGCGACGTCGTCGGCGAGGGTGGTGCCGGCCAGGTCGAATACCGCCGCGTCCGCTGGGCGGTGAGCGCCGATTCGGACCGGGGTCGGCGCGCCCCTCCGGCCGGTGTCGGCGTCCGGGTAGACCCCGGCGCCCAGCTCGTGCAGCGACTGCAGGATCTCCGCGTGGCTACGAAGCAGCCCGGCTACGAGCAGCCCGAGCAGGACGATTGCGACACCCTCCACCACCACCAGCGCGAGCACCGTGCCTCCTCGACGTGGGTCAGGTCCACCGGCCGCTGGCGGCGAGGGACGCCGCCCGAGCGCCGGAACGGGGCAGGACGGCCAGCGCAAGGTAGGCGAACCAGACGCAGACCGAGGTCAGGGCCAGAAACGGCAGTCCCGCCATCGGGGCACCGGCGAGGATTTCGGGCAGCCGGCCTACCGGTCGGACGGCGACCGCCACGGCGGTGGCGGCGAAGCCGAGCGTGACGGCCAGGTGCGTGCGGGTGGGAGGTGTGTCCGGCCGGCCGAAGCAGCCGCAGGACGAGAGCACGCCGCCGCGAACGAGCGCCAGAGCGACTACGCCGCTGAAGACGGCGTAGCTCGCGGCCACCAGCCCCGGAGCAAGCGGCCCCCTGGTTGCCAGAGCGGCACCGGCGATGGCGAGCTCCGCCGCGCCGAGCCCGCGCACCAGCGCCGTCGAGGACGGCAGGCGCAAGGAGGCCAGCGCACGCGTTGCCGACTCCGGGCGGAGGACCTTCGGCGCACCGGCCACAGCAAGCAGCAGCGCAGCCGCGAGATATGGACCGGCGAGCCACCGCATGGGTCGACACTCTAGTGCCGGGCGTAAGCCTGCGAAGCGGGCGAGCAATCGTGCCCGATCACTTGGCCGCGGGCGGCCCCTGCTGGTGCTGCAGCCCGAGGTCGGCGGGCAGGCCGAAGCGCTCGAAAAGCCTGGTGTCCAGGAAGTGGTGGACGTGCGCGATCCGGCCTGCTGAGAGCTCGAGGACCTGGATCGACCACGGCTCGTGGCGCCCACCTGGCCCGCTCGCCCGGTACTGCCCGAACGCCGGCGACCCGTTGGCCGCGATCGGAACCAGGCGCGAGCCCTTGCAGCCGATGCCGTAGCCGAGGTACCAGCCGCGCAGGTCTTCAAGACCCTGCAACCACATGGAGTACGGCGGCATGGAGATGCTGGCGTCCTCGTGGAGCAGCGTGACGAGCCGGTCGATGTCGTAGGACTCGAACGCCTCGACGTAGCGGGCGAGCAGCGCCCGGTCCGCCTCCCCCACTGAGGCCGAGGTATCAGCGAGGTTGCTGGCCGCGAGCGTCGCGCGAGCACGCTGCAGTGCGCTGTTCACCGACACGACCGTCGTGTCGAGCAGCTCGGCGACCTCGGCCGCCTGCCAGGCGAGGACTTCGCGCAGGATGAGGACGGCGCGCTGGCGCGGCGGCAGGTGCTGCAGCGCGGCGACGAACGCGAGCCGGATGCTCTCCTGGAAGACGGCGCGGTCGGCGGGGTCGGCCGCGATGGCCCCCTCGGAGATCGGCTCGATCCAGGTCGTCTCCGGCAGCTGCTCACCGGGCGGCGTGGTCGAGGAGACCGGAGATGACAGGTCCATGGGCAGCGCGCGCCGCTGCCTGGCGCGCAGGTTGTCGAGGCAGACGTTGGTGGCGATGCGGTAGAGCCAAGAGCGCAGCGACGAGCGACCCTCGTAGCGGTCCAGCCCCTGCCACGCCCGGACGAGGGTCTCCTGCACGGCGTCGTCGGCGTCGAAGGCCGACCCGAGCATCCGGTAGCAGAAGCCGGTCAGCTCGGCCCGGTAGGGCTCGAGCTGATCCATGGCTGCATCAGCAACCGCCAGTCCGCTCACCGCCACCTCCCTCGTCACCGACGACCTTAGAAGGTCGCAGCTGGCGGCGTCAGCCAGACGCGGCGACGGCCGCCACGTCGAGCTCTCGGCCTCGCCGTTCCGTGCCTGCCGCCGGGCAGGTGGCCGGTTCGCTGTGCCAGGGTGGCGGGCGTGACGCTCCGCAAAGAGGCGGCTCGGCGGCTCACCGACGCCGGAGCGCAAGCACACATGGTCACGCCCAACGAAGACGGCATCTTGTCGTTCGAGGCAGCTAAGAGCGTCCGGTGAAGCTCAAGCTGGACCTGCATGAAGTCCATGACCGTGGCGAGGAGATCGACCGGGTGCTGCGAGCCGTGATCGACGAAGCGGTGGCGAAGAGAGCTCCCCTGGTAGAGATCATCCACGGCAAGGGGTCAGGGGCGCTGAAGAAGCACGTGCTGCGGTTTCTCGACCAGAAGGAGATCAAGGCGCTCTACCACCGGGTGGAAAAGGACTCGGACAACTTCGGTCGGGTCTTCGTCCACTTCAGGTGGAAGTAGACCTACGGAGTGCCGGCGACACAGGGAGCACGTCGTAGTTCGAATCTGGGCGCGGGCTACCAGACGTCGCGGTCACGCCAGCCGATCAGGCATTGCCCGTCGAGGCGACGGCGATTTCAGCTGGCCGATGCACGGGACGTAGCCGGAGCCGGAGCCGTCCGACCTTGTCAGCCAACCGGGGTGGATAGGGCCGAGTGGTCCTAACGAGACTTAGCTCGAAACAGCTAGACGATCTTGTCAACCTGGGTCAGGCAACGCCACCGTCGGCTCGTGTGCGGGTGAGACCGCAGGTCAGCCGGCAGAGACGGCTCAACGCAGCTGAGCAGACTGCCATAGTCCGGGCCTACCAACGGGGCGTCTCTATGGCAGCGCTGGCGACTGATCATGGAGTGCGTCGCTCAACGATCAGTGATCTGCTGTCCCGCCGTGCGGTAGCCCGGCGGCCGCAACGCGTGATCGAGGAGGCTGCAGTCCAGCTGGCGATCCGCTACTACCAGGAGGGCTGGTCGCTGTTTCAGATTGGTGATCAGCTGGGCTTCGATGCCGAGACGATCAGGAGGCAGCTCATGCGGCAGGGCGTCGTGATGCGCCTGCCGGGTCGGCCTCATCGGATTTGATCGGAATCTGTTGCCGAGTGTAGTAGTCAAGTAGAGCCCGCGTCATCTTTGCGTACACCGGAGGGTGCTTGCGGATGAAGCCAATGACTTTTACGTTGCGCTGTGGTCGAGACGAGGGCATTTCTATTAACGATACCCCCCCCCCCCCTTAGAAGTCAATCGACCATATCGCAGTTATGACAGACCTGAGAGCAAACCGGGTTTTCTCCAACTCAGTGGCGAGTCGCCTACCCGGCGGTGCTCAAGACGCGCTGAACGTTTTGAACTTCGTCCCCTTAGTAGCAAAAGATGCATGTGCCGATGGGAACAGGTCTATCCCTGCTGAAGTTACATTGATGTAAGCCTGGTGGAGGTGAGGGGACTTGAACCCCTGACTCCTGCGTTGCGAACGCAGTGCTCTACCGGGCTGAGCTACACCCCCGGGTAGATCTCCAGGCTAGCATGCCGAGCCGTCCAGATTGGCGCCTCCGCAGCTCAGTCGTTGACCGCCCAGCGGCGCTGGAAGAGCACTTCGATCTCCGCGTCGTCCGGCTCGAAAGGCTGGGACAGCGGCGGCGGAAGCAGCGGCTCCCGCACGACCCGAGGCGGGGCAACCGGCGCCGTGACGTAGCTCGGTAGCGGCACCGGTATCGGCTCCCACTGCGCCTCGGCGGCGGGCGCGTTCGGGGACTCGACGGAGACCCCTGTCGATGTCCGCCCTTGCGCCGAGTCACCTGGCAGGTCATCGCCAACGGACGAGGGCGGCGCTTTGGCCGCGACGACGGGGAGGCGCCCGGGCGGGGCCGCGAGGCGGGACCGCGGGCCGGCCGTGGCCGCCGAACGAACGACCTGCATCCTGAGGTGGAGCACGTAACCGGCGAGCAGCAGGACCGGCAGGGCCAACAGGCCCCAGCCGATCAGGCCGGCCAGCGAGAGCAGGAACGTCAGGCCGGTCACCGCGAAGAGGATCAGCAGCACGCGCTTGCGGCGTTCGCGCAACAGCGCCCGGCCGTCCCCCGGCGTACGCCGGGCGGTGGCCCCGGCGGCCGGCCGACGCGGCGCCTGCGGTGTCGAGACTTGCGGCGCCTGCGCCCCGGGGGGTCGGTCGGGCATCACGACGGCCCGGGTCCCGCCGCCGTACGGCGGGCGGCGGGAGAGCACACGCATCGCGGTCGAGAAGCGGTCGACGGAACGGGACTCGGTCACCGTGTCATGCCGTCGCAGCCACATCGGGACCAGAACGACGGCCCAGACGACTACCAGTACGGCGTACATCAGCCCGCTCAGCAGGTCCTCCCCCAACGTCGGGTCGTACCGGCGACGTTATCGGTCCCGGCACCCGCGTTCACCTACCGCGCCGGTGTGTCGCGAGGGTCTCCTGCGTGTCGCCGAGGGTCGCCCCGCGTTCCAGTTGGCCGGGGAGATCAGGTTGCCTGCCGGGCCCGCCAACGCCGCAGCAGGCCGCCGGGAACCTCCTCGGCAGTGATCGCGTAGCAGAGGTGGTCGCGATAGGCCCCGTCGATGTGCAGGTAACGCAGCCGAAGGCCCTCGTCTCGGAAGCCGAGCTTTTCAACCACCCGCCGGCTGGCGGTGTTCTCCGGCCGGATGTTGGCCTCTATACGGTGCAGCCCCACCCGGGTGAAGCAATGGTCGACGACCCGGGCGAGTGCGGTCGGCGTCACCCCCCGGCCGGCGACCCGCTGGTCGATCCAGTAACCGGCGTAGCCCGAGTTGAGCGAGCCGTGCACGACGTTGCCGATGGTCAGCTGGCCGACCAGGATTCCCTCATAGGTGACCGCGAACGGCAGCGCCGTGCCCTCGCGCGCCTGGCGCCGCAGGCCCCGGGTCATCGTGGTGAAGACCGCCGCGCTGGCGATGTCGGCGCGCGGCGCGTCCGGCGGGGTCGACTCCCATCCGGTCAGCCAGCTCGCGTTCCGTCTGCGGATCTCGGTCCACGCCGGCCCGTCGCGCAGGCGCAGCGGCCGTACGCCGACCGGCCCCTCGGCCAGCTCGACCGGCCAGCCGGGCGCGCGCACCGCGTCCCCGTCAGTGGTCGCCGCCGCGCAGCTGCGCGACCGCGTGCCCGACCACCGGAGCGAGCACCGCGATGCCGTCGCGTACGCCGCCGGGCGAGCCCGGCAGGTTCACGACCAGCGTCGCGCCCGCGATGCCGGCGACGGCGCGGGACAGGATCGTGGTGGGGACCGTCGCCCGGTTGTGCTCGCGCAGCGCCTCGGCCAGCCCGGGGGCCTCCCGCTCGATCACCTCCCGGGTGGCCTCGGGGGTGACGTCGCGGGGAGCCAGCCCCGTTCCTCCGGTGGTGACCACCAGGTCGGCGCGTTCGATGACCGCTTGGCGCAGCGCGGCTGAGATCGCGGCCCGGTCGTCCGGGACGAGCACGACGTCGCCGACCTCGAAGCCCAGCCCTCGCAGCAGCTCGGCCAGCAAGGGGCCGGACCGGTCGTGCCGCGCTCCTCCGTGCGAGCGATCGGAGACCGTCACCACAACCGCCCGGGAGCCGAGTGGTAACCCCTCGGTCGCGCTCACTCCGGCCGTCGCCAGGCGCCGGAGGCGCCGCCGGTCTTCTCCATGACCCGTACGCCGGTGATCGTGGCGGCCGGATCGACCGCCTTGACCATGTCGATCAGCGCCAGACCGGCAACCGCCACCGCCGTCAGCGCCTCCATCTCCACGCCGGTCCGATCCGTCGTGCGCACCGTGGCGCTCACCTCGACCGTCTCATCGGTGACCTGGAGGTCGACAGTCACCGCGGCTATCGCGATGGGGTGGCACAGCGGCACCAGGTCCGGGGTCCGCTTGGCGGCCATGATGCCGGCGATACGCGCGACGGCCAGCGCGTCGCCCTTGGGGACGCCGCCCCCCCGCAGCAGCGCTACCACCTCGGGGCTGACGGTCACCCGGCCGCGGGCGGTCGCCGTACGGGTGGTCACCTCCTTGTGCCCGACGTCGACCATCCGGGCCGCTCCGGCCGCGTCGAGGTGGGTGAGCCGGCGCCCGGTCACCGCTGCCGACGTTCGAGAGCCATGACGCGAACGGTCTCCCCGGCGGCCAGCTCGCTGACCTCCTCCGGTACGACGACAAGAGCATTGGCCGCCGCCAGCCCGGCCACCAGATGCGAGCCGGGGCCGCCGACCGGGGTGACGACCCGGTCGCCGTCGCGCGCCGCCAGGCGGGCGCGGGCGAACGCCCGCTTACCCGCCGGTGCCCGCAGCGGCGCGGTCAACGTCGCCGGCACCAGCGGCCGGGTGATCGGCTCGGCGCCCAGCATCCGCCGCAGCGCCGGCCGGACGAATACCTCGAAGGAGACGAACGCGCTAACCGGGTTCCCCGGTAGACCGAAGATCGGCACCCGTTCCTCCCCCAGCGTGCCGAAACCCTGCGGCATCCCGGGCTGCATGGCCACCCGCTCGAAGCGCACCGTGCCGATCGATGCCAGGACCTCCTTGACCACGTCGTACGCTCCCACGCTCACCCCCCCGCTGGTGATGATCATGTCGGCCCGGCTGAGCTGGTCCTGCAGGGTGGTCTGAAGCAGCCGGGCGTCGTCAGGCACGATCCCGATCCGGTAGGCGGTCGCTCCGGCCTCCCGGACGGCCGCGGTCAGGGTGTAGGAGTTGCTGTCGAAGATCTGCCCTTGCGACAGCGACCCGCCCACGTCGACCAGTTCGCTGCCGGTAGAGATCACCACGACCCGCGGCCGCGGGCGGACCCGGACCTTCTGCCGGCCCACCGCGGCGAGCAGCCCCAGCTGCGCCGCGCCTAGGTGCGTGCCCGCTGCGAGCACGATGTCGCCGACCGCGACCTCTTCGCCGGCCCGCCGGATGTGCTGGCCGGCGACCGGCGGACGGGAGACCGTTACCTTCGCCAGTCCACCGTCGGTCCACTCCACCGGCACCACGGCGTCAGCACCCGCCGGCAGCTGAGCTCCGGTCATGATTCGTACGCAGGTCCCGGGACGGACCGGGTCGGAGGTGACGCTGCCGGCGGCGATGTCCCCGGCCACGGGGAGGGTGACCGGGGTTCGCGGGTCGGCGTCGCGCAGGTCGGCGCTGCGGACGGCGTACCCGTCCATCGAAGAGTTGTCGAACGGCGGCAGCACCAGCGGTGAGGCGAGGTCCTCGGCCAGCAGGCAGCCTTGGGCGTCGAGCAGCTCCAGGTCCCGCGCGACGAGCAGCGAGACCGTAGACAAGACGTCGGCGAGGTGGGCGTCGACCGACTTCAGCCCCGACCCCATAGGAACTGTCACGACCCCGCCGAGGCGCCGTCCGGCCGGGAAGCCACGAACTCGCGCAGCCAGGGCAGGAACGCCGGCCCGAGGTCGGGCCGGTCGCAGGCCAGCCGGACGACGGTGCGCAGGTAGTCGGCCTTGTTACCGGTGTCGTATCGCCGGCCGCGGAACACCACGCCGTGCACCCCGCCACCGTCGGCGGCGTCGCGGCGGGCCAGGCACTGCAGGCCATCGGTGAGCTGGATTTCGCCACCACGACCCGGCGGGGTCTGCCGGAGCGCGTCGAAGATCTCGGGCGCGATGACGTACCTACCGATCATGGCGAGGTTGCTCGGCGCCTCCTCCGGCGCCGGCTTCTCGATCATGTCGGTCACCCGTACGACGTCCGGGGTGTCAGTCGGCTCCACCGCCGCGCAGCCGTAGAGGCCGATCGTCTCGGGCGGCACCTCCATCAGCGCTATCACGCTGCCGCCGTGGCGCCGCTGCACCTCCGCCATCGCCGGCAGGATCGGCTCCTGCTCGTCGATGAGGTCGTCGCAGAGCAGGACGGCGAGCGTCTCGGGGCCGACGCCCCCCGCCCCCCACAGCACCGCGTGGCCCAGGCCCCGTGGGGATCCCTGCCGGACGAAGTGCAACCTCGCGATGTCCGTAGCCGCCCGGCTCAGCTCCAGCAGCGAGGACTTGCCGGCCGCCTCCAACGTGGCCTCGAGCTCGTACGCCCGGTCGAAGTGGTCCTCGAGCGAGCCCTTGTTGCGCCCGGTGACGATCAGTACGTCGGTCATGCCCGCTCGGGCCGCCTCCTCGACGACGTACTGGATCGCCGGCTTGTCGACGACCGGCAACATCTCCTTCGGCGTGGCCTTGGTCGCAGGCAGGAACCTGGTGCCGAGCCCGGCAGCCGGAATGACGGCCTTGGTGACCGTCGTCTGTACGGGATCGGGAGCGCCAGCCATACCAGCGACCCTAACGTCGGGGGGCGGACGCCGGCGGCTTGCGTGGCAGGCTGCGGCGGTGACCGGCGGGGTGGAGTGCCGTGCCAAGCCGGCGCTGCGCCGGAGGCTCCTCGCGGCCCGGGCTGCCCTCCCCCCGGCCGAACTGGCCCGACGAGCCGCCGCCCTGGGCGACGTGGCTGCCGGCCTGCCGCTGCTCGCCTCGGCTCGCTGCATCGCCGCCTACGTCTCCGTGGGCGCCGAGCCGGGCACCGGACCGCTGCTCGACGCTAGGCGGGCGGCCGGCGTACGGGTCCTGCTGCCGGTTCTGAGCGCCGGTCGGTCGCTGGACTGGGCGCTCGACGAGGGACCGGAACGGCTCCTACCCGGCCCTGCCTGCTTGCTCCAGCCAGCCGGGACAAGGCTGGGATCCGCAGCGATCAACTGCGCCGAGGTGGTGCTGGTGCCGGCGCTGGCGGTCGACCACGCCGGCCATCGGCTGGGTCGGGGCGGCGGCTATTACGACCGGGCTCTGTCGCTCCTGCCGGCCGCGACGACGGTGCTGGCGGTCGTCTACGCCGAGGAGGTGCTCGATGCGGTGCCGGTGGAGCCGCACGACCACCCAGTCGACGGCGCGCTGACCCCCACTGGCTGGTGGCCGGTTGGCTAACCGGACCCGGACTACCACTACCGAGGCCCGCTCAGCCGGCTCGGCGGTAGCGCAGCACGGCCAGCGGCGCGAAGACGGCCAGGATCCCTACCGACCAGGCCAGCGACGTCAGCACGCGGCTGGTCGTCGGGCCGCCCAGCACCAGTGCTCGAACGGCGTCGATGGCCGCGGTAACCGGCTGATGCTTGGCGAAGGCCTGCAGCCAGCCCGGCATCGAGCCGACCGGAACGAAGGCGCTCGAGGCGAAGACCAGCGGCGCGATGAGCGGAAAGGCGGCGGCCTGCGCGCTCTCGGCGTTCGACACCGACAGCCCGATCAGGGCGAACGCCCAGGACAGCGAGAAGGCGAACAGCAGTAGGACCAGCACCCCGGCCACCAGTGCCAGCGCATTCGTGTGCACCCGGAAACCGACGAGGAAGCCCACAACCAGCATCAACAGCACGACGAAGACGTTGCGGACCAGGTCGGCGATGGTCCGACCGGCGAGCACGGCGGATCGCGCCATCGGCAGCGAACGGAACCGTTCGATGAGTCCCTTGCCCAGGTCCTCGGCCAGCCCGATACCGGTCGTGATCGCGCCGAACGTCACCGTCTGCGCGAAGATCCCGGGCATCAGGTAGTCGACGTACGACGCGCCAGGCACCCGGATCGCGCCGCCGAAGACGTAGCGGAACATGAGGACGAACAGCACCGGCTGGATCGTGGCGAAGACCAGCAGTTGCGGCAGCCGGCGCATCGTCAGCAGGTTGCGACCGGTGATCGCCAGCGTGTCGGAGACCGCCCAGCGCAGGCCGCCCGATGGGGAACTGACGGGCATCGTCGTCATGCCGGCCCCCCGGATGTCCGGCGGCGCCCTCGTCGGCGTCGCTGCCCGTCGCCGCTCGTGCTCCCGGTGGGCGACTCGCCGTCCGAGACGGCTGCGTGTCCGGTCAGCGCCAGGAAGACGTCGTCCAGGCTCGGCTCGCGCAGCGCCAGCGAGGTAGCCGTGATGCCGCGGGCGTCGAGCCCCCGCACCACCTCGACCAGGGCTCGCGGGCCGTCGTCGACCGTGAGCCGCAGCGTAGTACCGTCGCCGTCCCGCTCGGCCAGTGTTCCCAGCGGAGCCAGCACAGCCGCCGCCTCCTGCACCGCGGACTCGTCCGGGACGCCGACCTCCAGCGCGGTGCCGCCCAGCCGCGCCTTGAGCTCACTCGACGTACCTTCGGCGATCACTCGCCCGCCGTCGACGACCGAGATCCGGTTGGCCAGTCGGTCGGCCTCCTCCAGGTACTGCGTGGTCAGCAGCAGCGTGGTGCCGTCGGCGACCAGCTCGCCGATGATGGACCACAGCTCGGTGCGACTGCGCGGGTCGAGGCCCGTGGTCGGCTCGTCGAGGAAGAGCACCGGCGGCCGGTTGACCAGCGCGGCAGCAAGGTCGAGACGGCGGCGCATGCCACCCGAGTAGGTCTTCGCGGTGCGGTCGGCGGCGTCGATGAGCTCGAAGCGCGCCAAGAGCAGCGTCGCCCGGGACCGCGCGTCGGCCCGCGCCATGTGGTTGAGCCGGCCGACCAGGACGAGGTTCTCCCGGCCGGTCAGGTTCTCGTCCACCGCGGCGTACTGGCCGGCGAGCCCGATCAACGTCCGTACCCGCGCGGGGTCCCTGACCACGTCGAGCCCCGCGACCTCCGCGCGGCCGGCGTCGGGCTTGGTCAACGTGGTCAGGACACGTACGGCGGTTGTCTTCCCGGCCCCGTTCGGGCCGAGCAGGCCGAGCACGGTCCCCTCCGGCACGGCGAGGTCCACGCCGTCGAGCGCCACCACCTCGCCGTACCGCTTGTGCAGCCCCTCGGCCAGGATCGCGTCCGTCACCCCGCTGCTGCCCCCTTCCGGATGTGCTTCACCAGCCTGGCCCAACCGGCGGGAACCGTCACACCGGCAGCGATGGCGTCCGGGCTGCTAAGCGGTCAGGAACTAGCGCGGGAACCGCCGAGGTCGCGAAGAGCCCGGTCACCCGGCTGGACCGACGTGGCGGTGGCCAGTACGCCGGCGCGTTGGTGCAGTCGGTCGGCGGCGCCGACCTGCTCCGGCAACAGCAGGGACAGGACCACCCCGCCGGCACCCGCGCGGGCGGTACGGCCGGACCGGTGCAGGTAGTCCTTGTGGTCTGCCGGCGGGTCGAAGTGGACGACCAAGTCGACGGCGTCCACGTGGATGCCGCGAGCAGCCACGTCGGTGGCGACGAGCACCTTCCCGCGCGCCGACCCGAACGCGTCCAGCGCGCGCTGCCGGGCGTTCTGCGTCAGGTTCCCGTGGATGGCACCCGACTCCACCCCGGTACGACGCAGCTGCTTGGCGAGTCGCTCCGCCCCGTGCTTGGTCCGAACGAAGATCAGCGTGCGACCCGAGGCCGCCGCGACCTGCGCCACGACGGCCACCTTGTCCTCGGCCCGGACCGTGAAGGCGCGGTGGTCGACGCCGGCGACGGGCGAGACGGCCGGCGCCACGGCGTGCAGAACCGGATCGGGCAGGTAGCGGCGCACCAGCTTGGCGACGCCGTCATCGAGGGTGGCGGAGAACAGCAGCCGTTGCCCGTCGGCCATGGTCATGTCCAGCAGCTCGGTGACCGCAGGCAGAAAGCCCAGGTCGGCCATGTAGTCCGCCTCGTCGAGCACGGTGGCCGCCACCAGGGCCAGCGAGCACTCGTGCTGGCCGATGAGGTCCAGGAGCCGGCCGGGGGTGGCGACGACCAGGTCGACGCCGCGGCGCAACGCCTCGACCTGCCGGTGCATCGACGCACCGCCGTACACGGCGGTCACCCGCACGCCCACTGCCTGGCCCAGCGGAGCCAGCGCCTCCTTGACCTGCTCAGCCAGCTCCCTGGTAGGAACGAGCACCAGCCCACGCGGACTTCCGGCGTGCCGGACCTCGCCGGCAAGGCGGGCGAGCAACGGCAGCCCGAACGCGAGGGTCTTGCCCGAACCCGTCTCGGCGCGGCCGAGCACGTTGCGGCCGGCGAGCGCGTCGGGCAGCGTGGCGGCCTGGATAGGGAACGGCGTACGGATGCCGCGCCGCTCGGCCGCGGTCACGAGCCGCTGGGGCAGCCCCAGGGCCGCGAAGGACGGCATGGGCGTGCCCGGATCACGGCTCGGCGCGGTGGCAAACGCCAGCTCGACGTCGAGCCCACCGCGCGACTGCGGGTCCGCCGGTCGGGTAGGTCGGGTGGATCGATGGCTTCGGGGCGCCGGTCGGGCGCGGCGAGGTGCCTGGGACATGGAAGGAGCTCCGTCGTACTCGTCGGCCGAACCCGTGACAGCGGTGCGTGCGGCAACGGCGACTGCCGGCCAACGAACGAAGCACTCACACAAGCGACCTGCGGGCAGCTCGCCCGCGGAGGAACGACACCGTTGGGGCGTCGCGATGTGGTCAATCTAGCAGGCCGTCACGCCCTTGCGGTCGCCATCGACGGCGAGGTGGCCGACGCCAATGGGCGAAACGGCCGGGACCACACCGACCTGGGGAAACCCGCTGGTCCACCAGCAACGGCCGTGGCGGGTGACGGCGAACGCGTCGCAGCCCGCCAGCCGCTCGACCCAGTCCCGGGCCGCGTTGCCCATCGCGAACGCTGCGGTGGCGTACGCGTCGACGGTCGTCAGCCGCTGGCCGACCAGTGTGACGCTCGCCAGCTCGGTGGCGGGTCGGCCGGTTCTCGGGTCGATGATGTGGTTGCCGCGCTCGGCGGTTCCCGATGTCGCGACGGCGTGATCACCGCCGACGGTGACGACGGTGGCGAGGGCGCCCGGCCGCAGGGGGTGCGCGACGCCGATGCGCCACGGCCGGCCGGGTCGGGGCTCACCGACGAGCTGCAGGTCACCACCGCCGTTGACCGTGTGCGCGCGAGAGCCGCCGGCGCGCAGGATCTCGCTGACCCGCTCGACCGCCCACCCCTTCACCACACCGGTCAGGTCCAGCTTCCCGTCGAGGGTCGTGGTGAAATACCCACCGCTGTCGTGTTCGACGGCCTCGCCCACCTTCAGTAGGTCACCGACCTGCGGCGGGCAGTCGTCAAGTCCCATCTGGCCGCGCCGTAGCCGGCTGAGCACGCTGCCGGGCTGGTAGGTCGAGAAGGTCTCGTCGACCCAGCCGAGGGCCGGGACGCGGGACATGAGGGCCAGCAGCACGACGATCGCGTAGCCAGCAAGAAGTCCAGTGACACGGCCGGCGTTCGTCAGCCGGTCAGCCAGGCTGACCAGCGACGGGGCGCCATGCCACCAAAGGGCCAGGACGGCTGCCACGCCCAGCCAGGCGGCGGTGAGCACAGCGGTGGGATTGGCGCGGGCGGGGCTCGGCCGTCCGTCCGAGGGGTACCGAATGGTGGCCAGCTGGTCCAGGGTGGCGGTCACGGCAGCTCCGTGCTGGTGGTGTCGGGCTGCGGTGGCCCGATGCAGCCGCGTGTTCACGGCCGCACAGTCACCATCGCGATCGCGCCTGGAAGCCGCCTGTGAGCGCGCTGTGTCCCCGGTGGCAAGTACCGCTACGGAGAGCGGCGCAGGCTACGACGGGGAGGGCGCCGCCGCGTTCGTCGCATGAAGGGCAGGGACCGCCGAGTCAGCGACCGGGTCTTGGCGAAGCGGGGGCTGAGCCGACGGAAGCGGGGGGTCGTCGGCCGATGTCTCCACCGCAAGCGGAAGCAGCACGCGGAACGTGGCTCCGCGACCTTGGGCGGTGTCGAGCTCCACTCGTCCGCCGTGCGCGGCGGTGATTCCGGCGACGATCGACAAGCCGAGACCGGTGCCCCCCTGGCTGCGGGTGCGCGAGGCGTCCGCCCGGTAGAACCGTTCGAACACCCGCTCCGCCTCCTGTGGCCCGAGGCCGGGACCGCGGTCGGCGACCTCGAGAACCGCCCAGGCCGGACCGTTCCGGCTATCGGGGCGGGTGGTGAGCCGGACCCGCACCGGCGTGCCGGGCGGTGTGTGGCTGAGGGCGTTGGACATGAGGTTGCCGACCACCTGCCGCAATCGGGGCTCGTCACCCGTCACGACCGGCGGCACCGCTCCCGAGCTCACGTCGAGCGTGATCTGCCGGCCCGGATCCACCGCTCGCGCGTCATGGACGGCGTCCGCCGCCAACGTCAGCAGGTCGACCGGCTTACGCTCCAGCGGCCGCTGGGAGTCGAGCCGGGCGAGGAGCAGCAGGTCGTCGACGAGCACGCCCATGCGGGTGGCCTCGTCCTCGATGCGGCGCATCAGCCGGCGGACGTCCTCCGGCTGCCCAGCTGCACCCTGCCGGTGCAGCTCGGCGAACCCGCGGATCGACGTCAGCGGGGTTCGCAGCTCGTGGCTCGCGTCCGCCACGAACTGCCGCATCTGCTGCTCGGACTTCCTGGCTGCGACCTCTGACGCGTGCTGCACATGGAAGGCCCGCTCGATCTGCCCGAGCATGCCGTTGAGTGCCACCGACAACCGGCCCACCTCGGTCCGCGGATCGATCTCGGGAACCCGGCGCGAGAGATCGCCGGCTGCGATCGCGGCGGCGGTGTGCTCGACCTCGGTGAGCGGTCGCAGGCTCCGCCGTACGACGACATAGCCGACACCGGCGAGCAGGACGACCACGCTCACACCGATGATCCGCTCGAGGGAGGCGAGCCTACCGACTGTGTGCTGGACGTCCGAGAGGCTCTGGGCGACCTGGACGGTGCCGGACCGGTCGACCAGTGGGGCCGCAACCACGCGCCAGTTACCACCTCCTGTCCGCGCCGGCACGGTGAACGGGTGCCCGTTCCTCGAGACCGTCTGGGCCAGGGTCAGCCGAGGCAGCGCCGGCGTCGGCGCACTGGTGGCCAGCGGGTTGCTCGAGACCAGTACCGGCGTGCCGGACGTGGCGGCGTACTCGACGTAGAAGTCGCTCGGGAGCCGGGGCCCGTGGTCGCCGTCCCGGTCGAACCCGCCGCCCGGCCGACCACTCGCGAACGACCGGACGACGTCCTGCAGCTGGCCGTCGACACGCTGCACCAGATAGCCGCGCAACGATGTCGTGGCCGCGAAGCCGGCCGCCGCCAGCGCCACGGTCACGAGGGACAGGAGAGCCGCGACGAGCTTGACCCGCAGCGGGGTGCGCGCCGGCAACCGACGCACCCAACTGCCGGCGCGGACCCATGGCGAACCCCGCAGTGGGCGTGCGGCCGGCGGTGCGGTCATGATCGAGGCAGCCGCAGGATGTACCCGACGCCGCGCAGGGTGTGCAGCAACCTCGGCTCGGTGGTGTCGATCTTGCGCCGCAGGTAGGACACGTATGACTCCACGACGTTGGCGTCGCCCCCGAAGTCGTAGTGCCACACGTGGTCGAGGATCTGCGCCTTGCTGAGCACCCTTCCAGTGTTCTGCATGAAGTACCGCAACAGCTTGAACTCCGTCGGTGACAACGCCACGAGCTCGCCGGTCTTCCACACCTCGTGGGTCTCGTCGTCGAGCTCGACGTCGGCGAAGGTGAGCCGGGAGCTGGCCGCCATCCCGCCGACGCCGAAGCGGCGCAGTACGGCGCGAATCCGGGCGATGACCTCTTCGAGACTGAACGGCTTCGTGACGTAGTCGTCTCCGCCGAGCGTCAGCCCGGTGACCTTGTCCTCGGTGGCGTCGCGGGCCGTGAGGAACAGCACCGGGATGTGCTTGCCCTCGCCCCGCAGCCGCCGAAGGACATCGAAGCCGTCGAGGCCGGGCATCATCACGTCGAGGACGAGCAGGTCGGGGCGGAAGTCGCGCGCGACCTTGAGCGCCTGGACGCCGTTGGTGGCGCTGGCCACGTCGAAGCCGGCGTACCGCAGGCTGGCCGACAGCAGCTCGACGATGTTGGGCTCGTCGTCGACGACGAGCAGCCGGGCTTCGCCGTTCGGTACGCCGGTAGCGGTGGTCATCGTGGTTCCGTCCGTACCGCGTTGTCTGTGAGCGTCATGGCGAAAGGCTCGGTCACGTGGCTGCCGCAGTCCTGACGGGTTGCTGTGAATGCGCTGGGAGCGCCCCCACCTCACCACGTCCGTCGTGGTGTGCGCACCCGGAGTGCTCATCCAGCAGCACGGCCGAGTGTCACTTTCGCGGTCCGCTCCTGACCGTTGCGGGCGAAGCGCACGGACACCGCCTCGCCCGGCGAATGCGACCGGATGGCTGCGCTGAGATCGTCGGCGCCGCCGATGGCGGTGGCATCGACGCGAGAAATGACGTCGCCGGCTCGCAGCCCGGCAGCGGCGGCAGCGCCGCCCGAGATGACCGAGCTCACCAGGGCGCCGCCGGACGGCCCGTCCGTGATCTGGACGCCGAGGACTGCGTGCGCCGGCGTCCTGCCGGCGATGAGCTGCTCGGCGGTCGTCTTCGCAGCGTCGATGGGGATGGCGAAGCCGACCCCGATGCTCCCCGGCTGACCGGAGCTCGAGCCGAGGCTCGCGATGGCCGTGTTGATACCGATGACCCGGCCCGAGTCGTCCACGAGCGGCCCGCCGGAGTTGCCGGGGTTGATCGCGGCGTCGGTCTGGACGGCGTCACCCACCGACGGGGACGTCGAGCTCTGCCCGGGCAGGCCGCCGCCCTGGTTGTCCTGGGAGCTGCCGAGCTGGACCGTGCGATGCAGCGCCGACACGATGCCGGCCGTCACCGACCCCTCGAGCCCGAGCGGTGAGCCGATCGCGAGCACGGTGTCCCCGACGTGCACCGACGAGCTGGAGCCCAGCGTGGCCGCGGCGAGCCCCGCCGAAACGCCGGTTGCCTTGATGACCGCGAGGTCGGTGGTCGGGTCCCGGCCGAGGATCGTCGCCGACGCCGTCCGGCCCGAGGAGAACTTGACGGCAATGGTGCCGCCGTCCGCTGCGGCGGCGATCACATGGTTGTTGGTCAGGACGGTCCCGTCGGAGCGCAGCACTACGCCGGAGCCTTCATCGGACCCGCTGCTTCCTCGGACGGTGATCGACACCACGCTGGGCTGCACGGCCGCGGCGACCTTGGCCAGCAGCTCCGTCGGCGACGAGGTCGACGCGGCCGCAACGCTGGCCGGGACGGCGCTGGTCACCAGCGTCGTGCGCTCGGGCGCGAACTGACCCGCGACGGCCGCTCCGGTTACGCCGCTGCCGAGAGCAACCGCTGCGATCAAGGCCGCCGCGGCCGTCCGACGGCGCCACGGTGACCGATCGGGCAACGCGGGCGCCGAGCTCGGCGCGGACCCGGACGAGGACGGCGTACTGACGTCGCCTGGGGGTGCCTCCGCTGCGCCGCCGATCGTTTCCCCGGCCGACGCGGGCCCGGCGTCCGGATGGCTGGGGGGTGGAGCCGAGTCCGCTTCCTGCGCGGACAGCCACCAGGGCGCGGTT
>JBPCOB010000135.1:0-18914 GCA_051000715.1 Mycobacteriales bacterium
ATCTCGGCAACGTCGGCCCGGGCGAGCGGGCGCGGGTGCTGGGCTCGGCCGCCGCGCTGCTGCACCCCATCGCGTTCGCCGAGCCCTTCGGGCTCTCGGTGGTGGAGTCGATGGTCTGCGGTACGCCGGTTCTCGCCTATCCGCGCGGCTCGATGCCGGAGGTGATCGACCAGGGGGTGACGGGACTGCTGGTCGAGGGTGTCGAGGCGGCGGTTGCCGCAGTGCCTGACGTCGTACGGCTGGACCGCGCGGCCTGCCGCCGCGTGGCGGAATCGCGGTTCTCCGCCGAGCGGATGGTCGACGACTACCTTCGGCTGTATGCAGAACTCCTCGCTGCGTAGCGACCTGCTCTTCACCCGGTCGAGGGCCAACCCCCTGCTCAACGCGGACCGGTGGCCCTATCCGGTGAACGCGGTGATGAACGCGGGCGCGACCGTGATGGACGGCACCACGGTGCTGGTCTGCCGGGTCGAGGACCGTCGCGGGATCTCCCACCTGGCGCTGGCCCGCTCGCGCAACGGGGTGTCCAACTGGGTCGTCGACGAGTCGCCCTTCATGATGCCGAGCCCGGACCACCCCGAGGAGCAGTGGGGCCTGGAGGACGCCCGCGTGACCTACGTCGACGAGCTCGAGGCGTGGGTCGTCGTCTACACCTCGTTCGGCCCGGGCGGCCCGTGCATCTCGCTGGCCACGACCCAGGACTTCGTCACCATCGAGCGGCTCGGCATGGTCATGTCCCCCGAGGACAAGAACGGGGCCCTGCTCCCGCGGCGGGTCAAGGGGGACTGGATCCTCTTCCACCGTCCGGTGGCCACCATCGGCCGACGCGGCGACGTCTGGCTCTCCCGCTCGAGCGACCTGCGCAGCTGGACGGCTCCGGAGCCGGTGATGGGCGCGCGGGTCGGTGGGTGGTGGGACTCCGCCCGCATCGGCATCGGCCCTCCCCCGCTGGAGACCGAGGACGGCTGGCTGGTGGTCTACCACGGCGTACGGCAGACGGTCGCCGGCGCGCTCTACCGGGCCGGGCTGGCGTTGCTCGACCTGGACCAGCCGGCCAAGGTGCTGCGCCGCGCCGAGGACTGGGTGCTCGGCCCGCAGACCTCCTACGAGCTGGTCGGTGACGTCCCGGGGGTCGTCTTTCCGTGCGGGTTGGTGTACGACGACAAGACCGACCAGATCCGCGTCTACTACGGCGCTGCGGACTCCCAGGTCGCGCTCGCGACCGCCTCGCTGTCCGACGTCATGGCATTCCTGCGCGACTCGCCGGAGGAGTGAGCCGCGCCGCCTTAGTCGACGGGACGCTCGGGATCGGCCTTGGTTCCAGCCCCCAGAGCGGGCCGGGTGCTCGGCCGGAACACCGCCGGCGAACCGGGCTCGCGGGCCAGTGGCCCGTTCGCGCCGACCACCGACAGCCAGGGCAGCGCGATCGCCGCGATCACCAGCACGATCCGGGCCGGGGTATAGGGGATCACGATCGCCAGCAAGAAACAGACGGTGCGGATGCCCATGGAGATCAGGTACCGCCGCCGTCGATCGTCGAGCTGCTGGAAACGGCTCTTGGGCGCGCTGGTGATCAGGACCGCCGAGACTTCGCGCTTCTTGTCCCGCACGTCCACCTCCCACCGGTTTCGCTGTTCATCCAGGCGCCGGCCGCCCCAAGTCTAGGCGCCGGCTGCCCGGAGCGCCTCCTCCGAGCCGGCCCGGCCGGGCGGCGGGGGGATCATGGGACCGTCGCCCGAGGGGTCGATGATCCCTCGTTCCAGCCACTGGTGGCGGCCCTCGAGCACCCGCTGGGCGACCGCATAACTGCGCGCGTCATCGTTGGCCCAAAGCGAATGGAACAGCGCGTCCACCCGGCGCCGGGCGCCGCGGCAGAACAGGTCGGCCAGTTCGATCGCGGCCGGACCTTCGGGTTCTCCGTCGGTGAGGAGCATCTGGGCCCGAACGGCGGCCGCGCTCATCGCGAACAGCTCGGCGCCGATGTCGACGAGCCGGCCGAGGAACACCTGCTTGCGCTCGAGCTTGCCCTGCCAGCGCGACATCGCGTAGAAGGTCGAGCGGGCCAGCTTGCGGCTCGACCGCTCGACGAAGCGCAGGTGCGTCGCGAGCGGGCCGAACTCGGGATACGCCGTGGGCACCTGGCCGGCGCCGACGGCCAGCGGAGGTAGCCACTTCGCGTAGAACCGGCCCGCCTTTACCACGGTCCGCGCCTTGTCCGTGAGCGCGACATCGGGGTCGATGATGTCCCCGGCCACCGACAGGTGCTGGTCGACCGCCTCCCGGGCGATCAGAAGCCGCATGATCTCCGAGGAGCCCTCGAAGATCCGGTTGATCCGGATGTCGCGGAGCACCTGCTCGGCTGCGACCGGCCGCTCGCCGCGGGCGGCCAACGATGCCGCCGTCTCGTAGCCTCGGCCACCCCGGATCTGCACGAGGTCGTCCACGACCTGCCACCCCCACTCGGAGGTGAACAGCTTGGCCAGCGCCGCCTCGATCCGGATGTCGTTGCGCTGCTCGTCGGCCATCGAGCTGGCGATCTCGACGACGGCCTCGAGCGCGAATGCGGTCGATGCCATACCGGCGATCTTGGCGGCCACCGCCTCGTGCTGGCCGACCGGCATACCCCACTGCACCCGCTCACCCGACCACTCGCGGGCGATCTTCAACGACCACTTGGCCGAGCCGGCGCAGATGGCGGGGAGCGAGAGCCGCCCGACGTTCAGTGTGGTGAGTGCGATCTTGAGTCCCCGGCCCTCGCCGCCGATCACGTTCTCCGCCGGGACGATCACATCGGTGAACGACGTCACGCCGTTCTCGATGCCGCGCAGGCCCATGAAGGCGTTGCGGTGCTCCACCCGTACGCCGGGAGAGTCGGCTTCGACGATGAAGGCGGTGATGCCGCCGCGGTGGCCCTCGGACCTGGGCACCACGGCCATGACGACGAGCAGCTTGGCGATCACCCCGTTGGTGGTCCACAGCTTGGTGCCGTTGAGGACGTAGTCGCCGTTCGGGTCCGGCACGGCGGTGGTGGACAGGCGCGCCGGGTCGCTGCCCACGTCGGGCTCGGTGAGCAGGAACGCGCTGACCTCGTCCTTGGCGACCCGCGGGAGGTACTTGGCCTTCTGCTCCGGCGTGCCGAACATCTTCAGCGGTTCGGGTACGCCGATCGACTGGTGCGCGCTCAGCAATGTGCTGATCGCCGCGTGCACCGAGCCGGCCAGCTCGAGTGCCCGGTTGTAGTAGACCTGGCTGAGGCCGAGGCCGCCGTACTCTTCGTCGATCTTCATCCCGAAGGCCCCGAGGGCGGCCAGGCCGGCCATCACCTCGGGCGGGATTCGCGCGTCGCGCTCGATGGCGAGCGGGTCGACCGAAGTGCGCAGGAACGACTCGAACTTGTCCAGGAACGCCTCGCCGCGCCGCGCATCGTCGGCCGAGGGCTTGGGGTGCGGATGGATCAGGTCGAGCCGGAAGCGGCCGAGGAAGAGCTCCTTGCCGAAGCTGGGCTTGCGCCACTCGGTTTCCCGGGCCGCCTCCGCGACGGCGCGCGACTGGCGCTCGGTGACCTCGGCGGCGCCCATTCGTGGCACTCCTCGCGTTCGGCGGCTGTGCAGGGGTGTCCCGCCAGGGTATCCGGGTTTCGCGGGGGGTCACCCGGGACAAAGGGCGACGATGAGATCCCGGTACCACGGCCGCTCGGTCGGGCGCATCGCAGTCCGGCTGCTTCTCGGCGCGATCACCCTGGTCGCGGTGCTGACCGGCATCGGCCTACTGCTGACCAAGGTGCTGGCTCGGTCGGCGTTCGAGCGGGCCGACGCCAAGGCGGACGTCGTGCTGGCCCAGGACCGGACGCCGACCTGGAACACGATCACCCACTACGCGACCCTGCTCGCCGAGACCCGGACAGTGGTGGTCGCCGGTGCGGTGCTGATCCTGGCGTTCCTGCTCGCGCTGCGGCGGTGGCGGGAGCCGCTGTTCCTGCTGACCGTCCTGGTGGGTGAGGTCGTGATCTTCGTGACGATCACACTGCTGGTCGACCGGCACCGGCCCCCGGTCCCCCACCTGGACGCCGCGCCACCGACGTCGAGCTTCCCGTCCGGGCATACAGCGGCTGCGGTCTCCCTCTACGGTGGCTTCGCCCTGGTGGTGTGGCGAACCGTGCGGGTCGCGGCACTGCGTGCGCTGGCCGTCGTCGCCGGCATCGGCGTACCGGTCGCGGTGGCGCTCTCCCGGCTCTACCGGGGCATGCACTTCCCGACCGACGTGCTGGCCGGCGCGTTGCTCGGGTCGAGCTGGCTGGCGCTGGTCGCGGCAACCCTGCTGACCGAGCCGGTGAAACGGTTTAGCCGGCGATAGCCGCACCTCCGATCAGCCGATCAGCCGGCCCGAAGCACCGGGTGGCCGATCAGCTGGACGCCGGCCCCCCGGAGCGCTCCGAGCGCCTCCTCGGTCGTCTCCGGGTCTACACCTGCGGTGAGGTCGAGCAGGACCCGGGTCCAGAACCCGTTCTTGGCGGCGTCCAGGGCGGTGGCGCGCACACAGTGGTCGGTCGCGATGCCGACCACATCGACATCGTCGACCCCTCGCTTCCGCAGCCAGTCGGCCAGCGACGTCCCGGTCGCGTCGCGGCCCTCGAAGCCGCTGTACGCCGCCGCCCGCTCGCCCTTGTCGAAGACCGCCTCGACTCGGTCGGTGCCCAGCGCGGGGTGCAGCTGCGCGCCCGGCGTACCGATCAGGCAGTGCTCGGGCCAGGAGTCCACGTAGTCCGGGTCGGGCGAGAAGTGCGAGCCGGGGTCGCGGTGGTGGTCCCGGGTCGCGACCACCACGTCGTACGGCGTCTCTGCGAGATGCCGGGTGATCGACTCGGCCACGCCCGCGCCGCCCGCGACGGCTAGCTTGCCGCCCTCGCAGAAGTCGTTCTGTACGTCGACGATCAGCAGCGCCCGGTTCATCGTGGCCTTTCCTGGTAGATGGTCGGCACCGCGGGCTCGCCGCGGGAGAGCCGCAGCGCACTGCGCGGCAGCTCTCCCCGCGCGGTGCGCCACCGCTCCCGCGCCTCGGCCAGGCTGCCCGGGGTGACGACTGCACCGCCCCGGACCAGCGGAACGAGCAACGGACGGTCGCCGGCTCTGGCCTCCGGTGGGGAGCCCACCAGCACCAGCTCGGCCCGGGCGCGGCCGGAGTCCCCCCGCCGCCGGACCGCCCACTTGCGCCCGCCGCGGGAGGGCTTGCCCGTGGACCGCTTCCCGACCGGCTCCAGCGGCGCGTCCGCGTCGTCCGACAGGGTCCGGGCGACCAGCTTGAAGACGAAGCCCGCGGTGGGCGCGCCGCTACCGGTCACCACCGCGGTCCCCACGCCGTACCCGTCCACCGGGGCGGAGGCCAGCGCCGCGATCGCGTACTCGTCGAGGTCGCTGGTCACCACGATCCTCGTAGAGTGCGCGCCCAGGTCGTCCAGCTGGGCGCGGGCGGCCCCGGCCAGCTCGAGCAGGTCGCCGCTGTCCAGCCGGACCGCGCCGAGGCCCGGACCGGCAACCTCGACCGCGGCGCGGATGGCTGCCTTCTCGTCGAAGGTGTCGACGAGCAGCGTCGTGCCGGTCCCCAGCGCAGCGACCTGGGCGGCGAAGGCGTCTCGCTCGCTGCGGTGGACCAGGGTGAAGGCGTGCGCGCTGGTGCCCGTGGTCGGGATGCCGAACCGGCGGCCGGCCGCGAGGTTGGAGGTCGCGGTGAACCCGGCCACGTAGCTGGCGCGGGCGGCGGCCACGGCAGCCTCCTCGTGAGTACGCCGGGAGCCCATCTCGATGATCGGCCGGTCCCCGGCCGCGCAGACCATCCGGGCCGCGGCCGAGGCGACCGCGGTGTCGTGGTTGAGGATCGACAGGATCAGCGTCTCGAGCAGCACCGCCTCGCCGAACGGAGCCTCGACCACCAGCACCGGCGAGCCCGGGAAGTAGGCCTCGCCCTCGGCGTAGCCGTCGATGTCGCCGGAGAAGCGGTACGCCGAGAGCCACTCGCGGGTCGGGCCGTCCACGACCCCGGCGGCGGTCAGGAAGTCCAGCTCGTCCTCGCCGAAGCGGAACCGTTCCAGCGCCTCGAGCAGCCGGCCGGTGCCGGCGACCACGCCGTAGCGGCGGCCGGCCGGCAGGGCGCGGGCGAAGACCTCGAAGACCGACCGGCGCCACGCCGTACCGCTGCGCAGCGCGCTCTGCAGCATGGTGAGCTCGTAGTGGTCGGTGAACAACGCCGTGCCCGCCATCGGCCCAGCCTAAGGTGACCATCGCCGGTGGTTCCGGCCCCGGGCGGTCTGCCACCATGGGGGTCGAGATGTCGGCGTCTCCCACCACCGCGACGGTCGCTCCGCAGCAGCTGGACCGGCCGGAGATCGACGACCTGCCGGTCGCCGACACCCCCTGGATCACCATCGTGTGGAACGACCCGGTGAACCTGATGAGCTACGTCACCTACGTCTTCCAGTCGCTCTTCGGTTACAGCCGGGAGAAGGCCACCAAGCTGATGCTCGATGTGCACCACAAGGGCCGGGCTGTCGTGTCCACCGGCAGCCGGGAGCAGATGGAGCACGACGTCTCGCGGCTGCACGCTGCGGGGCTGTGGGCCACGCTGCAGCAGGACTAGGGCGGGCGCGTTGGCCGGATTCCGCCGGACCCGCACCGGCATCGAGGTCAGGCTGCGCGCCGGCGAGATCGCGGTTTTGCGCCATCTGGTCACCGAGCTGCTGTCGCTGCTCTCGGCGGACGCCGCGCCGCCCTCGACCGACCCGCTGAGCGCCCTGGTCGGCATTCCCGACGTCACCCCGCAGCCGCCGATCGACCCGGTGCTCGCCAGGCTGCTGCCCGCTGGTTATCGCGACGACGACGAGGCGGCGGCGGAGTTCCGTCGCTACACCGAGGGCGATCTGCGCGCGGCCAAGCGGGCCTCCGGCGAGCGGGTCCTGGCCGGCCTGACGGGCGCCGGGACACGGCTGGCCCTCGACGAGGAGGCGGCGCGGGCCTGGCTCGGCACCCTCAACGACCTGCGGCTCTCGCTCGGTACGACGCTGTCGGTGACCGAGGACACCTACGCCGAGCTGGCCCGGCTCCGGCCGTCGGACTCCCGCGCCCGGCTGCTCGCGGTCTACGGCTGGCTGGGCTACCTGCAGGAGACGCTGGTGACCGCGGTGGCCGGCGAGTGAGGCGCCGATAGCCTCGCGCTGTGTTGACCATCGACCGGGCGACGTACGACGCGATCGTCGCGCATGCCCGCCGGGACCATCCTGACGAGGCGTGCGGGCTGGTCGCCGGTCCGGCCGGCACCGACTCGGCGGTCCGGTTCGTCCCGATGGCCAACGCCGAGCGGTCACCGACCTTCTACCGGTTCGACCCGGGGGAGCAGCTGGCGGTCTGGCGGGAGATGGACGACCGGGACGAGGAGCCGGTCGTGCTCTACCACTCGCACACCGCGACTCCGGCGTACCCGTCCAGGACCGACCTCGCGCTGGCCGCGGAGCCGGCGGCCCACTACGTCCTGGTCTCCACCCGCGACCCCGACGATGTCGAGTTCCGCTCGTACCGGATCGTCGACGGCGTTGTCACGGAGGAAGAGGTGCGCCTGGTGCCGGCGTTGCAGTTCCCAGACCGCCCGTCCTAGAGGAGTTGCCGACCATGGCCATCGAGGTCCGAATTCCGACGATCCTGCGCGACTACACCGGCGGCGCCAAGGTGGTCGAGGCCGCGGGTGGCACGCTCGGCGCGCTGTTGACCGACCTGGACGCGCGCCACGCCGGGCTGCGCGGCCGGCTGGTCGACGACGGGGGCGGCTTGGCGCGGTTCATCAACGTCTACCGGGGTGACGAGGACGTCCGCTTCCTCGGCGGCATGGACACCCCGCTGTCCGACGGTGACTCGGTGACGATCCTGCCGGCCGTGGCCGGCGGCTGAGCTCCTCGTGCGCTTCGACTCCCTGCTGGAATCGGTCGGTGGCACGCCGCTGGTCGGGCTGCCCACGCTCTCGCCGTCGGCCGGCGTACGGCTGTGGGCCAAGCTCGAGCAGGACAACCCCACCGGCTCGGTCAAGGACCGGGCCGCGATCGCCATGGTGGACGCGGCCGAGAAGGCGGGCCGCTTATCGCCCGGCGCGACGCTCCTGGAGCCGACCTCGGGCAACACCGGCATCTCGCTGGCGATGGTGGCCCGGCTTCGTGGCTACCGGCTGGTCTGCGTGATGCCGGAGAACACCTCGGTGGAGCGCCGCCAGCTGCTCGAGATGTACGGCGCGTCGATCATCTCCTCGCCCGCGGCCGGTGGGTCGAACGAGGCGATACGCCGGGCCCGGTTGCTGGCCGGCGAGCACCCCGACTGGGTGCTGCTCTACCAGTACGGCAACCCGGCCAACGCTGCGGCCCATTACGACGGGACCGGCCCGGAGCTGCTGGCCGACCTGCCGACGATCACCCACTTCGTCGCCGGCCTGGGCACCACCGGCACGCTGATGGGCGCCGGCCGCTACCTGCGGGAACGGGTGCCTGCCGTCAAGGTGGTCGCGGCTGAACCGCGCTACGGCGAGCTCGTGTACGGGCTGCGCAACCTCGACGAGGGCTTCGTCCCTGAGCTGTACGACGAGTCGGTGCTCACCTCGCGCTTCTCGGTCGGCCCCCGCGATGCCCTTCGGCGTACCCGGCAGCTGGTCGAGGCCGAGGGCATCTTCGCCGGCATCTCGACCGGCGCGATCCTGCACGCGGCGCTGGCCTGCGCGGACGCCGCCGTGCGGGCGGGGGAGCGGGCCGACATCGCGTTCATCGTCTGCGACGGCGGCTGGAAGTACCTCTCGACCGGCGCGTACGCGGGCACCCTGGAAGAGGCCGAGGCTGCCCTCGAAGGCCAGCTCTGGGCATAGCGGGGCGTGAGCGGCTTTCGTCGTCCTGGGCGGTGACCGTTTCGGGCTGTCGGGGCAACCGGAAATGGTCACAGCCCTCGGCCGGGATGTCAGGACGCAGCGGCGGATCGAGCGAGCAGTGCCTTCCGGATCTGGCTCGCCACCAGCTCCGGCGCGGAGCGGACGACGTGTGCCGGGAAGCGCAGCACCACGTCTCCGGACACGACCAGCTCGTTCTGCCGCAGGCTGTCCTCCCACCACTGGCGTACGTCGGTGTGCGCGGAGCCGTCGATCTCGGCAGCCACCCGCGAGTCGTCCCAGTAGACGTCGAGATAGCGGCGTCTTCCGCCCTCGAGGCGCACGACCTGTCGGGCCGGTGTCGGCAGCCGAAACCGGCCGGGTCAGCCGGGCGAACTCGACCTCCGGCAGAGAGTGGGCCCCGCCGGCGATGTCGTTGAGAGTCGTCAGGATGAGCCGGCGGCGCCGAAGGTTCACCAGCGAAAGCGCTACGAGCTGGACTGCCGCCGCCGGAGACAAAGCCTGCTGTACGCCCGCCGCCAGCACAGCTACGGCATCGTCATCCGTGGCTGCCCACGCGGCGGCGTCGACCAACGATCGAGGCACGCGCATCCTCGCCGGTCGACGGCTCGGGTGGATGTCCCGTTCGGCCGAGCCGCTGCGGTGAAGAGCTATACCCGGTTGATCGACCGGATGTCCTCCCAACGGCACGAAGACGTGGCGAAGCGGCGACGGAAAGCCGCGCTGTGACCGTCGAGGCCGAGCGCCGTGAGCCCCGCCAGCGCCCCCTCCGGCTCCCGCATGGAGCAGGGCGGCTTGATCCAGCTGCGCGGAGTTCAGCGGGCCGCTGTGGGCCGCCAGCACGCGGGGGTGAACTTGCTGCCAACGACCGGATTCGAGCAGCCAGCGCACGGCTGCCCGCCCGAGCCGGTCCTGGGCCTGCCGGACGCTGACGACCTGGTGCTGCTCGGCCAGGAGCTGCCGGAGATGGGAGTCCACGCTGGCAGCGTCGGTCGAACCGGGAGCGGCCGGCAGCCCTCAAGACATCTTCGGTGGATGACGCGCCCGTGCAGCGGCCCTGTGCGTGTTGGTCCGCCTGGTCCTGTCCTCCCTTGGACGAGGCCCAGCCAAGGCCGTGACTGCTTCTGGCGGTCCTGGCAACCTACAAAGGTCACGGCCGGGCACGGCAGCCAGGGTGACCGGTTAGCCAGCGCGGTCAAGGCCGGTTACGGGGTAGGCGGAGCTGCGGACGCCCCCCTGTGGCCGGGTGACCTAGGCTTTGCGCACTGTGGAGGACGCGCCGATCGGGATCTTCGACTCGGGGGTCGGCGGGCTGACCGTCGCCCGCGCCGTGATGGACCAGCTCCCGCATGAGGCGGTCGTCTACGTCGGGGACACCGCGCGGACGCCGTATGGTCCCCGCCCGCTGGCCGAGGTTCGCGCCTACGCGCTCGAGCTGCTCGACTCCCTCGTCGAGCAGGAGGTCAAGCTGCTCGTGATCGCGTGCAACAGCGCGAGTGCCGCCTGCCTCCGAGACGCCCGCGAGCGTTACCCCATTCCGGTCGTCGAGGTCATCTTCCCGGCCGTGCGCCGGGCGGTGGCTGCTACCAGGAACGGCCGGGTCGGCGTGATCGGCACCTCGGCGACGATCACCAGCCGGGCGTACGACGACGCCTTCGCCGCGGCGCCGCACCTGTCGCTCACCAGCGTGGCGTGCCCGCGCTTCGTGGAGTTCGTCGAGCGGGGGGACACGTTCACCCCCGAGCTGATGAGCGTCGCCGAGACCTACCTCGAGCCGCTCATCGCCGCCGGTACTGACACGCTCGTGCTCGGCTGCACCCACTACCCGCTGCTCACCGGAGTGATCTCCTACGTGGTCGGCGACGCCGTGACGCTGGTGAACAGCGCCGAGGAGACCGCCAAGGACGTCTACCGGGAGCTTGCCCTCGCCGGCCGGTTCCGCGACGAGTCGCTCCCGCCGCCGGAGCACCGATTCATTGCCACCGGGGACCCCGAGCCCTTCGCCCGGCTGGGCCGCCGGTTCCTCGGGCCCGAGATCGACCGGGTCGACGGTGCCGCGTTGCTCGCCGCCGGAGGCCGCTGAGTGCGGCTGACCGTCCTGGGCTGCTCCGGCACCTTCCCGAGCCCGGACTCGCCGTGCTCGTCCTACCTGGTCGAGGCCGATGGGTTCCGGCTCCTGGTCGACCTCGGCAACGGCGCCCTGGGGGCGCTGCAACGCCACGCTGGCCTGCTGGACGTCGACGCGATCCTGGTCTCGCACCTGCACGGTGACCACTACCTCGACCTGGTCCCCTACATCTACGCCCGCCACTATCACCCGGATGGCGCGCCGCCGCCGGTGCCTCTGCACGCCCCGGCGGCCGTCGCCGCCAAGGTGGCCGGGGCACTGGGCTCACGTCCCGAGCTGGTGGAGCAGGTGTACGACATCCGACAGCTGACGCCGGGCGAGCGGGCGATCGGTCCCTTCAGGGTCACGCTGGCTCGAATGGCCCACCCGGTCGAGTGCTACGGCATACGACTGCAGGCCGGCGGGCGCACCCTCGCCTACTCCGCCGACACCGGCCCTTGCCAGGCATTGGTCGACCTGGCGAGCAATGCCGACGTCCTGCTCTGCGAGGCGGCGTACGGAGCTGGCGACGGTCCGCCGGACCTGCACCTGTCCGGTCGCGAGGCCGGTGAGCACGCGACCCTGGCGGGAGCCGGCCGGCTGCTGCTCACCCACCTGGTGCCGTGGGTCGATGTGCCGATGACCCGGGAGCAGGCCGCGACGGCGTACGCCGGACCGCTGCAGCTGGTCGCCAGCGGCGACCGCTACGAGATCTGAGGAGACCCACGGTGACGCGACCTGACGGGCGACGGCCGGACGAGCTGCGCACAGTGTCGATCACCCGCGACTGGCTCGAGCACGCCGAGGGATCCGTGCTGGTCGAGTTCGGCCGCACCAGGGTGCTGTGCGCGGCGAGCGTCACGGTCGGCGTGCCGCGCTGGCGCAAGGGCAGCGGGTCCGGCTGGATCACCGCGGAGTACGCCATGCTGCCGCGCTCGACGCACACCCGCAGCGACCGCGAGTCCGTCCGCGGCAAGATCGGCGGTCGCACCCACGAGATCTCCAGGCTGGTTGGGCGGGCCCTGCGGATCTGCCTGGATCTGCAGCAGCTCGGCGAGAACACCATCGTCCTGGACTGCGACGTGCTCCAGGCCGACGGCGGCACCCGCACGGCTGCGATCACCGGCGCGTACGTCGCCCTGGCCGACGCGGTGCAGTGGCTGCGCGAGCAGCACTCGGTGAAGGGCGAGCCGCTGACCACTTCGGTCGCCGCGGTCAGCGTCGGGGTGGTGGACGGCGAGCCCCGGTTGGACCTGGACTACGACGAGGACGTCCGCGCCGACACCGACATGAACGTCGTGGTCACCGGCGACGGGCGCTACGTCGAGGTGCAGGGGACGGCGGAGCGGACGCCGTACGACCGCCCAACCCTCGACACACTGCTCGGCCTGGCCGACGCCGGCTGCTCGGAGCTGACCCGGCTGCAGTCGGTCGCGCTGAGCGCGCCGCGGCGGCCGGCGGACCAGCCGGCGGGCATGTGACACGCCCACGGGTCGTGCTGGCCACCCGCAATCCCGGCAAGCTGGCCGAGCTGCGCCGGATCCTGGCCGCGGTCCCCAACCTCGACGTCGAGCTGGTCGGCCTCGAGTCCTGGACCGATGTCGGCGAGATACCCGAGACCGGGACGACGTTCGCGGAGAACGCGTTGCTCAAGGCGTACGCCGTCGCACACGCCACTGGCCTGCCGGCGGTCGCCGACGACTCGGGGCTCTGCGCTGATGCGCTGGGCGGAATGCCGGGCGTGCTGTCCGCGCGCTGGTCCGGTCGGCACGGCGACGATGCCGCCAACCTGAGCCTGCTGCTCGCCCAGCTGGTCGACGTGCCCGCCGCCCGGCGCGGAGCCGCCTTCGTCTGCGTGGCGGCAGTCATGGTCCCGGGAGTGGGCGAACGGGTCGCCGAGGGGCGGCTGGCCGGCGTACTGACCCGAGAGCCACGGGGGCGCGGCGGCTTCGGGTACGACCCGGTCTTCGTCCCGCTCGGCGAGGACCGCACGACCGCGGAGCTGAGCGCCGTCGAGAAGGACGCGATCAGCCATCGGGGCATTGCCTTCCGCCGACTCGGCCCGCTGCTGGCCGAGCTGCTAGCGACTGCGCCCTGACCAACCGCCAGGGCGACGAGTGCGGGGTTGGCAAGCGTGACCTCAGGCTATCCGGCTCCCTCCTCGGTCGGGCCTGCCCGCTGGGCCACCGCGAAGACGGACTGTCCGAACGGGAACCGCAACCGGTTCTCCAGCCGGCGCAGCGCTGGCACCACCGCCCGGTCGAAGGCCTGCAGCGCGAAGCCCTCCGCCGGCCGCCGGCGCAGCCAGCGCATCATCACGATCCAGCCGAACAGGCCGACCGAGTTGTGGTACCGGACCAGCACGGGCCGCAGGCCGGCGGCCCGCAAGGCCGATTCCATCGACGACCGCCGGTACCGCCGGTGATGGCCGATCCGTCGGTCGAAGTCGCTCATTGCGGCCTGGAATGCCGGTACGACGAGAATGACGCGGCCGCCCGGCCGCAGCAGCCCGTGGAAGCTGCGCAGAGCGGCGACGTCGTCCTCGATGTGCTCGAGCACGTTCAGCGCAACCACCGCTGAGTAGCTGCCGGACTCCTCGATGGGCGCGCGCAGCTTGCGGACGTCGACCAGTGGCTCGGCCGCGAAACGTTGCCGCAGCAGCGCCAGCCGACCGGGGTCGGCCTCGGATGCGGTGATCCGCTGCCCGGCGGCGGCCCAGGCAGCGGCGTAGTTTCCGTGCCCGGAGCCCACCTCGAGTGGATCCGGGCCGAGCCAGGGACGAGCGAGGTCGGCGTACCAGTCGATGTAGTTGACCGCGCTGGCCAGGTCCTCGAGCACATCGGACTGCAGCTCGCTGGACTCCGCCAGGTCGGCCGGCGACCGGCGACCCGGTCGTCTCATCCGGAACCGGTCAGCTCAGGCTGGCTACGGAACCACTTGACGGTACGGGCCAGCCCCTCACCCACCGGCACCTCGGGCGACCAGCCGAGTGCCCCCTGGGCCAGCGAGATGTCGGGCTGGCGGGCCATCGGATCGTCCTGCGGCCGCGGTACGAACTCGATGGCGGAGTCCGACCCGACCACCTCGCGCACGAGCTCGGCGAGCTCCAGCACCGACAGCTCGTGCGGGTTGCCGATGTTCACCGGCCCAGCGAGGTCGGACCGCAGCAGCCGGAGGATGCCCTCGATGAGGTCGTCGACGTAGCACACCGAGCGGGTCTGGCTGCCGTCGCCGGCAACCGTGAGCGGCTCGCCGGCCAGCGCCTGGCGGATGAACGTGGGGATGGCCCGGCCGTCGTCGGGCCGCATACGAGGGCCGAAGGTGTTGAAGATGCGCACGATGGAAGTGTCGATGCCGTGGTAGGTCCGGTAGGCGACGGTCATCGCCTCCGCGAATCGCTTGGCCTCGTCGTACACGCCCCGAGGGCCGACCGGATTGACGTGTCCCCAGTAGCTCTCCGGCTGCGGGTGCACCTGGGGGTCGCCGTACGTCTCGGACGTCGAGGCCAGCAGGTAACGGGCGCCCTTCTCACGCGCCAGTCCGAGGGTGTGCAGGGTGCCGATCGAGCCGACCTTGAGCGTCTCGATGGGCAGCTGGAGGTAGTCGATCGGCGAGGCCGGCGAGGCGAAGTGCAGGACGACGTCGACGTTGCCAGCCACGTGGACGAAGTCGGTCACGTCCGCGCGGATCAGCCGGAAGTCGCCTCGTTCCAACAGGTCCGCCACGTTCGCCGGCGCGCCGGTGAGGAAGTTGTCGAGGCAGAGGACGTCGTAGCCGTCCTCCAGCAGCCGCTCGCACAGGTGCGAGCCGAGGAACCCGGCCCCACCAGTCACCACCGCCCGCAGTCGCGGCATCTTGGGTCTCCCTCGTCGGCATCCGGAGGGTACCGACCCTCCGGGACCCGCCACACCGTTCTGTCCGGCCGGGCGTGGTGGGTTGAGGGAGGCAGGTCGGGCCGCCTCGCGGGCCTGTGCTTCCTCCAGCGTGCCCGGGCGGTCACCTGCCCCGCTTCTGCGGTTGTCGGCTGGCTGTTCTCGACGGCAGGACCTGGTCCATGGAGCTGGCGCCCCGGCCGCCGGCCAGCGCTGCGCCGCCGCATTAGAGGCAGTCCGGGGGCAATCACAATCGGCGCCGTTCGCCTACCGCGAGCCTGACATCCCTAGGACCAGGTGGCCGATTTACCTCTATTTGACGACGCCGAGTCCCAAACGTTATCTTCGCGTCCAACATTTCTGGCCCCTACGCCGGTCAGCCCGATTCGGAGAAGGGACCCGGCGTGCGTACTCGGTCTAGGCGTCGCAGCGTCGCAAGCTGGCTGGCGAAAGCGCTGGTCATCGTCGGGTTGCCGATAGCCCTAGTGACCGCCCAGCCGGCGGGTGCCGCGACTGCCGGTCCGATCATTTGCTACCGAGGGGCCGGCCCGGTACTCGGGACGCCGGCCCGGACCGTGGATGCCGCACCCGGTCTGGGCACCAGCGTCGCCCTCGGCGCCGGCAAGACCGTCGTCCGTCTGAGCGACCGAGCCGGGGTGCCCACGACGGGCGGACCGGCAAGCGCCTCGGCTGCGACGACCGGCCTGTCGGTGTCGGGAAATCAGATCCTAAAAGAAGGCCAGGTGTTTGTGCCGCGAGGGTTTGTCATGAAGGGACTGCTGGATAACCCGACGGTCAAAGGCGCTTGCATGACCAACGGCGGTGACAAGTCAGCCGACAGCGTGTTCAATGCCACGTCCTGGAACAAGATCCGGAACTTTTGGCACGCCAATTCTGTGCGGATTCACATCAGCCAGTCAGGATTGTTGGGCGGCGGGAACAAAGATGGTGTGGGCCACATTATTACCGATGCTATGGCCGACAGCTACGTCGGTTATATCGAAACCAAGATCAAAGCTGTCACCGACACAGGCCTGGTAGTTGTTCTTTCTATGCAGGATGAGGCGCTCAGCTGCGGCTGGACGGACGCCCTGCCAACCAGCTCCACCAAAACAGCCTGGGACCGGCTGCTGAGCCGAAAGGGAACGGACAGCATCCGCAACAGTCCTCATGTGATCGTCAACCTTTACAATGAACCCGACATGCTTTACAGCAGTGCGGACTGGAACCAGTGGCGTAATGGGGGCACCGGGCCCGTACCCGTCAACGGCTGCGACGGGACGAGGCCCTGTAACCATGGCCGCGTGCCGCTGGGACACCAGGATCTGATCAACTCTATTCGCAACATGGGAGTGACGAATGTCATCGCGGCAGATGGTGCGAACCTGGGACGGAAGTTCAGTGGCATGTATCCGAATTATATGCTGCATGATGCCTCTCCCGGTAGGGGCGTAGTTTACGATATCCATCCTTTCTTCTATACCGATGGCCCGAGCGGCTGGGATAGCCGCTGGGGTTTCCTGCTAAACTCGAGCGGTCCCAACGTGCCGGTGTTCGCCGGGGCCTGGAACTTTCGCAGCTCCGAGTGCGGCACAGCCACAGCGGATATGGCGCCTGACTTCATCGACTATATGAAGCGTAGAGGCATCGGTATCACGGTCTACGCCTGGGATGCACGTGTCGGCCAAGGTGTAGTAAAGGACTGGAACGGGAATCCCAACCTTGGCCATTGCCCGGCCCCTGACCAACAGGCAGAGCTGCCTGGAACGGTCTATGCTAGCTACCTGGACAGTTTTAGCTAGAGCCCTGTCCCTGCGTCAATCCCAAGCCGATGGGGGGTCCGGTGCCCACGGAATCGGCCAGGGCCTCCTAGGACAAGACCTCGATCCTCCCGCATCGGCGTACCCTCAAGCGGAAGGCACGTCAGCGGGGTAGTGCGAGGGGCAATGGGGTGGTGCGAGAGAGGGGAGTCGAACCCCTACGCCCGAAGGCACCGGAACCTAAATCCGGCGCGTCTGCCATTCCGCCACTCTCGCCCGGCCGCCATCGTAGGCGCGGCGACGGAGTTGCGGCGGCCCGAGATCGGGGCAGGGAGCCGGCGTAGGGCGGCTTCCGAGGAGGAACGGCGTGAGGGCATGCACGGTGGCACCCGGCAAGATCGAATCGGCCCGGGTCGAGGAGGTCGCCGATCCGTCGCCGGACGACGGCGAGGTGCTGGTCGAGGGGCTGCTGGTCGGGGTCTGCGGCACCGACCTGGAGATTGCCGATCAGGGGTACGGCGTGCCGCCCGCCGGCCGGGACCGCATGACGCTGTTCCACGAGTCCCTCGGCCGGGTTCTCGAGGCGCCCGAGGGCGGCGGGCTGGCCGCCGGCGACCTGGTAGCCGGGATCGTGCGGCGGCCGGACCCGGTGCCCTGCGCGTGCTGCGCTCACGACCAGTGGGACTTCTGCCGCAACGGCCGGTACACCGAGCGCGGCATCAAGGGGTTGGACGGCTACGGCTCCCAGCGCTGGCGGGTGCCGGCGAAGTTCGCGGTCAAGCTCGACCCTGCGCTGGGAGACCTCGGCGTACTGATCGAGCCCACCTCGGTCGTGGCCAAGGCGTGGGACCAGACCGAGCGGATCGGCGCCCGGGCCTGCTATACGCCGGAGACGGTGCTCGTCACCGGCGCGGGACCGATCGGCCTGCTGGCCGCGTTGCTCGGCGTCCAGCGCGGCCTCGACGTGCACGTGGTGGACCGGGTGACCGACGGGCCCAAGCCGGCGCTGGTGGCCGATCTCGGTGCGACCTACCATGCCTCATCGGTGCACGAGCTGGGCATCGAGCCGGACATCGTCATCGAGGCCACCGGGGTGGGGCAGCTGGTGTTCGACGTGATGCGGCTGGGCGCCCCGAATGCGATCGTGTGTCTGACCGGGATCTCCTCGGGACACCGGACGGTCGCGGCAGATGCCGACGCCATCAACAAGGAGCTGGTGCTCGGCAACGAGGTGGTCTTCGGCTCGGTCAATGCCGGCCGTTCGCACTACGAGCAGGCGGCGGCCGCGCTGGCCCGGGCCGACCGCACCTGGCTGGAGCGCCTGGTCACCCGCCGGGTTCCGATGGCTGAGTGGCCGCAGGCGCTGGACAAATCACCGGATGACGTCAAGGTGGTCGTCGATCTGAGAGGGTGACCCCGGCCGGCGCCAGGACGCCGGCGCAGCGAGACGGGAGTGGACGTGGCCCAGGATCCGGACGCCATTGAGCGCGAGATCGAGCGCAGCCGTGCGCAGCTCGCCGAAACGGTCGACGCCATCGCCGACCGAGTGAGCCCGCGACGGGTGGCCCGCAGAACTGCCGATCGGGCGACGGCGGCCGTGCAGAGGGCGCGGGAGTCGGTGCTCGGCCGACTGAGCGAGTTGAAGGCACTGCCGTCGAGCGCGGGCACGAACGAGCCCGCCGCGAGCATCGATCGGCCCGCGGGCCGGACCGACTGGACCGGTGCGGCCTCTACCGGGTCGGCCCGCACGGTCAGTACCGGCGGCGTCAACGCCCGGCTGGGTGCGGCCATCAGCGAGGCCCGTCAGCTCGCTGCCCGCGGTCGCTCGTGGCTGAGTTCCAACGGTCCTGCCATGAGCCGGTCGGCGCTGCGCCCCGACCGGGTCGGACTGGCCGCCGCGATGTTGGCCGCCGCCGCCCTCGTCACAGTCGTGCGCCGGCGCCGCTGAATCTCCCCGACATGGCCGGCGCGGGCGTGAAGCGGCCGCCTTCAGGTATCGCCCCTGTCCCGGCTGGTTATCCCGCCCGTGGCGCAGCCGTCTCGGGTGAGCAGGCCCTGACCGTCCCGCACACTGCGGATAGCTTTCGCGTGCGTCGAGCTCGAGGGGGAAAACGTGAAGGTGAACATGATCCTGTGCGATGCCCCACAGGTGAGCGAAGGAAAGCTGCACCTGCTCGGCGGCGGCTGGACGGTGACCGGGCCCGGTCCGGTCCCGTCCGCGATCGCCATGATCGTCGAGGTGCCCTGGGACCAGGCGAACACCGAGATCCC
>JBPCOB010000136.1:0-3558 GCA_051000715.1 Mycobacteriales bacterium
AAGCGCCGTTCTGCCCTGAGGGCCTGTCTCACATACGGTCGATTGCGGCACCGACCCGCCGATGTTGTCCAGCTGTATCTGACTGCGAGCGCCAATGTTGCTGGCTGCCCGGGCCGGTTCGCCCCGGCGCCCGGTGTACAGAATTGGCAAGGGCCGCGTGGCGCATCCCGTACGAGGGCCAAAGCCGAGCGTAGGACCACCTGGTTCCCGTAACACCCGCCTGCACGGGTACCCGACGACGGGGGGCTAGCCCGGCGACACCATGCCCAGCGCGGTCCGGTCGCTCGCCGCCATATTCGCCATCGCCACCGGCGCGATGCCGCGACTTGACCCGCCTCCCAGACATCCCTGACGTCCGCGTAGGCGGCAGTTGTACCGCCACAGCACGGCCAGCAGCGCCAGGTGGACCAGCAGCAGCCCGGCCAGGGCCGTCAGCAGCGTCCGCCACCACATCAGCGGTGCTCCCCGGGCGAGGCGGGAGGGTCCGGCCGGGTCAGTGCGCCAGGCATGCCCTGGCCTCCCGGCCGGCGTAGAAGACGATCGCGTAGCCGGCCAGTGGATCGGCCCACCACCAGCCGGCCGCGGTGTCCAGGCTGACCCCGAGCAGCACGGCGCTGGCCAGGACGGCGTCGACGAGCGTCACCCGACCCTCCGTCAGCAGGAGGGGTTGCCCAGCGCCCGGCCAGTCCGGGCTTTGCCGGCGGCGAGCGCGAACATCACCACGGCGGTCGCGGCGGTCCAGACGATGCCCAGCCTGCCGTGTCCGGGACGGTGCCCAACTGCCAGCGCGACCGTGGACTGCACCGCCAGGTAACCGGCCAGCACGACGAACACCCCGCCGATCAGCCGCAGGGCCCGGCGCTGACGGTCCTCACCGGTGCCCGACAGCTCCCAGACCACCACGGTGCTCGCGCCAATCTCGATCAGCGAGTCCAATCCGAACACGACCGCAGGCGTCGACGCACATCGGGCCGCGGAGGCCGTCCTTGATGCTCACCGCCGTCGCGCCGACCCAACGTAGGTCGAGGGCGCAGCGTGCGCTCAACGCGGCGCTTTTGGCCGCCCCCGCCCCGCCCGATCCGCGGCAGATGAGTACGTTCTGATCGCCGGTGCTCGATGCCGGGTCATTCTCCTGCTCAGCGTGATTGCGCCGGGGCGGAGGTGCCTGACAGAGTCCATCGATGCTGAATCAGGCGGCCGACGGCGTCTGGGTCCGTCAAAGCGCGTGGGTCTGGAGCAATGCCATCGCGGTGCGCGGGGAGGGTGGGTTGATCCTGGTCGATCCCGGCATCGATGGTTGCGATCTGAACCAGCTCGCCGATGACCTGGACCGGCTCGGCCTTCCGGTGGTCGCGGGGTTCTCCACCCATCCCCACTGGGACCACCTGCTCTGGCATCCCCGGTTCGGCGACGCGCCGCGCGACGCCACCCCCGCCGGCGCCCACACTGCGAATGAAACGCGGGAGCGAGCGCAGACGATGGCGGCGGAGAGCGCCTCGGGCGTCCCCCTCGAGCTGATCGGGCTCGTCACCCCGCTGCCCGCGGACGGCGGGCCCGTCCGGGGCACGATCGTCGAGCATCAGGCGCACGCCATCGGCCACGCCGCGGGCCTCCTCGCGGACCGTGGCGTCCTGCTCGCCGGCGACATGCTCTCCGACGTCTTGATCCCGCTCCTCGACCCTCGCCGCCCCGATCAGGTGGGTGCCTACGAGACGGCACTCGACCGGCTGGGTGAGGCCGCCAGGCACGTCGATGTCGTGGTCCCCGGCCACGGCGCCGTTGCCGAGGGTCCCGAGGTGGCGGCCCGCCTGGCCGCCGATCATGCCTACATCGACGCGCTGCGGCGAGGAGAGGAACCGGTCGACGCGCGTCTGGGTCAAGACTGGCTCTCCGGCCCTCACCAGTCGAACCTGGAGCAGACCCGATACTCGAACGGATGAACCTCGGCGTCATCGCGTCATGGTCGCCACCCGCTCGTGGCCTGCACAGCGGTCACGGAGCGCCCCGTCCGGCACTCGCGCTACACCGCGGTGGGGTCCCCGGGTTCTTCGCCCCCTGAACTCACCCTGCATGGAATGCGCGCTCATCGGCCATGAGCGCTCGCGTCGGTCGCTCCGCGCGTTGAACCGAGCGGACGTAAGACCGGTCCCGCGTGTCGGGTTCAGCCGATGGCCATGCCGGCCAGGTAGGCGGCGACGCTGTGGGCGGCGTGGCGGAGGTACCTGCGTCCCTACTGGGACTTCGCCATCTACGTGAACACTTCACGCGAGATCCGGATGATGCGCGCGAGCGCCCGCGGCGAGAACGACGCTGGTTGGATCGCCCGGTGGAGGGCCGCGGAAGACCACTACGAAACCGTTGAGCGGCCCGACCAGGCGGCCGACCTCATCGTCGACGGCGTATAGCGCCTCCGCAGTCCGGCAAGAGCGAGCGGATCACTGACGCCTTCAACAGTTAGGTCGCTCGTCAGCCGAAAAGGTGCGCGGAGCTGGCTACCGCTCAACTTGCCGGCGGACGCCAAGCGCCTGGAGCCTGCACTTACCGGGCGCCCTCGTCGCGGCATGACCGGATGTGCTTATGACGCCACGACCGACCGGCTCCGTGCCCAAAGCCCACGGTGAGATCGGAACCGTCCGGGGGAACGGGGTCACTCCACGTGCGCGACCGAGCGCGATAGCGCCTGGCAGTCAGCCCGCCTGCCCTGCCCTGCGCTGCCCGGAGATCCCAGCCGCCTTTCACTACGCCGGACGCTCCCACCAGTGGGCTACAAGCCGAGCTGGGTGGCGGCGTTGTCTTGCCAGCCGGTGTGGAGGCGGACGTAGCCACCGAGGGTGGCCAGTGAGCGGTGGCGGGTTTGGTGGGCGATGGCGCGGTCGCTGGCGCCACGGAGGTGGGCGTAGGTGACGAAGCCGGCGCGCAGGCTGTGCGCGCTGTAGCCGGTGGGGTTGAGGCCGGCGCGGGCCACGGCGTGCTGGATGAGGGAGTTGATCGACTCGGGGTGCAGGGGCCGGGGCTGTGGCCGGTTGCCTTTGCTGACCGGCCGGAACACCGGCCCGTCGGTGATGCCGGCGGCGTTGAGCCAGGCGTGGAGGGTGGTGACGCGGCATCGGGTGGGGGTGCCGGCGCGGGGGGAGGACGATGGGGTTGCCAGGCCGGAAGCGGCCGGAAGGGCTGCCGGCACGAGGAGCTGGCCGCAATAGGAACACCCCGCCGTTCCGCGTTACCGGCTGCGGCGTGCTTTGGTCAGGCGGGTACGGCGGTGCGCTGCAGGCTTGCCAGCTCGTCGAGCCAGGCCTGAGCGCCCAGGTGGGTGTAGGTGGTCTGGGTGGACTCGATCAGTGGTAGGGCTTCGGCGGGGCGGTGGTGCTCGACCAGCCAGGCGGCCAGGGCGTGGCGGGTGCGGGCGGCGTCGGGGACGGCCCCGAACCGGTCCAGCGCGTCCGCCCCGCGGGTCAGCAGCTCGACTGGGTCCCCGCCGCGGGCGGCGAGCAGCATCCCTTCCAGCCGTGGTAGCTGGGCGAGCAGCAGTGCAGTGACCAGCCCGCCCGGCGCCTGGGA
>JBPCOB010000137.1:0-8920 GCA_051000715.1 Mycobacteriales bacterium
GTGCACCGGGCGACCGCGATTCCTTCCCGGTTCAGCTGCAGCCAGATTTTGCGGGCGCCGTAGACGCCGTAGTTCTGCGACCCCCAAAGTCCCTGGCAGCGCGGCACGAACGAGAACACCAACGGCCTGCTGCGCCAGTACTTCCCGAAGGGCACGGACCTGTCTCGATGGTCGGCTGAGGACCTGACGGCCGTGGCCGCGGCGCTGAACAACCGACCCCGCAAGACCCTCGGCTGGAAGACCCCCGCGGAGGTCTTCAACGAGCAACTACTGTCCCTGCAACAGGCTGGTGTTGCGACGATCGATTGAGCCTGGTCAGTACACCGCAATCCGCTACGCCGAGACCCTCGCCGATGTCGACGCCGTCGCCTCCGTCGGGTCCCGCGGCGACAGTTACGACAACGCCCTCGCCGAGTCGACGATCGGCCAGATCAAGGCTCAGTTGTTCAAGACCCGAGGCCCCTGGCGCACCCTCGATCAGATCGAGTACGCCCTCTTCGATTACATCGACTGGTGGAACCACCGCCGCCTGCACGGCGAGATAGGCATGATCCCGCCGGTCGAAGCCGAAGACGCCTACTACCGTCAGACCCAGCCCCTTCAGACGGCCGGTTCCCAACAAGCCGAGTCTCTATGAAAGCCAGTGCGGGTTCACTCAAGTTCGAAGAGTTCACCAAGGGTGCAGCTCCCACGCAGGGGAGTAGCTCGTATCCGCCCGAGAGGCCCGCGGCGGGTGCCGCGGGCCTCTCGGATGTTCTGCTTCCCGTGCGTGGGGCTGGCCCACCGATCTCACTCAGGGCTGGTAGAGCAGGCGCAAGCCGTTCGCGCTGAGAGCCTCCCCGATGGGCTGGTACCAGCTGACGTTCGAGGAGCCCACCTTGCTCCAGCACTGGCCCGCCGCCGTCAAGCTCGCCCCACTGGTCACCCCGAGCGCATAGGCGCCGGCGCTGATGTTGGAGCCTCCGCTGTCGCCTCCCTCGACACAGGCGTTATGCCGGACGAGGCCTGAGACCGTGATGCCACCTGTGTAGATCACTGTCTGGTTGAGGGCGGTGATCGACCCGCAGGTGTAGCCCGTGGTTCGGCCGCTCTTGCACACCGTCGCACCCACCGGCGGCGTGTTCCACTGTCCGCGGATGCTGACGTAGGTGTTGTTGTACTTGTAGACCGAAACCGAGGGCTGCCAAAACGTGGGGTACGAGTTCCAGAAGGTACCGAAGTCGTCGCCCGGGTAGTTTGCCGTACGAGTTGCGCCGATCCGGTAACCGTTGCGGCTCACCGTGCCGCTCGTCTTGACACAGTGGCCGGCGGTGAGGACGACATCGCGACCGTTGGCGTCGCGGGTGTTGAATCCGACAGAGCAGAGTCCTCCAGTTGGTATGACGATCTGAAGACCGCCCACAAGCCACTCCGTGGTTCGTGGAGCCTGCTGTGCCGGGACGTAGTTGATGCGAACGCTGTCACCGAAGCTGCTCGCCAGCTTTGTCAGCGCCAGCGTCGCGGCGTCCTTCGTGCCCGCGGTGACCGCCACGACGACCGTGTTTGTCGGTACGTCGACGTACCAGTCCTGCAGGGAGCCGGCGCCACCGGCGGAGGCGGCCTGGTCGAGAAGTCGCTTGATGCTCTCGAGCCGCGCCGAGCTGTCGTCGACACGCTGCGGGCGAGCGCCGCTGCGAAGCGCGGCCGCGTCGCCGGCGAGGTCGAGGGTAGTGACGACCAGCTGCCCGGTTGCGTCGAGATAGCTGCCGCCAGAGCGGCCAGCGAGCGACTTCTCGATCAGGGCACCTCGGTCGCCCAGCGCCTGCTGCTGTCCGAGACGCTTAACGGCTTCGGCGGTCGAAATTCCTTGCTGATGCGCCAAGGCTGCTGCCGCGTCTGGGTCCACCTTCGAGAGGCTCCCGCCTCCGGCGGGATCCGGGCTGGTGGCGGCGGCCGCGGGCGGTGCCACTCCCGTCGCGTCCGGCTTCGCGGCCGACGCACCAGGGCTGAGGACGCCGATGCTAATGACGATCGCTACTGAGAACACGGCCGCCCCCCGCGAGGCGACTGACTTCCTGGAGTTCATGACTGGTCCTTTCCAGTGGTCGCGCGAATCGTTTCGCGCTGGCAAGTCCCAACCATGCGCCGCTATCACTGTCTGGTCTGTCGGCTGCATGACGTATTCAGCGTGCGCTTCCTGACGGAACTGCGTCAGCTGCTGAGAGCCGACAGTAGAGCGCTATCAGCCAAGTATCGGGCCTGGCTGATGAAGGTCTCTGCGGCGCCCAGCTCTGCGAAGACGATGGCGGCCTGCTCCGCGAATAGTGCGGCGGAGTCCGGTTGGCCCTGCCCGGAGAGCCAGACGGCGTGGTCGAGTCGGGTGCGCGCCAGCTAGTAGGGGTAGCCGAGCTCGGCGAGGATGGTCTCTGCCGTGACGAACCCATTCTCGACGACTTCGTGCTGCCCGCGGGCGGCGTCCAGACGGGCCCGGAAGCGGGCGTACTGCGCTCTCAAGTACGGCGGGACGTGTCCGCGCGGTCGGTCCGCGACGACTAGGAGCAGTCGTTCCACCTCGTCGATGCGACCAAGGGATAGCGCAGCTTCCACACCGTCCGGCCAGGCCTGCCGAACCGCGTCGGTGCGGAGACCAGCGAATCCGGTGCCGCCGGTCACTGCTTGCCAGGCGAAGTTGAGCGCTGCCGTCTGGTCCCCATTTGCCAGCGCGATCGTGGCTCTAGTCGCCTGGACCATCGCGCGCAGCTCGACGTAGTCCGTGTCGTTCCACTCGTCAAGCGCTTGGGCATGGACCGCAACGGAAGCCAGCTCCCCGCGAAGGGAGCAGAGAAGGGCCAGCCGGTTGTGCAGATGAACGGCGCCCGGACGGTCCGGGTCCACGAGTCCATCAGCGCCCAGTCGGCCGGCCTCCTCCCACCTGCCGGCAAAGATGTGCACGAGCATCAGGTTCTGCAGGGTGGCCGCCTCGTTGAATAGGGCGCCCCGCCAACGCGCGAAATCCAGCACGCTCTCGAAACGGTCCGCCGCGCCCGGAAGATCCCCGGTCATCCGGAGGTCACCGGCGAAGAATTGCGCAGCAGCAACTTCCCGCTTGAGGTCGTGTCGGTCGGCGAACTCCGCCGCTCCCTCCACACTGATGAGCGCCTCGTTGTGGCGTCCCCCGCTCCTGAGACCGATGGCGCGCGCGGTCAGCGCTCTGCTGACCACATCGGGAAGTTCCAACGCCTGCGCGTAGGTGAGTGCGATCTCCAGGTGTGCAAAAGCCTCGGCGGCGTGGCCCACCGAGACCAATTCCTCCGCCAGGCGGGCGGCCAGGTCGGCAGTGTCCGTGTCAGGCACCCCACTATCAAGGCCGGCCACTGCCTCACGCATGTGGCCGATCACCTCGTGGTTACGCCCTAGCTGGCCCAGGGCACCACCGGCAACCCCAAGCAGACGGGCGGCCTCGCGGGTGCGGCCGGCAGCGGTGTGGGCGGCAATGGCGACCTCCAGCAGCTCCACCGCTCGGGCGTTCCTGCCCGCCTGGAAGGCAGCTCTGCCGGCAAGACCCCGAAGCTCCGTCCGGGCAGGCTCGTCGGTGGCCAGCTCTGCCGCCGACTGGTAGTCACCCAGGGCCGTCTCCGGTGCGCCTACGGTAAGCGCCCGGTCGCCGGCCCGCCGGTAGGCGGCTACGGCTTCGGCTCGGACGCCGGCCGCGTCGGGGTCGCTCGGCGCGGCGGCGTAGGCGTCGGCGTAGTGCGCGGCGATGACCTCGGCGATCTCCTCCCCGTCGTCGGGGAAGGTGACCCGCAGGTGCGCAGCCACCGCCAGATGCCGGGCCTTGCGGTCGCGGCGCCCCAAGGTGTCGTACGCCACCGTGCGCAGCAGCCCCTGGGTGAAGGCGTACTGGCCGCGCTCCGGGGAGCGCGGGTCGGCCCGGATGGACAACACCTCCTTGCGCACCAGCGCTGCCAGCAGGGCGTCGACCTCGGCCGCGGGGAGCGGGCAGATCGCGGCCACCGCCGGACGCGGGAACGTGCTGCCCAGCACCGCCAGATCCCGGACCAGGATGCGCTCGCCCTCCGGCAGCGCGTCGATCCGGGCCGCCACCAGCGCCGCCAGGCCGGCCGGCGGTGTCAACGCGCCGATCTCACCGACCAGGCGGTAGACCTCGCCCTCCGACACGATCACCTCCCGGTCGATGAGCGACCGAATGGTCTCCATTGCATACAGCGGCACGCCGTCGGCGCGAGCCACGATGGCGTCCCGCACGCGGGCCGGCAGCCCGACGACCAGCTCGTCGAGCAGCGCGGCCATCACCGGCGGTGACAGCGGCTCGAGGTGCAGGGTGGAGGCGTTGCGGCGGTTCGCCCCCCAGCCGACCCGGCGCTCGGCGAGCTCCGGGCGGGCGAGGGTGAGGATGAAGATCGGCGCATGGGCGGCCCAGTCCAGCAGGTGCTCGAGGAAGTCCAGGAGGCCAGGGTCGGCGTGCTCGGCATCCTCGATCACCAGTACCACCGGGGACGACTCCGCCAGCCGAACGAAGAAGGTCCGCCAGCCGGCGAAGAGCTCCTCTCGGGGCAGCCTCGAGTCGGCCGTGCCGAGCAGCGCGCCCACCCGGGGCTCGAGGAAGTTCCGCTCGGTCGGGTCGGGAATCCAGCGCTCCAGCGCGACGGCGAGCTTGCTGGCTGCTGCCGCCGGCGGCTCTTCCTCGCCGATGCCGCACCGCGTACGCACCATCGCGGCCAGCGCCCAGAACGCCACCCCCTCGCCGTAGGAGAGGGCGCGCCAGGGGTGCCACAAAGTGGTTGCGGCCAGCCCGGCGGTGTACTTCTCGAACTCCCAGGCGAGCCGGGACTTCCCCATCCCGGCTGGTCCGGAGATGGCCAGCAGCCGCGCCGCGCCACAGTCGGCGCTGGCGTGGAAGAACTCCTTGACCAGGCGCAGCTCGCGGTCGCGGCCGAGAAAGGAGGCCTCCAGCCCGTCCACCCGCTGGGCGCCGCCGACCGCGGCCACCACCCGGGTGGCGCGAAACAGCGGTACCAGCGCGGTCTTGCCCTTGAGTGCATGGCTGCGGCATCGGCGTAGCCGATGGCCGGGCGGGTGAGCTCCCGGGTGGTCTCGTCCACCAGCACAGTGGCGGGCTCGGCGACCGCCTGCACCCGGGCGGCGGTGTTGACCGCGTCCCCAGCGACTATGCCCTCGCCGACCGCGCCGAGGGTCACCGCGACCTCGCCGGTGACGATCCCGACCCGCAGCGCCAATCCGGCCGCGTGCACCTCGCCGCGCAGCGCAGCCACCGCGGCCACCAAGTCGAGTGCGGCCCGTACCGCCCGCTCGGCGTCGTCCCCGTGCGCAACCGGCACTCCCCAGATCGCCATCACCGCGTCGCCAATGAACTTCTCCACCATCCCGCCGTAGCGGGTGATGACGATGCGGGCGGTCTCGAAGTAGGCCGAGAGCAGCTCCCGGACCTCCTCCGGGTCGCGGGACTCCGACAGCGGGGTGAACCCGACCAGGTCGGCGAAGAGCACGGAGCAGACCCGGCGCTCGGCGGCCGGACCGGCTGCCAAGACGGTGGACAGGCGCGGAGGAGCGACAGCTACCGGGGTGGCCCCGCGCACCGGCGCACCGCAGTCGCCGCAGAACCCCTTACCCGCGTCAACGGTGGCACCGCACCTGGGACAGGCCGACGCCACCGGCGATCCGCAGTCCCCGCAGAAGCGCTTGCCGTCGGGGTTCTCGGCCGTGCACGCAGAACACCGCATGGATCTGCCACCCCGCTCCTCCGGCGGCAGACTGCGCCGCCCGCGACCGATTCAGGGAGAAATTATCCCGCGTGGCTACGTTGAGCGAGAAGGCAGAGTCAGCGCCGTACGCCATCCGGTGGTCGTAGGTCAGCGCCAGGTAGACGGGCGAAGGTACGCGATGACGTGTCTTGACGGGATCGGAGGTACTGAGAACAGTCGCGCACAGGACGCTTCTAGTGTCGGCTTGCGAACGGACGCGAGATCGATCGAGCACCGACGATGTGGCCATGGACGGTCGCCCGACCGCCGAGAGAGGAGAAGCGAGATGACCGAGTACCAGCCGGAGACGGCTGCAGAGCTGCGCACCGGGGTCCACGACGACGTCGCCGGCCACGCCCTGCCCGCCCCGGACGGCTACAAGGGACCCGTCGGCGACACCAACTCGCACGACGACGACGTCGCCGGCCACGCGGTGCCCACCCCGGACGGCTACAAGGGGCCCGTCGTCGACACCGACTCGTACGACGAGGACGTCGCCGGCCACGCCGTCCCCACCCCGAGCGGCTACAAGGGGCCCGTCGTCGACACCGACTCGCACGACGACGACGTCGCCGGCCACGCCCGCGTGAGCGGCGAGATCCGACCGGACATCTACGGTGACGCGGGCCGTACTCCGTAGCAGCAGCTCGCCTCAGCGGCCGGCTCCCTCCGGGACCGGCCGCTGTCGCTGCGGCGAGAGGCCGCTGGGTCGAGCGTTGTCCGCAACCGCGCGTAGCAGCGTCTTGACCTCGAACGGCGTCAAGCCCGGGTGCTTGCTGAGGATGCGAGCAACCAGCCCGGTTACGTGCGGCGCGGCAAAGGAGTTGCCTGTAGAGCGGATGCTGCCACCGTTGAGCCAGGGCACCTCCAGGTCTATCCCCGGGGCGCCGAACTCGACCGGCGGTGCAGGGTTGCAGTCCAGGCCGAACGGATCCGTGCCGTCATGTGCGGCGACTGAGATCACTGCGGCGTACTGCGAGGGGTATGTCGGTCCGGGCAGGTTGTTCATAGCGCACACCAGCATGACGCCGGCGAAGTACGCGCTATCCGCCAGCTCGTGAAACACCGAGAAGTAGTCCGACCTCCCGGTGGAGAGGCTCATGTTGACCACCGACATGCCGTTTTCGATCGCCCAACGTAGCCCGGCCGCAGACCTGGCCTCGGCCGGTGAGGTGCTCACCCAGTACGCGGACGCTGTGAATCCGGCAGTCAGGAGCTGCCCGGCGCACGATGCCGGCGCAGGCAGTCCCGTGGCCGAACAGATCTTCGTGCGGGCCGCGCTCCATTACGACGCTCTCGTCGGCATCGGCGTCGTAGCGCAGGGCGACCGCGCTCTCGATCCGCCCTACGGCGGGATGCCGCTCATCTACGCCGCTGTCGATGACGGCCACGTCCACGCCGGCTCCGGTTGCGCCGCCCCATGCCCATTCCTTGTCGATGGCCGCCGGCAGCGGCAGCGGCGCGACGAGGGTGAGGGCTCCCGGCGAGAACGCGGCCGACCACGCCGGTCTTAGCCCGGATCCACCGTTGATCTTGAGGTGAGAGGCGCGTCGTAACGACGGAATGCCCTTCTGCTACGGGAGAATCGATCTTGTCTAAGGAGAGATTCGACCCGCGCAGAAGGGCATCCGCGAGGTGCGAGTGTGTCACGGCTTCACGGCCACGTTCGACGATCCGAACCTCGTGTCGTGCGCCGGTCTGGCGCCGGTGCTTCAGCTGGCTGAGCGGGCCGGCCTGCAGCAGCTCGTCGCCGACCACGTCAGGATCGACCAGCCGGGTGGCTGCAACGCGCAGCTGAAGGTGACGAGCCTGGTCGCGGGGATGGTCGCCGGCGCGGACTCGATCGAGGACATGGCGTTGCTGCGCCACGGCGGGACGGGTCGATTGTTCGCCGGGGTGCGGGCGCCCTCGACGCTGGGGACGTTCCTGCGCTCGTTCACCTTCGGTCATGTCCGTCAGCTCGACGCGGTCGCGTCTCGGCTGCTGATCGAGCTGGCCGGTCAGGCGCCGCTGCTGCCCGGCGCCGACGACCTGGTCTACGTCGACATCGACGACACGGTCCGGCAAACCTACGGCTACGCCAAGCAAGGCGCCGGTCGTGGCTACACCGGCGTGAAGGGGCTCAACGCGCTGCTCGCGATCGTCAGCACCCCGCGTTCGGCGCCGGTGATCGCCGCTGTCCGGCTGCGCAAGGGCTCGGCCAACAGCGCCCGCGGCGCCGCGCGCTTCGTGACCGACGCGCTGATCACCGCGGCGGCCGCGGGCGGCACGGGCGTGCGAGTGCTGCGCGCGGACTCGGCCTACTACGGCCACGACGTCATCGCCGCCACCCGCCGCCAGGGCGCCCGGTTCTCCCTTACCGCCCGGCAGGATTCGGCTGTCCGCAAGGCGATCGCCACGATCGGCGATGATGCCTGGACGCCGATCAAGTACACCCACGCGGTGTTCGACGAGCAGCAGCAGCGCTGGATCTCCGACGCCGAGGTCGCCGAGACTCCCTACACCGCGTTCACGTCCAAGCCCAAAGACAAGCAGGTCGCTGCCCGGCTGATCGTGCGCCGGGTCAAGGACATGAACCCCGACAACCAGAGCGAGCTTTTCACCGCCTACCGCTATCACGCGGTGTTCACCGACAGCCCCTTGCCGATGCTCGAGGCGGAGAAGACACACCGGGCGCACGCGATCGTCGAGCAGGTCATCGCCGACCTCAAGCACGGGCCGCTCGCGCACCTGCCGTCGGGGCACTTCTGGGCCAACAGCGCCTGGCTGGTCTGCGCCGCGATGGCGTTCAACCTCACCCGCGCCGCCGGCGCCTTGGCCTCGACCGTGCACGCCAAAGCGACCACCAGCACCATCCGCGCCCAGCTGATCAACGTTCCGGCGCGACTGGCCCGGTCAGCCCGACGCCTGGTGCTGCACCTGCCCGAGTGCTGGCCGTGGGAACAGGCCTGGCAGCGTCTGCTCACCGCCAGTCGGCACGGACCCCCAAGTCCTGTCTGTCCTTGACCGACCCGCCAGCCCCGGCCCGACCGCACGACCACGTGGAAACGCCGAACAGATCGGCGGCTCCCGCACGGCCACAACCCGGCACGGCCGGACGAACTCACCTTCAAGATCACGACTCATTCGCGCTGAGAAACGGTGGATCCGGGCTTAGC
>JBPCOB010000138.1:0-10744 GCA_051000715.1 Mycobacteriales bacterium
AGACCGGCAGCCCGAGCCACCTGCCCTGGGGCGGACCCCTCGCGGCGGTCGGCCGACCGGGCGCAGCGGGAGCATCCGGATGACGGCGCGGACGCCGGCCAGCCGGCTGGCCGATGCCTGGCTCGCCGAGCACTCGGCCGAGCTCGTCGCGGTGCGCCGCGACCTGCACGCCCATCCGGAGCTCGGCCGGCAGGAGCACCGCACGACCGCGTTGCTGGTCGAGCGGCTGACCGGCGCCGGCCTGTCCCCGAAAGTGCTCAGCACCGGCACCGGCGTGGTGTGTGACCTCGGCTCGGGTGACGGGCCGATCGTCATGCTGCGGGCCGACATCGACGCCCTGCCGCTCGAGGACGAGAAGCCGGTCGCCTACCGGTCGACGGTGCCGGGGACCTGCCACGCCTGCGGTCACGACCTGCACACCGCCGCCGTGCTCGGGGCCGGGCTGGCCCTCGCGTCGGGCGCCGTGCAGGGCACCGTGCGACTGGTCTTCCAGCCAGCCGAGGAGCTGATGCCCGGCGGTGCGCTCGACGTGATCGCGGACGGCTGGCTCGAGGGGGTGACAGCCGCGTACGGGCTGCACTGCGATCCCGGCCTGGAGGTCGGGCACATCGGGCTCAAGCCGGGCCCGATCACTGCGGCATCCGATGCGCTCGAGGTGGTGCTGAGCGGTCCGGGCGGCCACACTTCACGGCCGCAGAACACCGTTGACCTCGTGCACGCGCTCGCCACCGTCGCCACCGACCTGCCCCAGGCGCTGTCGCGGCTGGTCGACCCCCGCGCCGGGCTCTGCCTGGTCTGGGGGCACGTGTCGGCAGGCGTCGCCGGCAATGCCATCCCGCGGTCGGGCACCCTCAAAGGCACGGTGCGGGTGCTCGACAAGGCTGCGTGGGACCGTGCTCCGGAGCTGGTGCAGCGCCTGGTCGATGCTCTGGTGAAGCCGTACGGCGCCTCCGCCGAGGTGCGCTACGCGCGCGGGGTACCTCCGGTCGTCAATGACGTCGCGGCCACCGCGCTGTTCACCGCCGCCGTGCGCGGGTCACTGGGCCCGGGCGTCGCCGTCCCGACCTTGCAGTCGCTCGGCGGCGAGGACTTCGCGTGGTTTCTCGATCGGGTTCCCGGCTCCATGGCCCGACTCGGGGTCCGGCCGCCGGGACAGGACTTCTCGCACGACCTGCACCAGGGCGGCTTCGACGTCGACGAGGCGGCGCTGCCCTTCGCCGTCCGGGCGCTGATCGCGGTGGCGCTTGCGGCCTTGTCCGCTACGTGAACCCGATGTGAGCAGACCGGCGGACCCGCCTAGTCTAGGCCTGCGCCGACATGCCAACCGCCAACCTCATATCCGCGAGTGTCCGCGTCGGTGACCGAAGGTCAACTGCGGCGTCCCGACTCGGGTGATAGCGGTGGCCGGCGGAACCTCGACGCAGCCGGTTTCTGCGCCGAGCAAACAAGGACGTCACCCGAGCGAAGGGGGCTGCGGCCCAAGACGATCACATCGTCGCCCACCACGTCCGGGCCGCCGAGGCCGAGCTGTGAACCAGCTGATGAGAAGAGGTGCCCAGCGCTCACCGTAACGCTCGGCTGAAGGGCCCGCCGCGCGATCACGGGGACTCGTCGGGTTCTGCCTTCTTCCGCGAACGTGATCCCGGTGGCCCCGCTCAGCCGGGCAAACGCCGCCCCGACGTCCTGTCCCGGGCCCGACGCGTGAAATCATCTCGTCATGTCCTTTTCTACCGGCGTTGGCAGGACCGTGGATCCTGATCTGCATCGCCGGCCGGGCGCGCCGGAGGAGCGCTCCGCCGTCACGTCGACTCCTGCTGCCCGGCCGGGCAGGAGCGTGCTGGCCGTTCTCGGCCTGGTCGCGGTGCTGGCGAGCGCGTTGGTCGGCGGGAACACTTTAGGTCTGCGTGAGCGCCTGCTCGGCTCGGAGACCCCGGTGGCGCGTGCGGCCGCGGCCAGTCGGGCCTTCCCGTTCGGTGGCGGGGCGGTGCCGACCGCCGCGGCGCCGCCGGTTCGTACCGTCCTGCGCTCGCAGCCGTGGTGGCAGCGGGTCGCGACGCTGGAGGGCAACGGCGTGATGACCGCGCGGCCGTTCAGCGTCGACAGCGACGCCATCCAGTGGCGGGTCCGGTCGACGTGTCGGACCGGCCAGTTGATCGCCCGGGTTCCTGGTGTGCGGCGTCCCGCGCTGGAGGCCGCGTGTTCGGCTGCCGCAACGGGTTACGGCACGCGCACGGGCAACGTGAGCTTGGAGGTGACGGCGGACGGGCCGTGGCAGTTGCAGGTCGATCAGCAGGTCGACGTCCCGTTGGTCGAGCCACCGCTGCCGGAGATGACCGCGCCCGGCGCGGTGAAGGTCGCCTCCGGCTCGGTCTACCGCGTCGATCAGGTCGGGATGGGTACGGCCACGGTCTACCGGCTGCCCGACGGGAGTTACGCCCTGCGTCTGGAGGACTTCTTCGTGACCGCCAACACCGACCTCGAGCTCCAGTTCAGCCCGCTCGAGGCGCCGCGTACGACCGAGGAGGTGACCCCCGGGCGTTCGGCAACGATCGCCGCGTTGGACGTGACGGCCGGCGCGATGAACTTCCGGGTGCCGGCGCCGATCGACCCGACCTCCTACAAGTCTTTGGTCATCTGGTGTGAGCGGACCCGCAACGCCTACGCCGCAGCCAGCCTGAAGCCGGTATGACCACGACGGCGGGCCTACGACCGCAACCGGCGGCGGCCCGCACGGTGACCTTGCGGGGGGAATCGATCCCCGTCGTCCTGCCGTCGGCCAGGGACCCCAGGCTGAAGCTGTCCGCGGTGATCATGACGCTGCACGTGCTGGGTCAGACGCTGCTGGACTTCAAAGTCTCCGTCGCCCAGATCGTCGTGGCGATCCTTTTCTGCGCCGTCGCCGAGACGACCATCACGTTCCGCAGCGCCCGCCGGCTGGTCTGGCCGGCCAGCGGCATCCTCACCGGCAGCAGCATCGCGTTCATCCTGCGGGCCTCGGGCACCCGGCACGGTGACTGGTGGAGCCTGCACGGGATCGAGTTCTTCGTGCTTGCCGGGGTCATCGCCCTACTGTCCAAGCACCTGCTGCGCCCACAGGGGCGACACCTGTTCAACCCCTCCAACATCGGCATCGTCTGGTGCCTGCTGGTGATCGGACCGAACCACGTCTTCGCGCAGTACCTGTGGTGGGGCCCCAACCGCCTCGGGGTCGCCCTGGCCTACCTGGTGATCGTGCTGGGTGCCTTCTGGATCCTGCGCTCAGTCAAGATGATCCCCATGGCCGGCTCTTTCCTGGTCACCTTCGCAGTGCTCATCGGGACCCTCGCGCTGGCCGGCCGCAGCTTCATCGCGATCTGGCACGTCGGCCCGATCAGCGGTCTGTCGTACTGGGCCACCATCGCGCTGTCGCCGGAACTGCTGGTGTTCGTGTTCTTCATGATGTCAGACCCGCAGACCTCCCCCAAGGCTCCCCGCGGCCGCCTGCTCTACGGCGCCCTCACCGCAACTATCGCCGCCGCCCTGATCGCCTTCCAACCCGCCGAGTTCGGGATCAAGGTCGCCATTCTCGGCAGCCTCACCGTGGTGTGCGCGCTGGTGCCGATGATCGAGAGCGCGGTCCGACGAGGCCAGCTCGGGGCTGCCGGCGAGAGCGGCCCGCCAGCCGGTGCGGCTCTGGTCCAGCAGTGGGCACGCGCGCTACGGCGACCCGCGGTGCTTGCCGCGGTACTCATCGCGCTGGCGGTACCGCTGGACACCGCCATCCTGGCCGGCAACAAGCAGGTGATCCTCATCGAACGGGGCCAGGTCGGCAGCCTCAACGCCCAGTAACCCCTCGGACCAATGACCTGATCGTCATCAGCCCCGTCGCCATCAGGCCCCGGAGCCGGGCCCTGGAGCCGGATCGACGAACGTCTCATCCAGTTGGAAGATGGCCACGGAGAACGCGTCAGCTCAGCGCCTGTTCCGTGCGTCGTTGTGCTCCAGGGTCCTGGCCAGGCAGGTGAACTGCCCGTGACAGTGCCGCTGCCGGTGAGGGAGTCGAACTGCCCCGTGCCACTGACGATCTTGTAGGTGCCTTTGACGAGTTCGAGTCCGCCGGTGGTCTTCACCGGACCGCCCGTGAGCTCCAGCATCCGCTTGCCCGTCCGGCGGAACTGGGACTCGAACGCGATGACGATCTTGACTGTCTCCTTGCCGTTCTCGCGCAGGAAGGTCGTGATCGTCCCTTGACCGTCCCGCCGTCCCGGACGGCGACACCGATGTCACCGTGCCCTTGATCACGGACCGGATGGGAGCCGGATCCTTCACACCCGGGAATGCGGGGTTGAAGTCGAGGCCGACGTTGTTGAAGGGGGGCCCGCAGGCTGCTGCACGCGGTGGAGGAGGTCGTGAAGGACTCCCTTCGGCAACGGTGATGTTCTGGCCCTTGCGGTTACCATCGAGCCCGAAGGGTCGGTCGGAACCTGGGTGAGACGACCGCTGGGCGTTCCTAACTGGGTGCCGGTCAGGGTGCAGGCATCGAGGGAGATCGAACCCGAGGGCCGACTCGGCTGCGCTCGTCGGTGCCGAGGTCGCCAGCGCCAAGGCCAGCCCGGACCGGACGGTCGTCTGGCACGGACGTCGGGCTGAGCAGCCCCAGTGGCCGGTGGTGCACGGCATCGGGCGCGCGCACCGGTGTTTCACCCCCTCGTCGTCCTCCCTGACGTCCAGCAGCAGCACCTGTCCGTGGTCGGACAAGCGGGCGGCCTCAGCTCGGTCACCCTGGCCCGGCTGTCGTCGCACGGTGCCGCTATCTGCCCGGAGCAGATCCGACCGTTCCGGCCGGCGACGCACCCTTCCGCAGATAGGGTGATCACCGATGTCCCGCAAGCCGATCTTCGAACGGGAAGCGCGAGGCGATCGGGCCTATGGCGCTGGCATCCATCTGGGCGTCAGCGCAGGTACCCGCCTACCTCGTTCATGCCGTACCAGTGCACGAGAGCATCGAGCACCGCGGCAGCGGTGAAGCGGTGCCCGTGCCTGCCGGAACGGGCGGCGAGCTCGCCGACAGCTCGATCAGCGGCCACCGGGCTCAGCGCGACCGTGTTCGCGGCGAACTCCGCCGGGCGCAGGACGTGGACCGCGGCCAGGAGCTTGTCCCGCGGGAAGTCCTTGACATAGCTCGTGACGAGCGCGCCAGCCCCAGCGACGACCGCGGCCGCAAGCACGTGGACGTCGTCGCGGTCTGGCAGGGCATACGTCCCGACAAGCGGCTCCCACCCGGTCACCTCGGCGTCGTCGAAGGCCGACCGCGGGCTGCTCCTCGGGCGCCAGCAATGCTGTTTCGGTGAGCTCGCGTGCTACCCAGCTCTTCAGTCGCGGATCGCGGATCGGCAAACTCTGAGGTACGCATGCCACCATCCAGTCGAACTGGCCCCACCGCTCGGAAGGGAACTTCTCCGCTGTTCACACAGTTCGCCGGGCTGGCCGGGCTCCTCATCCCGGGTCGTCCGCTCCAGCCTCGCCGGCTGCCGCGGTGGAGCCTTTGGGCGCATCGCCGTCCGTGTCGGGGGCGGACGGCCTACCCGGCTGCATCGAGGACGGACTCTGCCCACCGACAATCTCCCCGACCCCGTCCCCGAGCACGGCCACGCCCGCCGTCAGGGGTTCATCTGAGTTGGTCGGAGCGAGGCTGGGCTCGCTGGGCGCAGCGACGTCCGGGACGAGCGTGCCCGGCGGCACGGCGTCGGCGGTCGTCTCGCCACGCCGTCCGCCGCCGGCAGAACTCACCGGCTCCAGACCTGTGTGATGCACGCGGCGACCACCCAGCGCCGAGGACGCGAGCGTGGAGCCGCGAACAACCATTCTCGGCAGGCCGGCAAACACGGCGGCCATGAGCGCAGCCACGATTCCGAGCGTCACTGCGGCCAGCCCGATGTCGCGCACCGGCGTGTGCCACCGCGACGCCGCGCGCAGCTCGACGGCCGCGCTGGCCAGGTCCTGCTTGCCGGAAATCTCGTCGCCGGCTCTGGTGTCGGTCCACACCGCCAGCGCGGTGCGGTTCGCTGACACCAGGCCGAGTCCGCTGCCGAGGTCGGGCAGGTTCGCGTTGGCGTTCGGCGCCACCCGGGAGTCGAAGGGGCCGTCGGAGAGCCGGGTCCGGGCGGTGAAGCTCATTCCGTGGTTGTAGGACGACTGGAGCGACACCTCGTTCATCACGTTGTTCGGGTCCGCCCGGCGGTCGTAATAGAGCACGTCGAGCCGCCCGTCCGGTGCGACCGCGAGCTGCGGCAGGTACTGCGCGGTGCGGTCGCCGAGAGGGGTGTCGTTGACCCGCACGCCCGGTCCGAAGTGCGCACCGCGGTCGGCTGAGGACCAGACCCGCACGTCGGCGTCGCCCGCGCGCCCGTCGGTGAAGCCGACGTAGACCCGTCCGCTGTGCTGGTCCACCGCGAGCGAGGGGAAAGGCGGCAGGAAGACGACGAAGCGGGTGGTCGGCACCACTGTGGGGTCCACCACCGACTCGTTCCAGGATGCCCCGCCGTCGGTGGAGCGGGCCAGCACCAGTGACCACGGCCCGGGGTAGGGCTGGCCGCCGCGTCCGCCGGACCCACCGTTGTAGTCCAGCCGGTCATTGCCGAGGTCGAGGTAGAGCAGGTAGAGCATCCCGTCCGGGCCGACCGCGGTCGAGGGCGCGACGATGCGGACGCGATCGAGCGAGTTGACCTGGACCGGCCGGGACCAACTGCGGCCGCCGTCGTCGGAGCGGGAGAGCACGATCGGGTTGCCGACGTCGGGGAAGAGCAGCGTGCCGACCGAGCGGGCCAGCAGCCAGGACAGGTAGAGCCGGCCTTGGACGGCGGGGTCGGCGGTGAGCCGGACCTGAAAGGCCCGCGGCCCGGTCACCCGACGCGGCGTGGACAGGGTGCGGCCGCCGTCGCCGGAGGAGGAGATCCACACCGCGTTCGGGCCGTTGCCGATGCCGGTCAGGGTGACGAAAGACACATACAGCGTGCCGTCCGCGCCGAAGGCCGCGTCCGGGGCATAGCACCGCGCCGGTAGCTCTTCGCCGGCCGGGAACGGCACCGGCGTCTGCTGCCAACCGGCGCCGTCGTCGAAGGAGACCCGCAGCGCGCAGGAGTAGCGCGGGGCGTCGATCCGGTTCGCCACCACGACGTTGCCCGGCCGCCGCGGGTTGCGGGCCAGCGCCGGGGAGTTGTTGGTCGAGATGTCGAGCGGATCGGTCGCACCGGCGTCGACCGGCACGTTCCCACCGACCGAGGTCGATGCCCGTCCCGGCAGCGCGGAGCTGACCAACAGTGCCCCGGAGCCGAGCATCAGCAGCGCGCCGGCGGGGATCGCCACGACCCACCATCGCGGTGCGCTTATGCTGCGCGGTGTCGACCTGTCCGCTTCGTGCTGCGCGGTCATCATTGCGCTGCCGTGACGGCGGTGCCGACCGGCCCTGCCGGCGGGTCGACGCGCGGTACCGCCGGAACGACGGCGGGCGTGTGCTCGTTACCCACGCTGCCACGCCGATGTCCGCCGCCCACCAGCTGCGGCGCGACGCCGCCGTTGGGCGAGCGACCCGAGGCTCCGCCGACATCCGCCGTCGTATCCGCCAACAACGCCTGGATCTCGACCGAGGACAGCGTCTCGCGCTCGAGCAGCGCCGCCGCCACGAGGTCGAGCCCGGCCCGGGCGGATTCCAGCACGCCGACCGCGCGGTCGTGCGCCTCGCCGATCACCCGGGAGACCTCCGCGTCGATGGCCTCGGCCTGTCGTTCGGAGTAGGCCTGGTGGCCACCTCCGCCACGGGCGGACACGGGCAGCGCCACCGGGCCGAGCGTGTCGCTCATGCCGTACTCGCGCACCATCACCCGGGCCTGCTCGCCCACGGCCGCCAAGTCACTTGATGCCGCCGAGCAGGCCTGGCCGAAGACCAGTCGTTCGGCCACCCAGCCACCGAGGTAGGAGGCCATCACGTCGAGCAGCATCGAGCGCGACCAGACCACCCGGTCGTGACTGTCGAGCATCGTGCAGTGCCCGAGCGTGCCGCCGCGGGGCAGGATCGTGAGCTTGTGCGGCGGCGTCGCGCCGGGCAGCGCCAACGCGACCAGTGCGTGCCCGGCCTCGTGGTAGGCCACCACGCTGCGCTCGTCCTCGCTCATCACGGTGCGCCGCGAGGTCAACCCCAGGGTGGCCCGGTCGATGCCCTCGTCCACCAGCGCCATCGAGATCTGGCTCAGCCCCCGGCGGGCGGCCAGCAACGCCGCCTCGTTCAGCACGTTCTCTAACTCCGCGCCGGAGAAGCCGCGGGCCAGCCCGGCCACGATGTCCAGATCGACGTCGGGACCCAACGGCTTGCCCTTCGCGTGCAGCGCCAGGATCGCTGTGCGGCCGGCCCGGTCCGGGGCGGTGATGGTGACCAGGCGGTCGAAGCGGCCGGGACGCACCAGTGCCGGATCGAGCAGCTCCGGGCGGTTGGTCGCGCCCATCACCACCACCGCCGCGCTGGCCTCGAAGCCGTCGAGTTCGACCAGCAGCTGGTTCAGCGTCTGGGCGAACTCCCGGTTGCCCGAGTCACCGGCCTCCGATCGGCGTGCACCGACCGAGTCGATCTCGTCGATGAACACGATCGCCGGAGCCATCGACTTCGCCTCGGCGAAGACCTCGCGCACCCGGGCCGCGCCGGTGCCGACGTACTGCTCGACGAAGTCGGTGCCGGCCACGGCGAAGAAGGCGGCGTTGGCCTCGCCGGCTACCGCACGGGCCAGCAGCGTCTTGCCGCAACCCGGCGGACCGGACAGCAGCACCCCGTGCGGCACCCGGGCACCCAGCGCGGTGAAGCGACCGGGCTCGGCCAGGTAGTCCTTGACCTCGGCCAGCTCCTCGATCGCCTCGTCCACCCCGGCCACGTCGGCGAAGGTGACCCGCTCGTCGGCGGCGAAGCGCCGGGCCACGCTGGCGGTGCGCAGCGAGAGCCGGCGCTGCTCGCCGGGGGCCTTGAGCAGATGGGCCAGCGCCGCGTCGAGTTCGCCTTGGCCCACCGCCGGGCGCCCGGCCTGCGCGGCGGCCAGCGCGGCCTCGTTGAGCACCGTGGCCAGATCCGCCCCGGTCAGCCCGATCGCCCTGCTCGCCAGTGCGGCCAGGTCCACCCCGGGCCCGAGCACCTTGGATGTGGCGTGCACCGCCAAGATGGCGCGCCGGGCCGCCTCGTTCGGTAGCTCGAGCGCGATGGTGCGGTCGAAGCGGCCCGGACGCAGCAGCGCCGGGTCCAGGGTGTCCGGGCGGTTGGTGGCGCCGATGACCACCACGCCGGTGGAGGGGGAGAACCCGTCGAGCTCGGTCAGGATCTGCACCAGCGCCTGCTCCTGCTCGGCGTGCACCGCCGCCCCGCCGGTGACCCGGCTGCGCCCGATCGCGTCGAGCTCGTCGAAGAAGACGATCGCCGGTGCCATCGAGCGGGCCTCGGCGAAGACGTCGCGGACCCGGGCCGCGCCGGTGCCGACGAAGCTCTGTACGAACTCGCTGGCGCTGACCGAGAAGTACGCCGCGTGCGCCTCACTGGCCAGTGCCCGGGCCAGTAGCGTCTTGCCGCAGCCGGGGGGGCCGTAGAGCAGCACCCCGCGCGGGACGACCGCGCCGAGCGCGGCGAAGCGGGCCGGCTGGGTGAGGAAGTCCTTGATCTCGCGCAGTGCCCGCACCGCGGCCTCCTGGCCGGCCACGTCAGCGAAACTGACCTTGTCCGCGCCGGTGAAGCGCCGGCCCACCCCGCGTTCGCGCAAGGCCAGCCGGCGCTGGCGCTCGGGTGCCTCCAGCACCCGGGCCAGCGCCTGGTCCAACTCGGCCGGGCCGACGACCTGCTGGCCGGCCCGGGCGGCCAGCAGCGCACCCTCGTTCAGCACGCTGGCCAAATCCGCCCCGGTCATCCCGACCGCGCGGCGGGCGATCATGGCCAGGTCCACGTCCGGGGCGAGGACCTTGCCCCGCGCGTGCACCGCCAAGATGGCCAGCCGGGCCGCCTCGTCCGGGCGCTCGAGGCCGACGGTGCGGTCGAAGCGGCCGGGACGCAGTAGGGCCTGGTCCAGCACGTCCGGGCGGTTGGTGGCGGCCAGCACGATGATGCCCTGGGAGGGGGAGAAGCCGTCCATCTCGGCCAGGATCTGGTTCAGCGCCTGCTCCTGCTCGCCGGAGGTGCCGGTAGCGGCACCTCCGGCGTTGGAGCGGGCCCGCCCGACCGAGTCCAGCTCGTCGATGAAGATCAGCGCCGGGGCTTCCGCCCGGGCCTCCTTGAACAGCTCGCGCACCCGGGAGGCGCCGACGCCGACGTAGAGCTCGACGAAGTCCGAACCGGAGATGGAGAAGAACGCCGCCCCGGCCTCGCCGGCCAGTGCCTTGGCCAGCATCGTCTTGCCGCAGCCGGGTGGGCCGTAGAGCAAGACGCCCTTGGGCACCACCGCGCCCAGGGCCAGATAGCGGGCCGGGTCGGCCAGGAAACCGGCCAGTTCGCGTAACTCCGCCACCGCGGCGTCCTGGCCGGCGACGTCGGCGAAGCTGACCCCGCCGGTGTCGTCGGCGCCCAGGCGCCGGGCGCCGCTACGGACCCCGAACAGGCCGCTGCCGCCGCGGTAGGACAAGATCAGGTAGAGCAGCACCACCACCACGATGAGCGCCGGGATCAAGATCTCGGCCGGGATGAGCAGGCTCTTGGTGAACTGCTGGTCGATGGTGGTGGGCACCTTGTTGTCCACCAGCACGCTCA
>JBPCOB010000139.1:0-11953 GCA_051000715.1 Mycobacteriales bacterium
CGACGTCCCGGAGAGCACCCCCGCCCAACGACAAGGCGGACGAGGGCGAGGACTCAACCCCTCCAGCAACCCAGATGGGGCCAAGTCAAGCCGTCAGGGTGGGGCCAAGTCGGGTTGACACAGCCACCGGACAGCCTCAGGGCTTGCTGCTGCTGAAGCAGACCTTCAACGAATAGTAGTCGGCGTGTCAGGGCTGTCCGGCGCGGCAGGTCCAGGGCGTCGCCGACCAGAGCGAGGCCGGCGGGCAACCGCGTCTGCGCGAGGGCGACCATGGCGCGGCTCTGGTCCAGCCCGACCACGAGCCCGCCGCTCAGGTAGCGGGTGAGGAAGGCGCTGCCGCAGGCGACGTCCAACGTCCGCAAAGCCGGTAGTGCCGCAACCAGGCTGATCAGGCGCTCGACCTCGTCGCGCCAACCGGGTCGATCGCGGTCGGCGAAGCGGCCCTGGCCCAGGTACCACTCGTCGTACTCCGGAGCGCGCTGGTCGTAGTACGTCGCCTTAGCGGGGTCCCGGGCAAAGGATGGATCAGAGAGCGGCACGAGACCAGTCTTCCCGGCCCGACACGCATCGTCCGACCTGCCGAGCCGCACCCCCCGCTGATCTTCGCAGGGGGGTCGTGTCGCGGGACAGCGGCGGCGTGGCTCTGCTGGAGCAAGGACAGGGGTTGGCAGCCAGGACCAGCTAGACCACCGACGGGTAACGCGTGACCCCCCCAGAGCGGGCCAGGACCACCTCGCCGCGCTCGATCGGCTGGCGCAGGGCATCGAGCACGCCCCCGGAGAACTCCGGTGCCTCGTCGAGGAATGGGGTGCGTTAGCCGTAGGTCACTTGCCGGCCGATGAGCGCGTCGAGGCGCCGCGCGTGAAACCGATTGAGCCGCGTGTCACGCAGGTATCACTTCGGTCGCTCGGAAGGCATAGCCATCCTGGCCTGGCGACTGGGCCACGAACCTGACTCGCTGCCCCACGACGAGCGTTCGATAACCTTCCATCGCTACAACGGAGAAGTGCGCCCAGCAGCCGCCTGGAGTCCCTGGGGAGTCGATAACACCCCATCCATCCTCGGTTTTCCAGAGCCTGACCGAGCCTTCAATCACCGCGAACCCTCTTTACAACCGATGGGTGCGCACAACGCCGATATACGATGCGTCTGCTTGACGGGCAGGGACTGCGCTCCGATGAATGTTCGCCGGAGTGTCGGTCAGGATGAAGTTGCCGTGAATGCTCAGACTCGCTGTGCCGCCTTTGACAGCGAAGGTGAATCCATCGCCATACGAAATATGGTCGTCGCCTCGGCCGGGATTGTATGTACCGTGAAACACATAGCTGCAGGCGACGACGTGCGGGGCCTGCGTCGGCTGCGTGACGCCGTTGCGGGTCCATCGCATCCCAGACTCGGTCACGTAGGAAGTTGCTATTGCGCAAAGTGAGGGCGCAATTCTAAACCCCCACGGTGCCGTGGTCGTTTGACAGGCATGCTGAATGTTGTACGTCCCGTTGCTATCCGCGAAGGCGTAGGCCTTACTGCAGAAGATATATACATTGGAGGGGCTCGACGCCTGAGCCGGTACCATAAGCCCCAACATTGCCACGGTAGCGATAATCGAGATGAGCCCCAGCCTTCGCACTCTTACCATGACGGGCGTCCTTTATTACCGTGGCCCTGTGCACGCCAATATGTGCGCAGGCGTCAAAAAGCATGCTTACCACTAATCGCCGTAAGGCGCCAGTGTCGCGCCTATGGCGCGTCCGTCGACGACGGTCACGAACAAAGACAGCGGCGGCGTGTGGACAGGCGAGGCGGGCACCTCGACAGGGTGGACGACGGCGAGAACCTGGGACAAGGACCCGAGCCGGCCGGTGGCCGATCGTCAAGCGACGCGGCTTCGTCAGGGCGGTGTGGCCGCGGCGCATGACGTCGGCGAGACTGCCCATGTGCCAAGCCCCGATGTGGTCCTTCACCGACCCGGACGAGTTCTGGAGCCTCACCGCTGTACCGCCACCTGTCGGGTGTGGTGGCCGGTGATCCGTACCTGGTCGACTTGGCCGCGCACACCCGCGACGGGCAGGTCCCGGCGTTCGCCTTCTTCGGCGCCATTCACGCGTTGCTGCTCGCCGGTGTCGAGCACCCGCTGGCCGACTACTATCAGATCTCGACCAATGCCGCCACTCCCCCGGTTCCGTTAATGCATACATGTCTGCATGCATGAAAGCTGACGCTCAGCTCAGTCGAGCGGGACAAGCCTGATCTCGTTCGGGTAGACGCTGTAGATGAACGGCCCAGGCTCAACGGCCGCCTTGGCTATGGCCACCAGATTGTCCAGATAGCGCTGCGCCGCCTGGGCGGCCATGAGGTTCGCCCGAGGAACGCAGAAGCACCGGGCGCCAGTCCGGCGAACGGCCACCTTCTCGGCCTCGTTACGCCGGATAGCGTCGTCTTTGTGGAAGGCGATCCACTCAAGCCTGGCTGACTCGGCGATCCAGTCCTGGTCGCCCAGGCCCTGGCCACGCTGCTCGCCGTAGTGCTCCGCCATCGTGGTGAGCTGGAGCCCTGCCGCTCGAAGAAGCCTCGGGACTTGGATGCTGCCGAGGCTCCGATCGACGAAGATGTGGGGCAGCGGCCTCGACGGCGGCTGCTCAGGCTCCAATGGCGTAGGCGTCACGCAGCTGGCTGACCGGCACGCCGTAGTCCTCTGCTACGACCTCTAGCCGCTCCCCCGCTCGGATGGGACCTAACACGTCCTCCACCCGAACCCCGGTCTCGGCGAAGATCGGGTGACCGAAGCCACGCCGGGGGTCGACTACTACCTCGGAGTGTTGGTACTGCGGCAGTCGGATCAGGCTGGCGTAGCGGCCATCTCCGAAGCCGATCTGGCGCAGGTACCTCTCAACGACAGGCCGGAAGACGTACTGGCCCGATCGAGGCACGATTAGGCGCTTGACCGTGTCGACGTCAGCCGTCCCTGTCCCCGCCCGCTGAGCAAAGTCCCATAGGACCTCGGCACCGTCGGTATAGAGGTCCTTCGATGCAAGTGCATGAGGCCCGACGTACTCGGTTAACCAGTCCAGGGAGGGGCGGATCCGCTGAAGCGGCACGCCTGCCTGACGGAAGGCGTTGAGCACGTAGCCCTCGGCTAGGCCAACGAAAGGAAGTCGGGGGTAACCAGGCCTGCGGCGAGGCAGAGCGGTGATCACCGGGGCGCCGTGAACCTCATGGCCTGGCCGGCCCCGCACGTAGCCATCGACCCAGGTACCTAGCCGTGAACGTGAGACCGTCAGGTACCGGGCCGCCTCCGTCACTGTGTAGAGAGGCGTGTGCAAACGGGGATCGTCGTCCTCGTGGGTGCTTACCAAGGAACCCTCCTCTCCCCCTCTACGGCGTCTCGCAATGATGGCACTACACGCCCCCCCGAGAGACTCGCCAAGGCGTCAGCGCTTACCGACCAGCGCTTGCATGCACGTCCTACACGTCTGCATGCAAGCAAGACTGGTCGGGGGCGCATTCGGGCCTCTACCTGGAGAACTCCTCCTATGACTGCTTGCAAGTAGACAAGATTGCTTGCCTACAGAGCGTTCCGGGACAGGTAGTCCCTCAGCGCCGCCAGCACGACCTCTTGGATGCTCTGCCGGCTTCGCAAGGCGTGCATCTTCAACTCATCCCGTACCTCCGGCGGAACCCGGGCGCTCAGCATGACGGCACCCGGCGCCTGCTCCGGCGTAGGCCTCGGCGCCGTTGCTTGCACCGGACCAGCAGGAGACAGGGGATGGTCGTTGATCGGTGCCTTGGTCAGCGCCGGGCGGCGCTCGGGTGAGGGCATCGTCACCGCCCCCCGTCCAGTGCTAGCAACCGGTCGGTGAAGTCGTCGTAGACGGCAACAACGTCCCGGGCCCGGGCGGCGAAGTCATGGATGGGCGCGGAGGCCCCCCGAGCCTCGGCCACAACAGCCCGGCGGGGGAGGGAAGGCTCCCAAACAAGCGAACCGAATGCCTCCGTCAGCTCCGAGAGCCGGAACCTCGACTCGTTCTGGTTCGGAGGAAGGTTGTTGACCACGATGCCAGCTGTCCTGAGCGCCGGGTTGTAGCCCTCCTTCACCACGTCGATCGTCTTCAAGACGTTGGCAACACCTCGGAGCGAGTCGGTCTCGGCCTCCGTCACGATCAGCACATGCGTGGCGGCGATGAGGCCGTTCTGGACGAGCTTGCCGACGTTGGGTGGACAGTCGAGCAAGGTCATGGCGAAGTCCTCGCACACGCCCTTGAGTGCCTTGCGCAGACGCAGCTCCGAGCCGAGAGCGGTGTCGTACTCCCGTTCGGCGACTGCCAGGCTCGACGGCACGCACGCCACGTTGTCGCCCCACCCCGACTTGGTGATCGCCTCAGCGGCCGCCCCCTCGGTGTTGGCGTAGATCACGTCGCCCACGTCGAAAGCTTCGGGGTCGGCATCAATCCCCAGACCCGTAGTGGCGTTGGCCTGAGGATCGAGATCTACAACAAGGACCCTTCGCTCATCCCGCCGAGCGAGCGACGAGACGATGCCGAGGGTCGTGGCGGTCTTGCCTACCCCGCCCTTCTGGTTCACTACGGCAACGATCATGCCTGCATGCTGACATGTAAGCACGTAAACAACGGGGACCCGATGACCTCGGCGTGGCGGGGCCGCTGGCAAATCAGTCGAATCCGATCTGCGTACGGCATCGGGGGCAGGCGAGGTGCCCGTGGATTGGGTGGGGGATGTTGCCGCCGGGGTGTTCGTGGGGGCATTGGGTGGGGCCGAGGGTGGTTTGCCAGGTCCAGTGGCGGATGAGCTTGTGTTGGGCGTTCATGGCGTCTTCGGTGGCGCCGGGCCGGTCGTTGGGGTCGACGTGGCGGAGGAGGGTGGCGAGGTAGGCGGCGGGGTGGTCGATCTGCTGGGGGATGGTCCAGTTCCGGGCCCGCAGCACTTCATCAGCGGCGGTTTGGATGTCTCGGACGGTCCAGCCGGCGACGGCGAAGCGGTGTAGGGCGGTGAGCCGGCGGGGGGAGACTCGGCGGAGCCAGTAGATCCGTTGTTGCAGCCCGGTGATCAACCGCCTGACCCGGACGTCTGCCGGATATATCCGGTTCGCCCGGCCGGTTTGGCCCTTTCGGGTTGGAGCCCGGCGCGGAGCGCCGGTCCTCGTTCGGTCGCGTCGGGTGAAGAACTTACTTTTTGGTGAGGTAGGGGACATACCCGGGCTTACGCCGGGTGGGGTGACATGTCCCACAGCCAGACCGGTGGGCTGTGGACGGCGGCGGACCGACAGCAGGGCGAATTCGGCGGCCAGCCGGCGGTGGGCCGATCCGCGGCGCCAGGCGGCGAGGCGTTCGGTTCGGGTGAGCACCGACCGGCCGCGGACGAGTTCAACAACGAGGTGCAGGCGTTTGAGGGCGTCGCGGGCCCGTTGGATCTGCCGCACCGACATGGCGAGGTCGGCGGCGAGGCGGTGGTTGGTGGGCCGGCAGTCCCGCCCGGTGGTGTAGTCGGCGTAGCCGGCCATGGCTCGGGCTACCCGGACCACGGTGTGCGGGTCGGCGTGCACCGCCTGGCAGACGTCGACGCCGGCGGCGACGACGCACCACACCTCCACCCCGGTCCAGTCGGCACGCGACCACCAGGCCGGCCGGGCCGAACACGCCCCCGGTGGGGGCGCCAGGCCGATCGAGGTGCGCCGGCCCCACGCGGCGGCCAGCTGGCCGGCCAGGCCGCCGGCGGCCGGCGACAACGGCGACGGGGCTGAGGTACGAGCACCGACGGGTGACACCGGCAAAGGCGGGGAGAGCACGGGTCCTCCAGGAGAGGGGAGGTCCCGAGGGCCGTCAGGCCACGATCAGCGCAGGCAGAAGACACACGCGACACGCGTGGCTGCTTGCGGCGGGAGAGGAATCAGGTACCCTCGGCACCAGGATTTCTGTTTGCGCCACCGGCCGCCCTGACTCGCCAAAGACTGGGGCGGCCTTCGGCATTCTCAGGGGACTCTCCCTGGTGCCGAAGGGTTTGCCGGTGCGTAGCAGGGCCCAAAGAGGGCCTCTCAGCTACGGCACTTGTGAGACGTGGCTAGCCGGCGATCGGCAACTCCTCTGCGTGGCTGACCTTGCGCGGGCGGCCGTACCGGCCGACCGGCCTGGCCTCACCGAACATGCGCAGCTCGAACCACTGCTGCATGGTGAGCCCAGCGTCTGCGGCGTCCTGACGGAGACGGTCCTTGTCGGCCTGGGTCATCCGAAATGTTGCCGCCTGCTCCCGGAGGTCGCTGCGGAACATGGCAGATCGCCTCCGGGGCGGCGGGCCGGCTTCGTCAACACACTCAGTCATGGCCGTCATGGTGACGGGGAAATCCACATTCCCCGGTGTGACACGCCGGGCATCCTCTGACGAATGCTGTCGGCGAGAACCCTGTTGCGAGGCTGAAACGCAATTCTGGTTGGACCAGTAGCGACACCTAAGTGTGCCGGACTACAATTCGGACCGTGTCTGAGATGATGACGGTCACCGACGCCAAAGCGCGGCTGTCGGAACTGGTCGCCGCGGTGGCGAGCACCCATGACCACGTCGAGATCACCCGCAACGGCGAGCCCGCGGCGGTGCTCATCTCCTACGCCGAGATGGCCGCGCTGCGGGAGACCATCGCGGTCCTGTCCGACCCCCAAGCGGTCGACGACATCCGTCAAGCCGAGGAAGATCTCCGCGACGGGCGGACCGTCAACGCCGAAGTGCTACGCACCTCGATGCTGGCCCGCCGTCCCGCCACCGGGTGACCGACCGCTGGGCCGTCGAACTCACCGGCCCCGCCCGCCGCGCACTCGAACGTGACCTCCCCGAAGCGGTGGCCTGGGCGGCGTACACCTTCCTAACCGAACGGCTACCCACCAACCCCTACCGCCTCGGCGGGGAACTGTCCGAGCCCTACGCCGGCCGGTGGGCGGCCCACCTCGGCACCTACCGCGTGGTGTACCGGATCGACGACGCCGCCCACACGGTCTACGTGCTGTCTATCCGGCTGCGAGGCGACGTCTACGGCGTGCGCTGAACGCCCCGCCGAAATCAGGACGTGCCAGGCCAACACCCCAGCTGGCCTTCCAACTGACGGACGCATTCTTTCGCTTCATGGACGGCCGCGGGGTCGGTTATCGAGACGGTGGTGACGCTGATGTCAGCACGTCGATGCCCAGCCCCGGCGCTTGGGTCAGCCGCAGGTCGCCGGTGACCAGCGCAACGTCGAGGCGCCGGGCGATGACGACGTACAGCGCGTCGGCCATGGTGACGTTGTGGCGCATGCTCCACGCCTCCCGCAGCAGCGGTGACGTGTCCACCCGGCGGACTCTCAGCGCGAGTAGCTGATCCAGCGCGACCTGCGCGTCGGCGGGCGTCAACTCCCCGCGCAGTTCCATCCGCCGCAGGGCCGCCGCGCACTCGAGGTGGAAGTGGTCGGGAACGGCGATCTCGTCGGCGTTGGCGACGTGCCCGGCTAAGAGGCTGCCCTCGGCGGTCCACAGCACGATCTCCACGCCGGCCGAAGCGTCGAGAACAACGACCGGCAGCTCAGACCTCGCCGAGCTCGCGGGCTTGAGACAGGTGGTCGGCGACGCGCTGCCGCAGCTGGCGCGGGGTGGGGCGGCGGACCGCTTGCACCCACGCTCGAGGATCAAGGTGACCGTCGTCGGCGGCCCGCTCGGGCAGGATCACCACACCCTCAGGCGGGTGATCGAGATCGGCAGCAGCCATGACGCTCAGCGTACGGGGAACCTGCGCCAGACGATGCAGTCTCCCTGGCGTATTCGTGCTCACTGCGGCTTTGTGGCCGCCGGGCACTTACCGCTGCCAGGCCAGGCCGGCGCCGCCGCGAGCACAGGCGGGACGGGCTGGGGTCTCGGTTCGGCACGGCACGGCGGCCTTCGTCGGGCGGTCAGCGGCTGATGCTGGGGCCGCCCCGGTGCAGGTACGGGGCCGGGTAGGCGGGGTCGGGCCGTCGGGGCTGGGCGGCCTGGTCGGCTTGTCTGGCGGTGTGGGCGGCCTGTTGGGCGGCTTTCCGGTCGTGGGTCCAGCTGGTCTGGGCGCCGGTGAGGATGGCGGCCCGGTCGGGTCGGGTGGTGAGGGCCGGGTCGGCGGTGAGCTCGGCGACGCGTTGGGTGGCGGCGGTGAGCTGCTGTTGGGCGGCGCGGGTATGTGCGGTGAGGGCGGGCAGGTCGGCGGCGAGGTCGCGGTGGCCGGCGGCGGCGTCGCGGATGGTCTGCAGCCGGCGGGCCCGGCCGGCGGCCTGGGTGTAGGCGGTCTGGGCTTCCTGGGCGGCCTGTGCGGCCTGTCGGGCGGTGCGGGTCCGGTCGGCGTGCTCGGGGAGTTCGGCGGCGGCCTGCCGGTCGGCATAAGCGGTGATCACCTGGGCGGTCCGGCCGGCGTGTGGGGGGCGGGCGGCGTAGGCGGCGACCGCGGCAATGTCGCCGCTGGCGGGCAGGTCGGGGTGGATGGGCTGCCATTTGGTGGCCCACTGCTGCAGCCGGGCCTGGGCGTCGCCGATTTCGCGGCGGTGGAGCAGCCGGCCGAACCGGCCAGGGTCTACCGCGACGATGCGGGCGGCCTCGGCCGCGGCCGGCCGGTCGGCAGTCCAGTCGGCGTGCAGCACCTGGGCGATCTGGGCGGCCCGGCCGGTCAGCGCGTGCTGGCTAGCCTCGGCGGCCTGCCCCGTCTCCTCGGCGGCCGCGCGGGTGGTGTCGGCGTGCTGGCGGAGCGGGGCCAGTGCCTGCTCGGTGTGCTGGCGGCGGCCGGTGTCGGCGGTGGCGTGCTCGAGCCGCGGGCCCAGCCGCTCCAGCAGCGCCTCGGCCCTGGCCTGTGCGGTCCAGGCGACGCGCAGCCCGTCCAAGACGGCGGCGAGTCGGGCCTCAGCGTCGTCGTCCGGCCGCGTCGGTGCTGGGGTGGGGGTGTAGGGGGCGGCCGCCCGTTGAGCGGCCTGCCGGGCGGCGTCCAGGCCGAGGTCGGCCCGCCCACGGCCGGCCGCGTCGATCCACTGCGCCCGGGCCTCAGGCAGGTCGGGGGCGATCAGGTGGGCGGTGTTGGTGGTCCGGCCGCGGGTCATCCCCACATAGGCGGCGGCCGCCCCGGTGTGTTCGTCGAGGAGGAGATGGCCGGCGTGGGCGGTGTCGCCTTGCACCCCATGCACGGTGCTGGCGTAGGCCAACTCCACATGCCCGGCCACATACGCCGCGGTGAGGGTGCGCGGCCCGGCCGACCCGGCCACGCTCAGCCCACCGTCGGCGTCGACGGCGGTGACCGTCCAGGTGTCACGGTTGGCAACATCAGCGGTCCGGTCGTTACGCCGGGTCGCGACCAGGTCCCCGACACCCACCGGCTGCCCACCGGCGGCGGTGGCGGTGAGCGTGTCGTCGACCAGGCCCAGCTCGACGAGCCGGTCGCGGATCGCCGCGTTCAACCCGCCGGCCTGCTCCCGGGTGGCCACCGCCACCGTGGTCGGCGCCCCACCGGCCCGGGCCACCGCGGCGGCCTCGGCCACCGCGGCCAGCCGGGTCGCCTCGTCCGGGTACAGGGCGACCTGCCCCCGTTCGGCGAGCCGGTCGAACACCGCCCCCGGATCCTCCCCGGCCCGCATCCGCAGGGTCAGGTCGGCGTAGTCGACATCGGGGATGGTGCCGGTAATGCCGGGGGCGATTTCGGCGGTGCGGGTGAACCGGTGGATCACATCGAGGGTGACCGTCCGCTCAGCCCACCGCTGCGCCAGGTCCAGGACGCCGCCGCGGCCGACTGCGGCCAGCTGATGAGGGTCCCCGACCAGGCCCACCCGCACCTGGTGCTGGTCGGCGATGGTGAGTAGCGCCCGGGCGGTGTCCTGGTCGGCCATCCCCGCCTCGTCGACCACCAGCAGGTCCCCGGCCTTCAGCACCGCCCCGGCGGTGGGCCTGGTGTATTCGCGGCCGCTGGCCGGGTCGACCTGCCCGGGCTGCAGCCGGGTCCAGGCGCCGGCCGGGTCCCAGCGCCAGCCGTGCTGGTGGGCCAGCCACGCCGCCGACCCGGCCCGCGCCCCGGTCTCTGCGCGGGCGGTGCGGGCCGCCTTCAACGTGGGGGTGACCACCACCAGCTGATGCCCGTCTTGCTCGAGGGCGGTCCGGGTGGTGGCCAGGGTGGTGGTCTTCCCCGCCCCCGCCGCCCCGGTGATCAGGACCAGCGGATGGTCCCCGGCCAGCGCCGCCACCGCCTGCTCCTGGGCCGGGTCCAATCCCGCCCCCACCGCCACCGCCGCGGCGGTGACCTGTTCCGGGGACGCGTCCCGGCCGCCCATCGCACCGCGGACGGCCAGCCGGCCGGAAAGGTCCGCTTCGGCGGCGATCACCGCCGGCGACGTCCACCCCCGCACATGTTCGGGGACGTCCCGGTCCAGCAGGAGCACGCAGCCGGCGGCCGCCCGGGCAGTCACATCCTCAGCCAACCCACTCCGCACCGCCGGGTCAGCAATGACGCCGGTTCGGGCGATCAGCTGCTCGGCCTCACCGCGCAGGTCGGCCTGATTCCAGGCTGACCGGGCCGCCCCCAGCCGGGTCAGCACCTCGACGGCGGCCGCGTCCCGGTCGATCCGACCCACCGGCGCTGCCTCGAAGCGGACCGGGCGGGCCGGGGCCGTGTAACCCAGCGCGTGGAGCTCGCCCACCCACCGGCCGTGGGCCCGCCCGGCGGTCTCCACCTTCGCCTTCCCCGGCCGGTCGGTGGCCCAGGCCCGGGCGTCCCAGGACCGCCACAGCGCCGGCCCCGGCACCTCGTCGGGATGAGCGGCCCGCCATTCGGCTTCGTAGCCGGCGACCTGGCCGGCGACCTGCCCGGCTCGCTTGCTGAACGCCGCCACAAAGCCGGCCAGCTGCACCACCTCACCGGTATCGGCGTCGAGGGTGAACCCGTGGGCGGCCAGCGCCCCCCGGAACCCCGCGTCGGCGATCACCGCGGCATGGCCGATCCCATGGACGGCGGCGATCGAATCCCGCACCGCGACGTTGTCCAGCCCCCGCCACTTCCCCGCCGCCCACACCCGGGCATTGACCTGCACGTGCAGATGCCGGTGCGGGTCCCCGGCCCGGCTGGTGTAATGCCGCACCGACACCGCCTCCAGCCGCTCCACCGGCGTCGCGACCTGCCCGCCGCGCGGGCCCACCTGGGTAGTGGCGTGCTGGCCCAGCCAAGCCACGATCTGCTCGGCGGCCCGGTCCTGCGCCGCCTCATACGCCGCCGCAACATCGGGGTGCAGCTCCGCGGCGATACTCCACGACTTCGGCCCGTTCACCACAACCTCAGCGAACCGGACCGCATGCTCATCGGTCCGCACCCAACCCCGGGTCTGACCGGTGTCGGGGTCCACCCCGGCCACCCACCCCTGATAGGCGTCCCCGTCCAAATCGGCCAGCCGGGTCACCACCCCGCCGCCGGTCGCGGTGTACCGGCGGGCCAAACCGGTCCCCTCCGCCAGGTAATAGTCATCAGCCCGAGACCGATCCGCCTCCACATAATCCCGGGCCGCGCGGGCCGACCCCCGATAGATCTTCACCCCACCCCGCACGCACACACCCCCAAACCGGCATACCCGAGCGTCACCCCATAGAGGTGACGGTCCATCTACCCTTGGTAGCATACGTGCTGAACCTAAATTTATCGGAGCAGTGGGTAGGCTTGAAGGGCTCAGATGTAGTCGGCGAATGACACGGTCAGTGGCTGATCGTGGCGTAAACCCAATACCCATAAGTTAGAGTTACACGTGTGGTATTTTAGGGTATGCCTCGCGCTGGATGGATCAAGCCGCAGGACGATCAGCGGCTGTCCGATCATGTGGCGTTGGGAGTGTTGACCCGAACGTTCCCGCCGGAGTTGGTCGACGCGGTGGTGCGCGACACCGAGCGGGGGGAAAAGCGCAGTCGGCTGCTGCCCTCCCGGCTGGTTGTGTACTACG
>JBPCOB010000140.1:0-4156 GCA_051000715.1 Mycobacteriales bacterium
CCAACGGCTACACCGTCGGCCGGCGCAGTCTCGCGGTCAGCAGCGGACTGCTAGAACTTTTCCTGGCACGGCGGCTGGGCCCTGATCAGATAGTCGCGGTCCTCGTCCACGAGCTCGGCCACCACGCCACCGGCGCCACCCGTTACACGCCGGCCTCGTCATGGCTGGCCGCACCCTGGCGGATCGCGTCGCGGCTGATGATCGGGATCACGCTGGCGATCCTCAGCCGGCGGCAGCCGAAACCGCTGCTCGCGCTCGTCTTCGCCGTCGCGGTCGTCCGCGGCGTTCAACAGCTGATCTCGCAGCACCAGTGGGCCCCCGCCCTGCTGCTCGCGACGACCGCCGCGGGTGCCGTCGTGTGCCCGTTGGCCGACGCCGCACTGAGCCGCAGCTGCGAGTACGCCGCCGACCGGTACGCCGCCGACCGCGGAGCAGGCTCGCAGCTGACCGCCGCGCTGCGGGCCGTCGAACGCCGCTCGGGGAGGAGGGGCTGGGCCGGACGGGCGCTGGCCACACACCCCGGCACCGACCGCCGGGTCGAAGCCCTCAGCAGGCACAGGCAGGCAGCCGGCCGCCGATAGCTTCGGCCCGGCCGTCCGGCCGCCGGTGACCGCCAGCTGGTCCGGGTCCGCGGCCGGCATACGATGGTCCCCGACTTCGCCGTGACCGGCCCTCGGTCAACCCACGACAAAACCATCGCGGCGGAGCAGGGCTCAGTGTTGATGGCGCCCGGCCGCCGCCTTTCCAACCTTTCTCCCGAGGTGGGCCGGGGCGATAGGTTCGGGCGTGTGGATGAGGTGCGGCTGGCGGCCGAGCAGCGCGCCCGCGTGTTCACCGACCGCCAGCTCGCCGGCGCCGGTTGGAGCGTCCAAAGATCAGCAGGACCTCAACCTCTTCGCCGGTCAGGGAGTCGCCGTCCGCGAGACGATCATGAAGCCCGGCCACGGTCGGACGGACAACCTGCTCTACGTCGACCAACGCGCTGTAGGGGTGAAGCCCGAGGGCACCCCGCTGTCCGGGGTGGAGTGGCAGCCGACGATGTACGCCGAGGGCCTCCCGGCTGAGGTGCGGCTGAAGGCGCTGACCGTCGAGGGCCGGCTGCCTTCGTGTTCGAGGCGTCGGGTTCGGAAACGCACCTGACCAACGGCTTCGCCCCCGAGGCGCGGGCCCGGCGCGTGTTCGCCGGCCCCCGGCCGGAGACGCTGGCGCGGTGGTTGCGTGATGCCGAGGCTGATCCGGCCGCGCCGACCTGGCGGGCCAAGGTCAAGAAGATGCCGCAGCTGCGCACCGAGGGGCTGCGCCCGCCCCAGATAGAGGCGGTCACCGGGATCGAGCGCAGCGTGGCCGAGCAGCGCTTCGACCGGTCGCTGGTGCAGATGGCCACCGGAGCCGGCAAGACCTACACCGCGGTCCCGTCGTCGTACCGGCTGCTCAAACACGGTGGGTTCCGGCGGGTGCTGTTCCTGGTCGACCGCAACAACCTCGGTGACAGACGCTGCGCGAGTTCCAACGGCATCCTGCTGCTCGAGACTGGTCAGTGGCGCCGCCTGATCCCCACGCCTGGTCGGGCGCCGCCGGCGCTGCCCACGAGGATCGCCGTGAGCGTCCGGCCACCGGCGTCGATCTGCATCGGTTGCCGGCGCGTGGACGCCCCCCAGGTGTGCCCGCAGGGCTGCGACGAGCGGGCGATCGACCTGGTATTCGGTGACGCCTACGACGCCGCGATGACCCGGCTCGAGCAAGATCGGCGGGACATCCGCCTGCTGCGGGGGCTGCTGCGCTCCGCCGCCGCGCCGCCGGCACCCCGGGAACCGGGGCACGATCGCTCTGACGCCGAGCTGGAGCAGGCCCACCGGGCGCTGCAGGCCGAGGCGCGCAAGGCGCTACGTCACGACGACACCGATTCGGACCGAAGTGCTGCGGCGACGGAAGACGTCCTCCGCATCACGGCGGGGTATCGCCCCGTCTGCGGGTGGATTGAAGCGCCGCAACCGTGCCTGGGGATCTGCATCTTCCGCTCCGTGGAGATGGTGCCCGCCCTCGACTACGACAACGCGAGAGAACTGCGGCAGCAAGTGCGCCGACGGCTGGACAAGCTGAGTGCCGTGGCTCGCCAGCTCTCCTGGAGCACCCCGCGTGCCGGCGGATGGGAGCACACACGCGCGGCGCTTGCCTCTCGCGCGCAGCAGGCCCTTGCCGTCGCAGGGACAGACATTCTCAGTTGACGAACGCCCCCGGTGCCGGTCGACGGCCGCCGAACGGCACACTGCCCGAGCCGGCGCGGCAACGGGAGGATCGACGATGACGAAGGTGATCTGCTACGCAATCACGTCGATCGACAGCTACATCGCAGACGAGGACGGCAACTTCGACTGGAACGGCCGAAGGGGAAGTCCACGCCGCAGAGAACGACCTCATGCGGTCGTCGGCATGCAGCGGATCGAGCGGCACGACGACCCCGGCGAGATCAGGCAGCTGAAGGGGGCAGCGGATCGGGACCTCCTCGTGGGCGTCTCGACCTCGCCGGCCAGGCGCTCCCACCCGGCCTGGTCGACGAGCTGCACGTGTTCGTCTCGCCCGTGGGACCCGGCTTGGCCAGCACCTGCGATGTGGACTCCGCCGGGCCCGGGAAGCTGTGTACGTCTCACTCACGACGACCATGCTTCTGGGCGTCCTCAGACTCGGAACCATGAGGGATCCGCCATCGAGCGCAGGACGAACGCGCGCGCACCTGGTCGAGGATGACCTGAGCGGCCGCTGCCGGCGGCGTGGTGGCCCTGTCACGCCGAGGCCAAGTCAGGTTGACACCGCCAGCGTGGCGAGGTGAACGGTCGCTTCGGTTTGGGAGCGGCCCGGCTGCCTCAATCAGCGTCCCCGAATGCAGCCCGGCGTCGGCGGTAACGGCGGGGAGGACGGCCCAGCCGAGGCGACCTCCCGCAGCGATTGACGGCTCCGCTGCTGCCGAACCGGACACGGCGGGTCCGGTTTGCGCCCGCCTCGACACCTAGCTGTTCCAGGCGGTGGTCGGGGGTGGGCCGCCTGGGATTCGAACCCAGAACCTACGGATTAAAAGACCGGACGATCCCGTGCCAGGTGGTGCAACGTGATGCCGCCCTGTGCCGTTTCGTGCGGTCTGACCAGGGTTTTCGTGTCGGCTGGTGTCGGCTCGTGCAACGTCGTGGTGACGTGTGCGTTAGCAACGCGTTATCAGTCGTCCCTTCGGACGAGGGTGGTGTTCGGTGGCTGAGCCGGCCGGTGAGGACGCTGGCACGGACGCCGCCACGGCTGGCGGGGAGGCGGGTTCCCTGGTGTTGGAGCAGCACTTTGCGATCGTCCCGGAGTGGATCATCGATGCGCCGATCAGTGACTGCGCGTACCGGCTGTACTCGGTGCTGCTGCGCTACTGGCAGACCTCCGGGCAGCGGATGCCGGCCCGGGCGACCCTGGCCGGCCGGCTGCGCAAGGCGTCGACGGACACCGTCGACCGGGCGCTGCGGGAACTTGTCGGGATCGGGGCTGTGGGCGTGGAGCGTCGGCGCCGCGACGGGCGGAACCTGACCAACCGGTACCTGCTGATGGCAACCCCACCGCACGCCCGGCCCGCGGGCGGGGCTGCCGGTGAGGGTGGCCGCAAGAATGCGGCCACCCCTGGCCGCAGCGGTGCGGCCACCCTGGCCGCAGATTTGCGGCCCAACCCAGAGTCTTCTACCGAGAACCCCCCACCAACACCGCCCCCACGGCCACCGTTCACACCCAGCCAGCTCGCACCCAGCCACGCCTGGCCGGTGGCGACGCGCGGCGGGCGGGACGGCGGGCAGCGGCGGGACGCCGGTGCTGACGACGCCGACATGAGGCTGCTCGCCGACTGCCGCATCACCGACCTGCCCGCCCTCGCCGCCGACTGCCAGGAGCTCCGCCGCCGCCTCCGAGCGCCGACCGCGTGCTGGACCGCGAGCCGGCTGCTGGCGGTCATCACCCAAACAGCCAACGCTGGCGGATGGCCGGCTGAGCTGATCGGCCCGGCGCTGCGCGCCCTGGCTGCCGACCCGGCCACCCGCAGCCCCACCCGGCTGCCCTATGCCGGCCCCTGGTGGCACACCGCCGAGAAGGCCGTCGGCGCGGCCGGCCAGGCGGCAAGAGCCGTCGAGCAGCAAGC
>JBPCOB010000141.1:0-8210 GCA_051000715.1 Mycobacteriales bacterium
CTGGTCGACGAGTACCAGGACACCAACCACGCCCAGTACGTGCTGGTCCGGGAGCTGGTCGGCCGGCCGGGGGGCGCGGTGCCGCCGGCCGAGCTCTGCGTGGTCGGGGACGCCGACCAGTCCATCTACGCTTTCCGCGGCGCCACGATCCGCAACATCCTGCAGTTCGAGGCCGACTATCCCGACGCCAGTGTGATCATGCTCGAGCAGAACTACCGATCCACCCAGAACATCCTCTCCGCCGCCAATGCCGTCATCGCGCGCAATACGGGCCGCAAACCCAAGAACCTGTGGTCGGACGCCGGCGCCGGCGTCCCCATCACGGCGTACGTCGCGGACAACGAGCACGACGAGGCCGCCTTCGTGGCGGGGGAGGTCGACCGGCTGACCGACGACGAGGGCTGCGCGCCCGCGGACGTGGCGGTCTTCTACCGGACCAACGCGCAGAGCCGGGTGTTCGAGGAGGTCTTCATCCGGGTCGGGCTGCCCTACAAGGTGGTTGGTGGAGTCCGCTTCTACGAGCGGCGGGAGGTACGCGACCTGCTGGCGTACCTGCGGGTGCTGGTCAACCCGACCGACACCGTCTCGCTCCGGCGAATCCTCAACACCCCTCGGCGCGGCATCGGCGACCGGGCCGAGGCCTGCCTGGAAGCGCTCGCGTCGCGCGAGCGCATTCCGTTCTCGGCGGCGCTGGCGCGCTGCGACGAGGCGCCGGGGATCGCCACCCGGTCCGGCAAGGCGATCAAGGACTTCGCGACCATGCTCGACGAGGTGCGCGCCGAGGTGGACGCCGGCGCGCGGCCGGCTGCGGTGCTGGAACTGTTGCTGGGCCGCACCGGCTATCTCGCCGAGCTGCAGGCCAGCATGGACCCCCAGGACGAGGGCCGGGTGGAGAACCTGCAGGAGCTGGTCGCGGTTTCCCGAGAGTTCGAGGAGCGGGTGCCCGACGGGACGGTCGGCGACTTCCTGGAGCAGGTGGCGTTGATCGCCGACGCGGACGAGATTCCCGAGGTCGACGGCAGCGGGGGCGTGGTCACGCTGATGACGCTGCACACGGCCAAGGGCCTGGAGTTCCCGGTCGTGTTCCTCACCGGGCTGGAGGACGGCGTCTTTCCGCACCTGCGCTCTCTCGGTGACAGCGCGGAGCTCGAGGAGGAGCGCCGGCTCGCCTACGTCGGCATCACCCGGTCCAAGTCCCGGCTGTACCTGTCCCGCGCCGTCGTACGAAGCTCCTGGGGCGCGCCGTCGTACAACCCGCCGTCGCGCTTCCTGGACGAGATCCCCGAGGAGCTGCTCGACTGGCGGCGTAGCGAGACGGTGCGGAGCGAGCCGGCGCAGGCCGCCGTCTTCTGGTCGGTGGCCGCTGCTGGGCGCCGGGCCGCCGGCCCCGGGCTGCGCCCGGTGATTTCTCTTTCAGCAGGCGACCGAGTCAACCACGACACCTTCGGGCTGGGGATCGTGACGGTGACGGCCGGCATCGGCGACCACGCCGAGGCCACGATCGACTTCGGCGCCGAGGTCGGCAGCAAGCGGTTGCTGTTGCGCTATGCCCCGGTAGAAAAGCTCTAGCCGGTCTGCAGGGCTACCCTCGCGCCGGAGGAGCTTCGTACCGACGTGGGAGGCGGCAGATGAGCACGACGGCCCCTATTCGGGTCGTTGTGGCCAAGCCGGGCCTGGATGGGCACGATCGGGGCGCCAAGGTGGTGGCCCGGGCCCTGCGGGACGCCGGCATGGAGGTCATCTATACCGGGCTGCACCAGACGCCGGAACAGATCGTCGACACCGCGATCCAAGAGGACGCCGACTGCGTTGGCCTCTCGGTGCTCTCCGGTGCGCACATGACGCTGTTCGCCCGGGTGCTCGAGCTGCTCCGGGAGCGCGGAGCCGACGACATCGTGGTCTTCGGCGGCGGCATCATCCCGGCGGCCGATCTGGCTGAGCTGGCCCGACTGGGGGTCGCGAAGATCTTCACTCCGGGCGCAACCACCCGCGAGATCGTCGCCTGGGTGAACGACGCAGTCGGAACTGCCGCGTCCGGGGCCGACCCGGCTCCGACGGCCTAGGCGGCACGAGAACCGGTCGGTACCAGACGCTCCATGGGAAACCAGCTGTCGCCCGGACGGTGAGTACACCAGTCGTATTCGCCGAGGCGGAGGACGACGAACAGGAGCGCTCGACCAGCTGAACGGCGGCTCAGCCGGTAGCGGCCCGCTCGATTAGCGCGACGGCCGCAAGCAGGTCGGCGGCGAACCGCACCCGGGGCGGCAGCCGGGCCTCGGGCCAGCCCGGCCCGCCGGCGATCACGGTGACCGCTGGCCGGGTGGCCGGCACCGCTGCCAGCTGGGCAGGGTCGCCGGTCGCGGGCAGCTGCGACCACACGAACAGCGCGGCCGGGCCGATCCGGCGTACCGCGGACCGCATGGCGCGAACCGGTACGGCGGCGCCCAGCACGTGCGTCGCGATCCGCCGCTCGGCGAGGGCGGCAGCCAGCGCGTCCAGCGGGAGAGTGTGCAGCTCCCCGGCGACGCAGGTGAGCAGGACCGGGCGAAGGTTCGCCGCTGCGGTCAACGAGCCGGCGTGCCGGCCGAGCGCCCCCGAGGTGCACTGCGACAGCAGGTGCTCGACGTCCACGCCGTCACCGGTCGCCTCCCATCTCTCGCCGATCGCCACCAGCACGGGGCGCAGCAGCGTCTCCCAGGTGGCGACGACGCCGGCGGCCGCGATCGCCGCGGTGAGCTGCTCGGTCATGGCGCTGGCGTCCAGCGCCATGGCGGCGCGGGCCAGGCCGCGTACGCCTGCGCCGGCCGCCGGAAGAGCAAGCACCCGGCCCCCCGAGCCCCTAGGCGGTAGTTGGCCGGCGGGCGGGTCGGACGGGCCCTGGCCGATGCCGGTCCCGGGAGCGGCCGAGGCCTGCCGGGCCAGCCGCGCCGCGTGCGCTGGCGGGACTCCCTGCACCGTGAGCCGGCGCATGCTCTCCAACCGTGCCACGTCGGCCGGCGAATACCGGCGGTGAGAACCCGTCGTGTGAGCGCCCGGGCCCAGGCCGTACCGCCGGTCCCAGGTCCGCAGAGTGGCCGGCGCGACCCCCAGGCGCCGGGCCATTGCGGCCACGGTGAGCAGCGGTTCCTCCACCCACGCCTCCCGTCTGGCTGCCCGCGCTCGGGAGGCGGCCTTGCACCGATGATGCGGTCGGGAGCGCGCGGGGACAACCCGAGGCATCCCCCAACCGGTCGATCTTGAAGCGTCTGGCCTGTTGAATAACCTACGACGCGCTACGGCCTGAGGAGTTCGCCCCCGACAGGAGGGAGCCGTGCCCAGTCTGTTACCTCGGGGTCGCATCCGGCTGGCCGCTCGTTTGCGAACGCCCTGTGACCTGCTGGGATCACAGCAGCCGACACAGACAGATGGGAACCCCATGACCCGGATCTCCACCCGACTTCCGCTGGCGATCGCCGCGACTGCCGCTCTCGCGCTGGGCGCGGCCGGCTGCGGCGGTTCTTCGAACGACAAGCCGGCGGCCCAGACGCAGTCGCGCAACCCCGCCGACAACACCCCGCAGGTGACCCTGGCCAGCCTGTCAGGCATGGACACAGCGGTCGCCGTGGACAAGGGGGCGCTGGCGGCGCTGACCGCCCTCGGCGTCGCACCGTCCCCGACCGGCACCGGCAAGCTGACCATGACCTACGGGCCGACCCTGGACTTCCCGATCACCGGCGGCAGCGTCAAGGTGTACGACAAGGCCAAGGTCTCGCCGTACGTCACCGGTTCGGTCGAGCACAACGGCAGCGGCCTGATGTTTTCCAAGGGTGCGACGAAGCTCGTGGTGAGCGACTTCGTCGTCGACCCCGGCGCCTCGATGCTGACGGCCACGGTCGCCGGTGCGCCGGGCTTCCCGCTGTTCCTCCTGGACGGCTCTAACCTGGCCATCTCGAAGGACTCGGCCGGCAACGCCAAGCTCGACGGCACCATGGTCGAGCTGACCCCCGAGGCGGCCGCCGCCCTCAACAAGACCTTCAAGGTGACCGCCTTCCAGCCGCGGATGCTGATCGGCATCGCCCACATCACGGCTCACTGACCCCGAGCCCGGTCTGCGGGCGAGGTGGCTAACCGCCACTCGCCCGCACTTCTTTTGCCGGGGTTTAGGGATCGATGAGCTCGAGCGTTCCGTCGAGCATTGCTCCGGCGACGAAGACCCGGCCGGTCTCCGGGTCGACGGCGACGGAGTTGGGTTGACGGACGGTTGGCACCGGCGATCCGAGCCGGCGCAGCGTGGAGCCGTCGAAGCACATGAGCTGGTTGCGGGCGGTCAGCGTGACCCACAGCCGGTTGTGCACGGAGTCATAGGCCAGCCCGTAAGGCGCTCCGGCGAGCGGCAGCCGGCTCAGCTGTCGTGGCGAGGGCCGCAGGGCGTAGAGGAGCAGCGCATTCCCACGGGTGTCGGCCACCGCGAGCCGGGTGTCGTCGAGGGCGACGGCATGGGTGGGGCCGTCGCCAGCCGGTAGCCGGACCAGCTCGCGCAGGGCCGTCGCGTCGTAGACGAACAGGTGAGCACCGCGTACGTCGACCACGCCGACGCGGTCGCCGGCTGCCGCTACTCCACCGGGCTGGACCGGCCCGCTGAAGCGATGAATCACCCGGCCGCCGGCGACCACGGAAACCGAGCTGCCGAGCTCGTCGGCGACGAAGATCCTGCTGGCCGAGGTGTCCGCGTCGTGCGGCTGCCGGCCAACCTTGACCTGATCGATCACCACGCCGACCGGCAGCCGAACCCGGACGAGCAGGTCGCTGTCCTCGCCGGGCACGAGGACGGGCCCGCCGGCTCCGGCGATGGTCAGGTGTCGGGCGCTCCCCGGTACCGCAACCACGCGCAGGATCCGACCGGCCCGCCCGTCGACCAGCGCCAGGCGATCTGGCCGGCGCAGCGCGACGACCACGATCCCGGTGGCCGGGTCCTGCGCCAGCCCTTCCGGGGTGTCGCCCAGAGCGAGCACCCGTCCGGCAGGCGCCGTTGTCGGTGTCGGGGCGCGGGCCGGCTCGGGTGCCGGCGGCAGCACCTTGGCCGGCCGACCGCTCGAGCACGCTGCGAGGGTGACCAGCAATAGCAGCGTGGCGCATGCGGTGCGCCGACACCGACGTGGCCGCAACCGCCCAAGATCCATGCCCAGATGGTGCCAGCCGACGACTCGCCATGCCGCCGATCACCGTGCCAGCCGAGGATCCGCCCGGTCGGGAGTTCGCCATGCCGATCACCGCGGTGGTTGAGGGAACTTCGGTCGGCCAGCGCAACGGATCGTGACCTCGCAGCGCACGATCGTCCGGTCTGCTGACACCCTGAGCCGGTGCGATCGAGGGCGTATCTGCTGGCAGCTGCAGGTGCGCTGACGGCCATCGTGCTGGTGGAGACGCAGGTCGCCCGCGCCGGCGGCGTCGGACCTGGACGCTACCGGCTGCTCGGCCTGATCCTGCTGTGGTGGGCGCTGACCCTGGTCGGCTCGTGGCTGCTGCTTCGGGCCCGGCCCGGCCGCGCCGCGCTCGTGCTGCTCTTCATCGGGCTGGTCGCGCTGCAGGTCGGAGCCTTGACCCGGGGCAGCCAGATCTCAGACGACCTCTACCGCTACGCCTGGGACGGCCGGGTCCAGGCCGCCGGCATCGACCCTTATCTTCCCCCGCCGGTCTCCCCGGACCTCCGCGGGCTGCGCGACCCGTGGCTGTGGCCGGATCGCGCGACCTGCGAGCGGCTGAAGAAGCATGACGTGGAGTGCAGCCGGATCAACCGCCCGTACGAGCGGACGATCTACCCACCGGTGGCCGAGGCCTGGTTCACCGTCGTACACCTGCTCCCGGGCGGGAGCCGCGAACACCACCAGCAGCTGTACGCCGACCTGGTTGCCCTCGGACTGACCGGACTGCTGGTTGGGGTGCTGCATCGGCGCGGGCGGGATCCGCGACTGGCTACGCTCTTCGCGTGGTCGCCGTTGGCCGGCCTGGACCTCGCCTCCGACGCCCATGTCGACGGGTTGGCTGTGCTGCTCGGAGTCTGCGGCTTGGTGCTGCTGGTACGGCGACGACCCGTGGTGGGCGGGGCGCTGCTCGGCGCGGCGGTCGCGGTGAAGCTCTACCCTGCGCTGCTGCTGCCAGCGGCGCTGCGCCGACGGCCGTTGCTGGTCGGCGGCGCGGCGACCGCCGTGGTGGCGGTGTCGTACCTGCCGCACGTTCTCGTCGTCGGCCCGCGGGTGCTCGGCTACCTGCCGGGCTACCTCCGGGAGGAGCACTACGAAGGCGGCGGGCGGTTCGTGCTGCTCGGACTGGTAGGGCTGTCCGGTGTCGCCGCCACCGTGGTGGCGGTCCTGCTGCTGACCGTCACCGCGGTCGCGGTGCTGCGTTCGAATCCGGCCAGGGTGCCGGTGACGGTCGCAGCGCTGTGGACGGTCGGCGCGGCGCTGCTCGTCGCCAACCCGGCGCAGCCGTGGTACTCGATCCTGCTGGTCGCGCTGGCCGTCGTCGAGGGGCGGCCGGAGTGGCTGGCGGTCGCCATCGCGGCCTACCCGACGTACTTCACGGCGCTGCTGATCGGTGCGCCGGCTCGGCTGGTCGGCGGGGCAAGCTACGCGGCAGCGGCCGCGGTGGTGCTGGCCGCGACCCTGGCCCGCCAGCGAAACCGGCGGCCATTACCGACCCTCGTAGGTCGAGGGTGGTGAGCCGGCCGATGCGCGCCCTCACTACGCTCCGGCGGACACCGTTCCACTACGGCGACGAAGAGGACCTGCGTGGACCTGTACGAGTACCAGGCCAAGGAGCTCTTCGCGTCCTACGGCGTACCGGTCCCGGCCGGCCGAGTGGCCAGCACACCGGCGGAGGCACGGGCGGCGGCCGAGGCGATCGGCGGCCGGGTTGTCGTCAAGGCGCAGGTGCAGGTCGGTGGACGGGGGAAGGCGGGCGGCATCCAGCTCGCCGAGAACCCCGAGCAGGCCGCCGCCCAGGCCGAGCGCATCCTCGGCATGGACATCCGTGGTCACACCGTACGCAAGGTGCTGGTGGAGCAGGCGAGCGAGATCGCCGAGGAGTACTACGTCTCCCTGCTGCTCGACCGGGCCGGCCGTGGCTACCTGGCGATGGCCAGTGTCGAGGGCGGCATGGAGATCGAGGAGGTCGCCGCGACCCGGCCGGAGGCACTGGCGAAGATCCCGATCCACCCGCTCACCGGCGTCGAGCCGGTGCTGGCTCGCGAGATCGCGACCGCGGCCCGGCTGCCGGCCTCCGCGGTCGACGGCGCCGCCGACCTGATCACCAAGCTGTGGGACGTCTTCATGGGCGCCGACGCCACCCTGGTCGAGGTCAACCCCCTGGTGCTCACCGCAGACGGCGAGGTCAAGGCGCTCGACGGCAAGGTGAGCATCGACGACAACTCCCTCTACCGGCAACCCGACCTCGCCGCCCTGCAGGACGCCATCGGCGTCGACCCCCTGGAGCAGCTGGCCAAGGCCAAGGGGCTCAACTACGTCAAGCTCGACGGCTCGGTCGGGATCATCGGCAACGGCGCCGGCCTGGTCATGAGCACGCTCGATGTCGTCACCTACGCGGGCGAGGAGTTCGGCGGCGTACGCCCGGCGAACTTCCTCGACATCGGTGGGGGCGCGTCGGCCCAGGTGATGGCCGACGGGCTCGACATCGTGCTGCGCGACCCGTCGGTGCGCAGCGTCTTCGTCAACATCGTCGGCGGCATCACCTCCTGCGACGCCGTGGCCAGCGGGACCGTGCAGGCGCTGGAGATGCTCGGCGAGCAGGCGACCAAGCCGCTCGTCGTACGGCTGGACGGCAACAACGTCGAGGAGGGCCGACGGATCCTGGCGGAGGCCGACCTGGCCGTCGTCCACCCGGTGGACACGATGGACGGCGCCGCCCGGCTGGCGGCCGAGCTCGCGGCGAAGGCGGCCTGAGGTGGCGGTCTTCCTCGACAGCGACAGCCGGGTGCTGGTGCAGGGCATCACCGGCGCGGAGGGCAGCCGGCACACCCGGCGGATGGTGGCCAGCGGCACCAACATCATCGCCGGCGTGACGCCGGGCAAGGGCGGCCAGTCCCTCGACGGCATCCCGGTGTACGACTCGGTGCCGGCGGCGGTCGAGGCCACGGGGGCGGACGTCGCCGTGGTGTTCGTCCCGCCGCGCTTCGCCAAGGCCGCGGTGGTCGAGACCATCGACGCCGGCGTACC
>JBPCOB010000142.1:0-14618 GCA_051000715.1 Mycobacteriales bacterium
TTTTTTGTGGTGCCTTTGTGTTTCTTCTTCGCTTTCGCTTTGTTGGTTGTGTTGGCGCTGGTCGCTTTTTGTGTCGCCCCCGGCGCCGGTTCCTTCACCTTTGCCGCCGCGGTCCGCCGGGACGGCCGCTTCGCCGGGGCCGGTGCCAGCGCCACCGCGGACGCCGGGGCAGCGACCGCCGCCTCTCCCCGTTTGCTCTTGGCCGCCTCCACGCTGGCCCGCAGCGCGGCCATCAGGTCCACGACCGTGTCGGGCCCGGCCGGCGTGCCGGCCGGGGTGACGAGCTCGCGGCCGGCGACCTTGGCCTCGATGAGCGTCTGCAGGGCGGCTCGGTAGTTGTCGGCGTACTCCCCCGGCTCGAAGTCGCCGGCCAGTGTCTCGATCAGCGACCCTGCCATCGCCAGCTCCTGCGGCCGCACGTCGACCTCGTCGTCGAGGAAGCCGAAGTCGGGGGCGCGAACCTCGTCCGGCCACAGCATCATCTCGAGCACGAAGACCCCGTCGCGCACCCGCAGCGTGGCCAGCGACTCGCGCTGCCGCAGCGCAACCTTCACCAGCGCTACCCGGCCGGACTGCTCGAGCGCCTCCCGGAGCAGCACGTAGGGCTTGGTGCCGGCCGCTTCCGGCGCGAGGTAGTAGCTCTTGGCGAAGAAGATCGGGTCGACCTGCTCGAGCGGGACGAACTGCAGCACGTCGATGTTGCGGCTGGTGGTCAGCGGCAGGTCGGCGAAGTCCTCGTCGGTGAGCACGACGACCTCGCCGGTCGGCATCTCGTACCCCTTGGCGATGTCGCCGTAGCTGATCTCCTGGCCGTCCACCGAGCAGACCCGCTTGTACTTGATCCGGCCACCGTCCTCGCGGTGCACCTGGTGGAAGGCGACGTCCTTCTCCTCCGTCGCGGAGTACAGCTTGACCGGGATGGTGACCAGGCCGAAGGAGATGGCGCCCTTCCAGATGCTGCGCATGACCGCCTCGGGAGACCCTTGGGGAAGACGTACGGGAAGATCATCCTACCCGCTGCGCGAGCGCCCTACCAGGCGGCCAACCAGCCGAGGTGATAGGACGGCCCGGTGGCCCGGGACGGGAGGGAGCCGCTGCCCGACCTGGTGCGCCCGATGCTCGCCACCGCGGGGGAGCTGCCGGGGGACGAAGACGCGTTCGGCTACGAGCTGAAGTGGGACGGCGTCCGCGCGGTCGTCTACGTCGAAGGCGACAGCGTGCGCACGATGACCCGCAACGACCGTGAGGTGGCCGCCACCTATCCCGAGCTGCGCGGCCTGGGTGACGCGCTCGGGGGCCGGCCCGCGGTCCTGGACGGGGAAATCGTCGCGTTCGACGACACGGGCCGGCCGAGCTTCGGCACGCTGCAGGCCCGGATGCACGTGACCAAGCCGGCCGAGGTCGATCGGCTGCGGACCGCCGTACCGGTCCAGTACCTGCTCTTCGACCTGCTGCACCTCGACGGCCGGTCGACCCTGCGCCTCCCGTACGCCGACCGTCGGGCGCTGCTCGAGGGCCTGCCGCTCGCCGCCCCGTCCTGGCAGGTGCCGCCCTACTTCCGCGGCGGCGGGGCCGACCTGCTGGCCGCCAGCCGCGAGCGCGGCCTGGAGGGGGTGGTGGCCAAGCGGCTGGACTCGGCGTACCTGCCCGGGCGCCGCTCGGACGCCTGGGTGAAGGTGAAGAACCTGCGTACGCAGGAGGTGGTCATCGGCGGGTGGAAGCCGGGCGAGGGCCGTCGAGCCGGCACCATCGGCTCGCTGCTACTCGGCGTCCACGCCGAGCCGGGCCTGGTGTACGCCGGCCATGTGGGCACCGGGTTCACCGAGGCGACGCTGGTCTTCCTGCGCAGCCGGCTCGCACCGCTGGAGCGGTCCAGCAGCCCGTTCGCGGGCGTCATTCCGCGCCAGTTCGCCAAGGAAGCCCGCTGGGTGGAGCCCGAGCTGGTCGCCGAGGTGGCCTTCGGCGAGTGGACCAGGGACGGTCGGCTGCGGCACCCGTCCTACCGCGGCCTGCGGGCGGACAAGATTCCGGCGGAGGTGGTCCGTGAGCCCTGACAGCGCCAAGGTGCCCGTCGTCGTGGAGGGCCGCCAGCTCACCTTGTCCAACCTCGACAAGGTGCTCTATCCCGAGGCCGGCTTCACCAAGGGCCAGGTGCTCGACTACTACACCCGGATGGCTCCCGTGCTGCTGCCGCACCTTGCTGGCCGGCCGCTGACGTTCAAGCGCTACCCGAACGGTGTGGCGGGCCACTTCTTCTTCGAGAAGAACGCACCCTCGCACCGGCCGTCCTGGGTGCGGACGGCGGTGCTGGCCACCCCCGGCAGCACCAAGAACCGGGAAACGATCAACTTCGCGGTCGTCAACGACCTCCCCACGCTGGTCTGGGTCGCCAACCTCGCTTCGCTGGAGCTGCACGTGCCGATGTGGCGGGTCGACCCCCGCGGTGGCCCACAGGATCCGGACCTGCTGGTCTTCGACCTCGATCCTGGATCGCCCGCGTCCATCGTGAAGTGCTGCCGGGTCGCCGGGCTGTTACGTGCGGCGCTGGCAGAGGACGGGTTGGCCGCCTTCCCCAAGACGAGCGGCTCCAAGGGCCTGCAGCTGTACGTGCCGCTGGCCGGCGGAGCCGAGCCGGGGCGCACCTCGGCGTACGCGAAGGGGCTGGCCGAACGGCTGGAGCGAGCGGAGCCCGCCCTGGTCGTGTCCCGCATGGCCAAGGAGCTCCGCGGCGGCAAGGTCCTGGTGGACTGGAGCCAGAACAACCCGGCCAAGACCACCGTCGCGGTCTACTCGCTGCGCGCCCGCCCGCACCCCACGGTCTCGACCCCCGTCACCTGGACGGAGGTGGAGGCCTGCGTCGCGGCCGGGGACCCGGAGCTGCTCCGGTTCACCAGCGATGACGTACTCCAGCGGGTGTCGGCCTCCGGCGACCTGTTCGCGCCGCTGCTTCGTCCGACGGCTCGGCTGCCCTGACGAAGGCGGCGCGGGCCGTCGCCGGTTGGGCAGCCGCTGCCCCGACTTGTACAGTGCCGTACTGCGAATAGGCTGGTCAGAAGACCTGCCGCCGGGCAAGGGGCGCCGATGTCCGCCACGGCGCCTGTCGATAGCTGTTGGGGGAGCCATGCCGGTGCGCCGTGGAGCCCGTCGAAGCGCCGTCGGTCGCCTCCGGCTGACCGCGGCGCTGGTCTGTGTGCTGGCAGTCAGCTGGCTCGGGCCGGGCGGCTCGCCGGCCGCCGCCGCCCCGCCCACCCCCTCGTTCGGCCCCGCGATCGACCCCTACGCCGACTACGTGCCCCAGACCACCTGCGACCCCGTGGCCAAGCCGGGTGTGGCCGACTTCCGCCAGCTCGTCCTGGCCGCCTACCCGCAGACCTCGGACTTGGGAATCGTGCGGGCCTGCGACATCGGCGGGACCAGTGAGCACAAGGAGGGCCGGGCGTGGGACTGGGGGGTTTCGGCGAGCACCCAGTCGGCGGTGGCGAATGACCTGCTCGGCTGGCTGCTGGCCACCGACAAGTACGGCAACCGTCAGGCGTTGCTCCGCCGGCTCGGGATCATGTACATCATCTGGAACTCCCGGATCTTCGGCGCTTACGCGGCCGACCAGGGCTGGCGGCCCTATCCGTGCGGCGGTAGCACCGGGCGCGACTGCCACACGACCCACGTTCACTTCAGCTTCAGCTGGGACGGGGCGCTGCGTCAGACGTCATGGTGGACCGGCGTACCGACCGTCGGTGGTGGGGGCGACTGGCACTCGCTCGGCGGCCAGATCGTCGGCGGCCCTGATCTGGCGGCGCACTCTCCCGGTGGCCTGGACGTGGTGGCCCGGGGTACCAACAACTACCTCTACCACCGGTCGCGAGCTGGGTCGACCTGGGCGGGCTGGGAGAACCTCGGCGGAGTGCTCACGTCGGATCCCGCCGCGGTGTCGTGGGGCGATGGCCGGCTCGACGTCTTCGGCCGCGGCACCGACAACGCCCTGTGGCACCGCTACTACGACCGCAGCTCCGGCTGGTCCCCCTGGCTGTACCTCGGTGGCGTCCTGGTCGGTGGCCCGGACGCGGCGTCGCAGGGCCGTGGCCGCCTCGACGTCGTCGTCCAAGGCACCGACCGGATGCTCTACCGGCGCTCGTACGACCAGGCCTCGGGCTGGGGGCCCTGGCAGCCGCTCGGTGGCATCGTGACCGCCGACCCCGCCGTCACGTCATGGTCTCCCGGCCGGCTCGACGTCTTCGGCCGCGGCACCGACAACGCCCTGTGGCACCGGTTCATGGCCGGCGGTGTCTGGTACGGCTGGGAGCGGCTGGGCGGCATTCTTGCCAGCGGAGTGGATGCCACGTCCGGGGACGCCGGGCGCCTCGACGTGGTCATCACCGGCACCGACTGGCACGTCTACCGGCGCAGCTACACCGCCGGGAGAGGCTGGTCGCCGTTCGAGCGGCTCACCGGGGCGGTGTCCTCCACCCCGGCCGTGGTATCGCCCTACCCGGGTGCCGTGCTGGTAGCGGCCCGGCTCGCCACCGGCGAGTTGGGCTGGCGATCCCTGCCTGGTCGGGTCGGCTCCGGGAGCCTGTCCGCAAACGCGCTGCCGGGCGACTGAACCCGGAACCTGATCCGTGGCCAGGCTCGGCTGCACCGCCCTTCAGCGGCGGCGGCTGGCCAGCTGCCCCAGCAGGCTGTCCTCGATCCGCTCCAGCAGCTCGGCCGCGTTCTTGTAGATTTCGACCGCACCGGCCTCGCGCAGCTCCGCGGCCGAGATCCCGCCGGAGAGCAGGCAGATGCACGGCATGCCGGCCTTGGTCGCGGCCTCGACGTCCCACACCGTGTCGCCCACGAGCACGCAGTCCGCGGCCGCCAGGCCGGTCTGCGAGAGCGCGGCGTCCAGTGATGTCCGGCGCGGGCTTGGAGGCGTCGGCGTCTGCTGAGCTGGTAACCACACTCACCACGTCGCCGGCATCGAGCACGGCGGTGAGCGCGTCCACCTCCTCCTGCTCGGCGCTGCTGGCGAGAATCACCTCGAGGCCCAGCCGGGCCGCCGCCCGCAGCAGGTCCGCCGCGGCCGGAAAGGGCGCCAGCTGCTCCAGATTCGGCGCGTAGTAGTGCCGGTGTCCGGTCGCCACCTGCTCGTCGTCGGTGTCGATCAGTGCGGCGACCAGCAGGTCGGCGCCCATCCCGACCTTGCGGTGGATGTCGGCCATGGCGACGTCGTAACCGGCGGTACGGAAAGCCCGCCACCAGGCCAGGACGTGCGGATAGTTGGTGTCGACCAGCGTGCCATCGAGATCGAACAGGACGCCGCGGCGAGGAGGGGGGTCCGGGGTCATGGGTTCCGCCTACCCTCGGAGCTACGGCGACTCCCGCCCGTCCAAGATATTTCGCGAGGAGGACGAGGTGCCCCAAGGACTTCCAGCAGCCGACCTGTCCGACGACGACCTCGAACGTGAGGTCGCCCACCTGCACGAGACCCGGCACGAGACCTTCCTGCACGGCTCCGAGGACGCGCTGGAGAACCACACCGAGCGGATGTTGACCCTGGAGGCGGAGTACCTTCGTCGGTTCCCGGACCGGGCCGCGCCGGACCCGATGCGGGTTCGCGCGAGCAACCGCCGGCTGTCCGGGCAGGATTGACGCCCGGCCCGTCCGTGTTCCCGAGGAGGCCGCACATGAGCGAGACGCCGATCGAGGATGCTCGCGAGCAGGAGGCCGACGCGGTGCCGCCAGGCGGGATCCCGGCGAGCCGCCTGCAGGCTGCACCGCTCGAGGCCGACGAGGCGGACGCCGCCGAGCAGGCCGCCGACGTGCCGATCGACGAGGACGAGTACCGCTGACCCTCCACTAGCCTGGGGCCGGCGAGACGGATCGTCAGACGCGGAGGATGTGCGGTGGAGGTCAAGATCGGCGTGCTCTACGCGCCCCGAGAGCTGGTTCTGGAAAGCCCCCAGGCCGCTGACGAGATAGAGAAGGCCGTCAACGAGGCACTGCGCGCCGACCTGGGCGTACTGAGCCTCGTCGACGACAAGGGCCGTCGGGTGCTGGTGCCGGCGGACAAGCTGGCCTACGTCGAGATCGCCGACAGCGAGTTGCGCCGGGTAGGCTTCGGCTCGATGTAGGGATCAAGGCAGGGTTCGGCCCGTTCCGAGACGGGAACATGTGCGCTTAACCGACATCGTCTATCAGGAGGACTCCCAATGATCGGTCTGATCATCAGTTACATCATCATCGGTCTGATCGTTGGTGCCCTGGCCAGACTGGTGATCCCCGGCCGGCAGAGCATGGGCATCGGGCTCACGATCGCTCTCGGCGTCGTCGGAGCCGTCGTGGGCGGCCTCATCACGCGGGCGATCGTCGGAAACGGTCACAAGTGGATCTCGCTCATTGTGTCCGTAGCCGTCGCCGCGCTGCTGGTCTACCTCGTGTCCGGCATGCAGAGCCGGAACAAGGCTCGGATCTGACCTGAGCTAACGAAAGCCGCCGCCTGCATCGCAGGTCGGCGGCTTTCGGCATTCAGGCTCAGGCCGACAGGCCGAGGCTCGCCATCCGCTGTGCGTGCGCGTCGGTGAGGCGGGCCAGCAGCCTGCCGACCTCGGCCAGGTCCTCGCGGCCGCCCACGATCAGCCTGGCCAGCGCGTCCCGGTCGACCGCGACCCGCTGCGCCGAGGTCAGCGCCTCGCCGACCAACCGCCGGGCCCACAGCGCCAGCCGGCCGGCGACGGCCGGATCCGCCGCGATCGCCGCGCACACCCGGTCCACCGCGAAGGCAGCGTGGCCGGTGTCGGCGAGCACCTCGAGGACCAGCTCCTTGGTCGGCTGATCGACGTAGGAGGCCACCTGCCGGTAGAAGTCAGCCGCGATACCGTCGCCGACGTAGGCCTTGACCAGCCCCTCCAACCAGTCCCCCGGCGCGGTGGAGTCGTGGAAGGCGTCCAGCGGGGCGACGAACGGCTCCATCGCGGCGTCCGGGTCGACACCCATCTCCGCCAGGCGTCCCTGGAGCAGGCGGAAGTGACCGAACTCGGCCACCGCCATCCCGGCGAGCGCGGCCTTGTCGGCCAGCGTGGGGGCGAACCTGGCGTCGTCGGCGAGCCGCTCGAACGCCGTCAGCTCGCCGTAGGCCAGTACGCCGAGCAGGTCCAGGACCGCCGGCTCGATCGGGCCGGGGCCGGGATCGGTAGCCGGCAAGGTCACGAACGGGACCCTACTCACGAGCGTGGCGGCGCCGCCCCGGCGCTCACCCAAGTACCTCGGGCGAGTGCTCACCGGCGGGCCGCTGGGCGCGACCGTCGACCGGACGGGTAGACTCGCAAGATCATCGCGGAGCGACCGCCCTGCCTACGGCGCCCGACCCGAGGACCCCTCGGCGGCTCGGCGCGGCATGGGACGCGGCGCCCGCCGTTCGAGAGGCACCGTACTGAGCACCTTCTCCTCCCTCGGGGTGCGCCCCGAGACCGTCGACGCGCTCGCCGCGCTCGGCATCTACGAACCCTTCGCCATCCAGACCCTGGCGATCCCGCTGGCGCTCGAAGGCCACGACCTGATCGGACAGGCTCGGACCGGTACCGGCAAGACGCTGGCCTTCGGCGTACCGCTGCTGCAGCGGCTCACCGTCCCCGGGAACGGGAGGCCGCAGGCGCTGGTGGTGGTCCCGACCCGCGAGCTGTGCGTGCAGGTCTCCGGGGACATCGCGGCCGCCGGGCGAACGCGGTCGATCCGGGTGCTGTCGGTGTACGGCGGGCGCTCCTACGAGCCGCAGGTGGAGGCGCTACGGGCCGGCGTCGACGTCGTCGTGGGAACCCCGGGCCGGCTGCTCGACCTCGCCCGCCAGGGTCACCTGAACCTCCGCGAGGTGCGCTCGCTGGTGCTCGACGAGGCGGACGAGATGCTCGATCTCGGCTTCCTTCCCGATGTCGAGCGGATCTTGTCCCTTACCGGCACCGACCGGCAGACCATGCTGTTCTCGGCCACCATGCCGGCGCCGATCGTCGCCCTGAGCCGGCGTTACCTGCGTCAGCCGACCCACGTGCGGGCCGAGCAGCCGGACGAGCTCAGCCTGGTGCCGACCACCCAGCAGCACGTCTTCCGGGCGCACGCCATGGACAAGGCCGAGATGCTGGCCCGGATCCTGCAGGCGTCGGGCCGAGGCCTGACCATGGTTTTCTGCCGTACCAAGCGCACCTGCGCCAAGGTGGCCGAGGATCTGTTGGAGCGTGGCTTCGCCGCCGCCGCCGTGCACGGCGACCTCGGTCAGGGCCAGCGTGAGCAGGCGCTGCGCGCCTTCCGCAGCGGCAAGGTCGACGTACTCGTCGCCACCGACGTCGCGGCCCGCGGGATCGACGTCAAGGACGTCACCCACGTGATCAACTACCAGTGCCCGGAGGACGAGAAGGTCTACCTGCATCGGACCGGGCGGACCGGGCGCGCGGGCGAGTCCGGGATCGCGGTGACCTTCGTCGACTGGGACGACCTGCCGCGCTGGAAGACGATCAACGAGGCGCTGCAGCTGCCCTTCCCCGACCCACCGGAGACCTACTCGACGTCGGAGTTCCTCTACGAGTCCCTCGACATCCCCGCCGGTGTCAGGGGCCGGCTGCCGAGGGCAGCACGCACTCGGGCCGGGCTGGGCGCCGAGCACGTCGAGGACCTGGGCGAGACAGGGAGGTTCCGGGGCCGGTCCTCTGCCCGGGACGCCGGGGGACGTGAGTCCGGGCGCCGAGACGGCGGCGCGCGGGAGCCGGCAGGTCGCGACGGCAGCGGCCCGGACGCCACCAGTGCGGCGCCCGGGCGGCGAAGAGCCCGTCGACGTACCCGAGGCGCGGGCGCGGCTGTCCCGGGAACCGAGGTGGTGCCGGCCGGCGAGCAGGCCGCGGACGTAGACGCGACCCGGACGTCGACCCGGCGGCGGCGCAGCCGGGGCGGCCGGGGACGCGCTGCCCCTGCTCGTACGCCGCCCAACGGCACGGCCACCCGGGCGCCTGCTGGTGTCGCCGATCCCCCTGCCGGCAGCGGCGACGCTCCGGGAAGTGGCCATTTCGCCGAGGACAAGGCCCTCGCGGACCGTTCACGAGCCGACTTCGCCTGACGGTTCCATGCGGCTGCTGCTGCTCGCGGACACCCACCTCCCCCGCCGGGCCAGGGACCTGCCAGCGCAGGTGTGGGCGGAGGTGGAGGCTGTCGACGTCGTCGTACACGCTGGTGACTGGGTGAGCGAGGCGGCGCTGGACGTGCTGGAGCAGCGCGCTGCGCGGCTGATCGGCGTCTACGGCAACAACGACGGGCCGGCGCTGCGCGCGCGGCTCCCCGAGGTGGCGACCGCGGACCTCGACGGGTTGGCGCTGGCCGTCGTGCACGAGACCGGCCCCGCCGGCGGCCGGGAGCACCGGTGCGCGCAGCGGTTCGCCGGTGCGGACGTGTTGGTGTTCGGCCACAGCCACATCCCCTGGGACACCACGACCACCACCGGGCTGCGACTGCTCAACCCCGGCTCCCCGACCGACCGGCGCCGAGCGCCGGCGTGTACCTACATGACGGCGGACGTGCGCGCCGGCGCGTTCACCGACGTCCGGCTCGTGGCCTTACCGCCCAGGTAGCGGCTCGGGCGACTGCCTATCCTTCCGGCATGCCGGTGCAAGCGCGCGAAGAGCACGAGTGAGCCAGCCCTACGTCGACCTGCCGGCGTCGGTCTCGACGCGATGGGTCGACACGCCGGCCGGGCCTCTCGCCGTACTGGATGGGGTGCCGCCGGTCCGGCGCCGGGCCAGCGTGCTGCTGCTGCCCGGCTTCACCGGAAGCAAGGAAGACTTCGCCGATCTGCTCGACCCCCTGCTCGCCGCCGGTCACCGGGTCGTCGCGTTAGACCTGCGCGGGCAGTTCGAGTCGCCCGGGCTCGACGACCCGGCGGCGTACGCCGTCGCGACGCTCGCCGTCGACGTGTCGCGGGTCCGGGAGTGGATGGAGGACGGACCGGTGCACGTGCTCGGGCACTCCTTCGGTGGGTTCGTCGCCCGCCGGGCGGTGATCGACCGCCCGGACGCGTTCGCCTCACTGACCCTGCTCGCCTCCGGGCCGGCCGGCATCGAGGGAAAGCGAGCGACCTGGCTGCGCCGGCTCCGCTCGGTGCTCGTCCGGGGTGGGGTACCGCTGCTGTGGGAGGCCACCGAGGCGCTGTCCGCCGGAGACCCGCGGATGGCGGCCCGCTCGGAGCAGGACAAGGCGTTCCGCCGTCGGCAGTTCCTCGCCACCCACCCGCTGGCGATGAAGCTGATGGGTGAGGAGTTGCTGGGCGAGCCCGACGCGGTGGCCGAGCTGGCGGCCTCCGGCGTACCGGTTCTGGTGGCGCACGGGGCCTCCGACGACGCCTGGCCCGAACAGGTCCAGAAGGAGATGGCGAGCCGCTTGGGCGCCCGCTACCTCGCCGTACCTGACGCCTTTCACGCGCCGATGCTCGAGGCGCCGGAGGCGACCGCGACGGCGCTGCTGGACTTCTGGGCCGCGGTGGAGGACGGGGAAGCGGGCTGAGGCAGGCCGGTCGCCGCGCGCCTACCGGTCGGACATGCGACGCTGGACGGGTGTCCGCAGACCCAGGGCTGTTCGGGCCCGACAGCTTGACCTGGCGGGTTCATGGAGATCCCAGCATGGCCCTCGCGGGGTTCCGCGCTTTGCTGTTGCAGGCGCTGCACCCGTTGGCGATGGCGGGGGTCGCGGCGCACTCGGGGTTCCGCAGCGACCCTTGGGGGCGGCTGCTGCGGACCGCCGAGTACATCGGCGCCGTCAGCTTCGGCACCGTGGCCGAGGCCGAGCGGGCCGGGGCGCGGGTGCGAGGAGTGCACCGCCGGATCGCCGGTGTGGAGGCGGAGAGCGGTACGCCGTATCGGGCGGATGACCCGCCACTGCTGACCTGGGTGCACTGCACGGAGATCGACTCGCTGCTGTCGGTCTACCGGCGCAGCGGCGGTCCGATGACCGACGCGGAGGCCGACCGCTACGTTCGGGAACAGACCAGGGCGGCCGTCCTTGTCGGGCTCGACCCAGGGGCGGTTCCAGGCTCGGCTGCCGAGCTGGCCGACTACCTCGCCGGCATGCGGTCCCAGCTGCGGGTCACCGGGGAGGCGCGACGTACGGCGACGTTCCTGGTGTTCCCGCCGATGCCGAGCCGGCTCGTCGGCATCGCCGGCCGGCCGGCCTGGGCCGGGCTCGCCTCGCTCGGCTTCGCGCTGCTCCCCCGGTGGGCACGGCGGATGTACCGGCTGCCTGGCCTGCCCACGACCGATATCGGCGCATCGCTGGCCGCCCGAGCGGTGCGCACCTCGCTACTCGCCATCCCCTCCGCGCTGCGGGACGGGCCGCATGTCAAGGCGGCCCGGGCCCGGCTGGCGACATAAGGGCATGGTGACCGGCGGCGCCGACAGTTCCGCCTCGGCAGTCGCCCCCTGTGGAGGAGCGACGCGGCAACCAGCGGGTCAGTGGCCTCGCACCCGCCACTGCTCCAGGTGCGGCGCCTCGGCGCGAATCGTCGTCTGCTCGCCGTGGCCGGTCAGCACCCGCGTGGCGGTTGGCAGGGTGAGCAGGCGCTCCTCGATGGAGCGCAGGATCGTCGGGAAGTCTGAGTACGACCGGCCGGTGGCGCCCGGGCCGCCGGCGAACAGGGTGTCGCCCGAGAACACCAGGCCCAGGTCGGCGGCGTACAGGCAGACGCCGCCCGGGGAGTGGCCGGGCGTATGCAGGACCGACAGCGGGCCGATCCGGTCGCCCTCTGCGAGGTCGCGGTCCGGCGGCCGCTCGGGGTGGACGTCGTCCCACAGCATCCGGTCGGCAGGGTGCAGGTAGACCGGCGCGTCGGTGCCGCCGGCGACCTGCACCGCGGCGTTGATGTGGTCGTTGTGGCCGTGGGTGCAGACCACGGCGTCCACCGGCCGGCCCGCCACCGCGGCCAGGATCCGGTCCGCGTCGTGTGCCGGGTCGATGACCACGACGGACTCGACGCCGACGATCCAGACATTGTTCTCGACGTCGAAGGACTGACCGTCGAGAGTGAACACACCGGTGGTGACCACCCGCTCGACCACCCGGTTCACAACATGACCACCGAGCGGAGCACCTCGCCCCGCGACATCTTGGCGAAGGCCTCCTCCACGTCGTCGATGCCGATCGTCTCGGAGACGAAGCCGTCGAGGTCGAGCTTCCCGCGCAGGTAGAGGTCGATCAGCATCGGGAAGTCGCGGGTCGGCAGGCAGTCGCCGTACCAGGAGGACTTGAGCGCCCCGCCGCGGCCGAACAGGTCGATCATGCCCAGGTCGATCCGCATCGCCGGGTCCGGTACGCCGACCTGCACTAGTGTGCCGGCGTGGTCGCGGGCGTGGAAGGCCTGCCGGTAGGTCTCCGGCCGGCCCACCGCCTCGATCACGACATCGGCGCCGAAGCCGTCGGTGAGCCCGCGAATCGCCTCCACCGGGTCGCTGTCCATGGCGTTCACGGTGTGGGTCGCGCCGAAGCCGCGGGCCCACTCCAGCTTGCGCGGGTCGATGTCCACCGCGATGACCCGCCGCGCGCCGGCGAGAGCCGAGCCCGCGATCGCGGCGTCGCCCACGCCGCCGCAGCCGATGACGGCGACCGTGTCGCCGCGCCCGACTCCACCGGTGTTGACTGCTGCCCCGAAGCCGGCCATCACGCCGCAGCCGACCAGCCCCGCCGCCTCGGGCCGGGCGGCTGGGTCGACCGGCACCGCCTGACCGGCCGCGACCAGCGTGTAGTCGGCGAACGCACCGATGCCCAGTGCCGGCGACAGCGCGGTGCCGTCCTCGAGCGTCATGGGCGAGGTGGCGTTCTGGCTGTCGAAGCAGTACCAGGGGCGGCCGCGGCGGCAGGAGCGGCACCTGCCGCACGGCGCCCGCCAGGCCAGTACGACGTAGTCACCGGGACCGATCCCGGTGACCCCCGCCCCAACCGCCTCCACCGTGCCGGCCGCCTCGTGGCCGAGCAGGAACGGGAAGTCGTCGTTGATCGCGCCCTCCCGGTAGTGCAGGTCGGTGTGACAGACCCCGCAGGCGGCCACCCGGACCAGCGCCTCTCCGGGCCCGGGGTCCGGTACGACGATCGTCTCGACGCTCACGGGTTCGCCCTTGGCGCGGGCCACCACGCCACGTACCTGCCGGCTCATCGGCTGACCTCCTCGCTCGCGAACGCGGGCGCCGAGCCTAGTCAGCCGGCCCGGACGAAGGCTCCGACCGAGTCCGCGATCAGCTGGACGGCGATCGCGGAGAGCAGCAAGCCGGAGATCCGGGTCAGCAGGATCACGCCGCTGTCCCGGAGCACCCGCAGGATGCCGACGGCGAAGCGCAGCGCGAGGTAGAGCACCACGTGCACCGCGACCAGCCCGGCCGCAATAGCCAGCACGTCACCGGCGCCGTCCGCGCGGCGGACGAAGACGATCGTGGCGACGATCGCCCCCGGGCCGGCGAGCAGCGGAGTTCCCAGCGGCACCAGCGCGACGTTGACGTCCTTCGTGCCGGTCGGCTCGTCCTGCCGGCCGGTGAGCAGCTCGAGGGCGACCAGCACGAGCAGCAGCCCACCGGCGCCCTGCAGGGCCGGAACGGTGATCCCCAGGTAGCTCAGGATCGACTGACCGAAAACGGCGAAGGTCGCGATGACGGTGCCGGCCACGACGACCGCCTGCCAGGCCTGCCGGCGGCGCTCCCGCGGGGTACGACCGCTGGTGAGGGCCAGGAACAGCGGGATCGTGCCCACCGGATCCATGATCACCGACAGCGTGACGAAGACCTCGCCGAACAGGCGCGGGTCGAAGTAGTGCGTCATGCGGCGACCGGCGTCACCCCGGACGCCGCCGCCACCAACGCCTCGTACGCCGCCGGGTCCGTGGTCTCGTCGCCCAGCCGCTGGGTCTTGTTCGCTCCGTGGAAGTCGCTGGACCCGGTCGCAACCAGCCTCAGGTCGGCCGCCATTGCCCGAAGGTGCGCCCGCACGTCCGGCGGATGGTCGGCGTGGTCCACCTCCAGGCCCCTCAGTCCGTCCCCCGCCAGCTCGGCGATCCGCGCATCCGAAAGGTGACGCCGGGCCTGAGCCGACCGCGGGTGCGCCAGCACAGGTACGCCGCCGGCTGCCAGCACCATGCCGATCGCCGCCGGCAAATCCAGCTCGTCCTTGCCGGCGTAGTAACGGCCACCCACCCCGATCCAGTCCGGGGCGAAGGCGGCGCCGATGCTGTCCACCAGACCGATCTCGACCAGCGCCCGGGCGACGTGTGGCCGCCCAACGGTCCCAGCCGCGATCTCCTGCACCCGCGCCCAGGTGACATCGTGGCCATCCGCCCGGAGCCTCTCGACCATGCGCCGCCCGCGGGTCACCCGGCCGTCCCGCAGCCGCTCCCGGGCCGCTTTGAACACCGGCTCGGTCGGGTCGAACAAATAGGCCAGCAGGTGTACGCCGATCCGCGCACCACCGGCGTCGAGGTCCCGGCAGGAGATCTCCGCGCCCCGCACCAGCGTCAGTCCGTTCGGCAGCGCGGCGGGGGCAGCAGACCACCCCCCCGTCGCGTGGTGGTGGGTCAGAGCCAACACATCTAAAGACGGCGCGGCGGACAGTCCGAACAGATCGAGCGAGATGGTGGG
>JBPCOB010000143.1:0-3346 GCA_051000715.1 Mycobacteriales bacterium
TGCCCGATCACCTCGACCACCTGAGGGCACCGTTCGCCGAGACTTTCGACCCGAACGTTCCCGGTTGGTGCCTGCCCGAGAGAGTCACCCGCCTCGTCTGCGCCGCAGTGGTCGGCGTCGCGGCTCCCGAAGCCCTGGCGGTGGCCCAGTACTTAACGGCCAGCAGCCCTTTGCTCGCCCGAGCTGCGGGAGCAAGGCCGGTGAGCAACTCGGCCTCTACGACACCGTCAAGGTGCTTGAGACTGAGGTCCGTGATGTCATCCCCATTCGCCGACGGTGAACCAGCGACCCGCAGCGCAATGTTCTTCATCACCAGTCAGCGGGAGCGATCTTCACTCGCGGCCAAGCTTGGGTGTGCGTTCAACGCGGAGGGCACCGTGGACACGGGCAACAACGAGAGCACGAACGTGCCCGGCCTCTATGTCGCCGGAGACGCCGCGCGCCACGCTCAACTGGCCATCGTCGCCGCCGCCGAGGGCGCCCCAGCAGCGGCCGCTCTTAACACCGCGCTCCTGCAGGAGGCCCTCTCCTGATACTGCAGCATCTGACGCTACAGCTCACGGGCGTCGAGCTGCGAAGGATCCTCCAGCTCGCCGTGGTTCGGGCCCGCGGCCGGGCCGCCTTCTTCCAGCCAGGACAGCACCTGCGCGAAGCCGTCCCGCGAACCGGTAAACCGAACTAGAAGCGCCGATGTCGCAGGCACCGGAGCCTTGCGTCGCCGACATCGATAGATCCGCCGTTGCTGGCGGCGGCGGACAGCCGGGCCGCCATCTCGGTGTCCGCGGCGAGGTCGAGCTCCTCACGGGCGCTGTCGAGCTGCTGGGCTACCTCGCTCGCTGAGATTGTCGCCCCGCCACATTCTCGCGGATCAGGGTTCGGGGTAGACGAAGCTGCGGGTGACCCAGTGGTTGGGGGCGGTCAACGACTCCCGCAGCAGCCGGCCCTGGCCGTCGATGACCAGCTCGACCTGGGTCAGGTCGCCGGGGAAGCCCACCGCCAGGCTCACTTCACCGCCCTCGTCGCGAAGCAGGGCGGCTTGCGTCGCGGCACCGGCGCCGTAGGGTTCGACGCCGAGGAAGTTCTTCCCGGAAATGACCAGCGGATGGACCTGCCCGGGGCCGGTGCCGCTGTCGCTGGTCACCCGCTCGTACACGGTGAGGGTGGGCACTCGTGCCATCGCCGTCACCGCAGCCTGCAGTTGCTCGGCGCCGGAGCGGGCCGGCCACGGCACGGTCAGGCTGACCGTACCGCCCGGCCAGTCGTCCGCGGTCACGTTCAGGGTCACCGGGTTGGGCCCGTTCCCCCAGGTGACCGGCGCGACGAAACATCCCGGCCCGCAGCCCCGCCACGTGATCGTCAACTCATCCGTGCCGCCCACCGACACGGTGCCGCCCAGGTGGTAGGCGGTAGGATCGGCCGCTCCTTGCGCGGTGTTGCGCAGCCCCGGGGCGCTCAGGTGTACCAACAGCTGCCCGGCGCTGGCAGCGGCGCTCACCCCGATCATGCCGGCCCGCGCCCCGAGCGGCACGACCACGCCGGACGGCGCCGGCGGCAGGGCCAGGTCGCCGCTGCCGAGGGCGGCCGGCGGCGGCAGGGACACCAGCACGGCGGTCACGGCCAGCGCGGCCACCAGCACTACCCGCTCGACCCGGGCGGCGCGGCCGGGCGCTGACGGCTGCGCCGCGGGCCGGCCTCGACGTAGCCGGCGACGGCCTAGCACGGCCAGGGCCGCGGCCGCCGCCACCAGCGCGAGCTTGACCAGCAGCGCCCGCCCGTACCCGGTCGTGGTCCAGGCACTCCAGGGCACGAGCAGCAGCGCGGAGCCGGTCCCGGTGGCCACCACCGCGGCGAAGACCCAGCCCGCCAGACGTGCGTAGGATCCGACCGCGGCCCAGGATCGGCGCGGCGAGCCCCGCCAAGCGATCGCGGTGCGCACGACCTGCCACAGGGCGCCGACCCAGATCGCGGCCGCGAGCAGGTGAATCCCGGTCAGGAGCGCGCCCCAGCCCGGCAGCGCCGTCGCCGCGTGTGAGCGCAGGCCCTCCGCCGCGACCACTGCTAGCAGCGGCAACCAGGCCCAGCCCCGGCCATTGGTTCGGCACAGGATCCCCGCGGCGGCGAAGCCGACCACCTCGAGCAGCGCGAGTCGTCCGGGCAGGGCGGCGGCAACGGCGGACAGCGACGGGTCGCTCACCGCACTCCACAGGTTGCCATTGCCGGCGACCAGGGCGGCCAGCCCCACCGCGGCCACCACCCCCACCACGGCGGCGCGGCCGGTCCAGGGTGACGGCACCCGACGTGGTCCAGCATGCCGGCGCACCACGCGCGCGCCGACCATCCCGCCGAGCGCGACCGACAGCGCCGCGAACAACAGCCAGCGCAGGACGCTGCTGGCGAGCAAGGCCGGGGACCGCGGCTGCGCGTCACCCGGCGCCGAGACGCCGGGGGTCAGGGCGGTGGCCGGGCCGACGACGAACCGATAGTCACCGCCGACCGGGTCACCGTCGGCCGCCAGCACCTGCCAGCGAACCTTGAACACCCCGCAGGCCAGGTGATCGGTCACCGGGACGGCGAGCACTCGCTCGCCCTGCTCGGACCGGGGCGGTCCCAGCCCGATCGGCTGACCCCGATCATCGGACAGCCGGACCGGGACGCCGCCGAGGGTGACCGGCTCATCGAAGACCAGCGTGATCACGTCCGGACTGGCCGGCACCGCGCCACCGACCGCTGGGTCGGCGAACAAGAGCGTCGTGTGGGCGGCGGCCGGGCCCGCCAACGCCACCCCTAACAGCACGCCGCCCAGCAGGGCCAGCAGCCACCTGCCGAGCCAGCCCGCCACGGTCCCGACCCATGCCTTTCGCCCCAACACCGGGAGACCCACCGACGACACCAACCTTTCCACCCGTCGGCTGCCGGGCAGGGTCCCCGAAAGAGGCACCGGGGATGCTCTACTATGGATGATAGTATACGATGAGTTGGCAGCTACCGACGCAAGGGAGAAAGCAAATGATGGGTTACCCGGGCGACATGATGTGGGGCGGCCTCGTGTGGGGCCTGTTGATCCTGCTGCTACTCGCGGCGATCGCCGGCACCACGACGTATCTGGTCATCCACGCCCGACGGACCCCAGGCTTCGACACGGACCCCGGCCGGTCCCCCAGCCGCAGGATCGCCGCCGCGGACATCCTCCGGCGCCGTTACGCAGCAGGGGAGATCGACGAGGACGAGTACTCGCGCCGACTGGCCTTCATCGAGCAGTACTGAGAGCCGGCGTTCGTGGTTCTCGACTCGGCCTGGCAGCCGTGTCATCGGGCAGACCGCGCGGCGGTCTCCATCTCGGCGATGT